>JBCEBZ010000550.1:0-9179 GCA_039206675.1 Rhodococcus sp. (in: high G+C Gram-positive bacteria) | reverse complement strand
GAACACGCGCCGACCGCCTCGAACGCGTCGATGATGGTGACGTCGAGTTCGGTGCCGTCGGACAGTTTGGCGATGCCCGGCAGGATCGACCCCGCGTACAGGAACACGCTCGACAGGTCGAGGCGGGCCGCGGCCATCAGCATGCCGGGCAGCGACTTGTCGCAACCGGCGAGCAGCACCGACCCGTCGAGGCGTTCGGCCTGCATCACCGTTTCCACACTGTCGGCGATCACTTCACGGGACACGAGGGAGAAGTGCATGCCCTCGTGTCCCATGGAGATGCCGTCGGACACGGAGATGGTGCCGAACTCGAGGGGATATCCACCCGCCGCGTGGACGCCGTCCTTGACGGCTTTCGCGAGCCGGTCGAGCGACAGGTTGCAGGGGGTGATCTCGTTCCACGACGACGCCACGCCGATCTGGGATTTTCCCCAGTCGTCGTCGCCCATCCCCACCGCACGGAGCATTCCGCGTGCTGCGGTCTTCTCCAGTCCGTCGGTGACGTCGCGGCTGCGGGGTTTCGGATCCGGGGTATTCATGGATCCCAGCGTAGGCGCGAGCCTCGGTGGCGGTTGGCTAAATGCGTTGCCGGGGATCGCGACCGGTGAGGGCGATCAGGCGATCCTGCAGCGGCGCGTCGCCGGGAACGTCGACGGGGTCGGCGAACAGCCCGCTCTCGGAGAGCATCTCGCGCTGATCGTCGAGATCCGACCAGACCCCGGCGACGAGTTGCGGGTCGAGTGCGTCGTCGGATCCGGTGGCCACGGCGAGGTCCCAGGCGTGGATGGTGACGTCGGCGGTCTGCTGCCGCAGGTACGGCTCGAGCGGCACCGTGCCGTAGGACAGGTGGACCTGCGTCTGCGGATCGGTCGACGACCACGCGCGGATGGCCGCGTCGGAGTACCGCTGCCATTCGGCCCGCATGTCCCCGTGCAGGGGCTCGATGTCCGGGGTCGCCTCGCCGACCGTCTTCCCGGCGAGCAGCGGGGGAACCCACTGCTGTTCCTCGATGACGTGCCGCACGAGTTGGGTGACGTCCCACTCGCGGTCCGGTGTCGGCGCCGACCAGTCGGTGATCGCGGCGACCCGCGCACCGAACTCGCGGTGGGCGATGCGGGCGAGTTCGAACCAGTCGAATGCCATGCCTTCAGGGTAGAGGCAGCCGGGTCCCGATCAGCGCGATTCCAAACGATGCACCTGTCGGGGTGCTCGGGAAGGATGGGCGCATGACCAACATCCCCACCGTGCAGTTGTCCGAAGGCCTCACCGTCAGCGCGCAGGGCTACGGCGCCATGTCCGTCGCCCCCGTGTACGGCCCCGTCGATCCCGCGGAGGCGCTCGCGACCCTCCACCACGCCATCGACATCGGAGTGACGTTCATCGACACGGCCAACGTGTACGGCGACGGCGCGAGCGAGATCGCGGTGGGCACGGTGCTGAAGGAACGCCGCGACGAGGTGCAGCTGGCCACCAAGTTCGGTCTCGTCGGCAACATCGCGAACGGACGCCGCAGCATCAACGGCAAACCCGAATACGTGGGGCAGGCGCTCGACGAATCGCTGAGCCGGCTCGGAGTCGACACCGTCGACCTCTACTACCTGCACCGCGTCGACCCCGAGGTGCCCATCGAGGACACCGTCGGCGCGATCGCGGAACAGGTGAAGGCCGGAAAGGTCCGTCACATCGGACTGTCGGAGGCGACCGGCGACGAGTTGCGTCGCGCGTCGCGGGTGCATCCCATCGCCGCGATCCAGAGCGAGTGGAGCATCTGGAGTCGCGACGTCGAGAAGCACGTGGTTCCCGCGGCGGCGGAACTGGGCATCGGCTTCGTGCCGTACTCGCCGGTCGGCCGGGGCTTCCTCACCGGAACATACGACCCGGCCGTGCTGGGCGACAAGGACCTGCGCCGCCGGTTCCCGCGCTTCGGGGACGACGCGCTGCCGTCGAACCTGAAGGTGCTCGACGTCGTCCGCGAGGTGGCCGCCGAGCTCGACGCGACGCCCGCCCAGGTGTCGCTGGCATGGCTGGACGCGAAGGGCCGCGAGTACGGGCTGCCGTCCGTGTCGATTCCCGGCACCCGGTTCGCGGCCCGTGTGACGGAAAACGCAGGTGCCGTCGCACTCACGCTGACCGAGGGGCAGATCGCCCGCCTGGACCTGCTGGCGGACCTCACCGTCGGCGAGCGCACGGCCGATACGACCTGGGTGTCGCTGGGTCGCGAGTGACGTCAACCAGCGGGTAATACCTGCTGGCGGGTAGTTTGATCTGCGATGAGCAGAGTGTGGTTGGTGTGGGGCGTCGGGGTTGTCGCATATATCGTCGCCGTCCTGCACCGAACCTCGTTCGGTGTGTCGGGCCTCGCGGCGTCGGAACGTTTTTCGATCAGTCCGAGTGTGCTGTCGAGTTTCGTCGTACTCCAGATCGTGGTGTACGCGGGGATGCAGATCCCGGCCGGCGTGCTCCTCGACCGGTACGGGTCGCGGGTCATGATTTCTGCGGGCGCCCTCATCATGGCGTCGGCGCAGATGATCCTCGCGCTCACCGAATCGCTGCCGCTGGCGGTCGCCGCGCGCGTGCTGGTCGGCGTCGGCGACGCGATGACGTTCATCTCCGTGCTGCGTCTGGTGCCGCAATGGTTCGCGCCGCGGCGGGTCCCGCTCGTGTCCCAGCTGACGGGCATCTTCGGTCAGATCGGCCAGATCCTGTCGGCGCTGCCGTTGATGCTGCTGCTGAACGGGCCCGGCTGGAGTTTCGCGTACGGCAGTGCCGCATCGCTCGGGTTGCTGTCCTTCGTGCTGGCCGTGTCCGTCATCCGCAACGCCCCGCCCGGTCTCGAGGTGGTGGCCGCACCCGCCGGACTGCGGGAGGTGGGAACGCAGATCCGCGCCGTGTGGCGGCGGCACGGCACCCGGCTGGGCTTCTTCACCCACATGGGCACGCAGTTCTCGATGACGACGTTCGCCCTGCTGTGGGGTGTGCCGTACCTGAGGTCGGCGCAGGGGCTGTCGGCGGCCGAGGCCGGTTCGCTGCTCACCCTGTCGGTGATCTCCGCGATCGTGGCCGGGCCGATCATCGGCATCCTCAGCGGCCGGTTCCCGATGCGCCGCTCGTATCTGGTGCTGGCGATCATGATCAGCAACGCGGCGATGTGGACCGTCGTGCTGGCACTGCCGGGTCCGGCGCCGATCTGGTTGCTGGCGCTTCTGGTGATGGTGATCTCGGTGGGCGGCCCCGGTTCGATGATCGGCTTCGACTACGCCCGCATGTTCAACCCCAGCACCAGCATGGGAACGGCGCAGGGAATGGTCAACATCGGCGGTTTCCTGGCGTCGTTGCTGGTCATCCAGGCGATGGGGCTCATCCTCGACGCGATGGGCGGGTACTCGTTCGAGAGTTTCCGGGTGGCCTGGCTCGTGCAGTATCCCGTCTGGATCGTGGCGATCACGGGGGTTCTGGTGACGCGGGGGAAGACGCGGAAGCAGATGGGATTGGTGCTGCGGCCGATCCGGCAGGTGTGGCGGGAGCGGGGCGGTCGTCGAAAGGGCTAGTTACACTCTTACATGATGTGTAACACTATAACGCATGAGCAATGAGCGTTCGGAAGATCACGCCGTCCTGACCGCACCCCCGATGCAGTGGGACGCCTGGGGCGCGCCCGAAAAGCACAAGGTCCTCTCCGACGGCATCAAGGGGCTGCTGCAACAGGCCCTCGGCGTCACCGTCAGGGAACCCTCCGACCGGGCGGCCGACGACGTCGTCCTCGCTCCGAGCGCACTGTCCGACCAGCACCTCGCCGCTCTCGCGGGCCTCGTCGGAGAGCCGTTCGTCAGCACGGCGCACGCCGACCGATTGCTGCGTTCCGGCGGCAAGAGCACGCTCGACCTGCTGCGCCGCCGCAGCACCGCACCGCAGAACGCGCCCGACGCCGTCGTCACCCCCGGCGCCGACGCCGAGGTCGCCGCCGTGCTCCGGTACTGCGCCGGCAACGGCATCGCCGTGGTCCCGTTCGGCGGCGGAACCAGCGTCGTCGGCGGCCTCGACCCCGTGCGCGACCGATTCGACGCCGTCGTCTCGCTGGACCTGCGCCGGTTCGACGCGCTGATCGACCTCGACACCGACTCCGGCATCGCGACGCTGGGAGCGGGTGTGACGGGTCCGCTCGCCGAGGAACTGCTCGGCGCGCACGGCTTCTCGCTCGGGCACTTCCCGCAGAGTTTCATGTTCGCGACCGTCGGCGGGTTCGCGGCCACCCGGTCGTCGGGGCAGGCGTCCGCGGGGTACGGCCGGTTCGAGGACATGGTGCAGGGACTGCGGGTGGTGACCCCCACCGGGACCCTCGACACGGGGCGTGCCCCGGCGTCCGCGGCCGGACCGGACCTCGGCGAACTGTTCGTCGGGTCGGAGGGCACGCTCGGCGTCATCACCCGGGTGCGGGTGCGCGTGCACGCGGTCCCGGCCACCACCGTCCGCGAGGGGTGGCGGTTCCCCGACTTCGAGACGGGCGCGGCCGCGCTGCGCGCGCTCAGGCAGGAGGGTGCGGTCCCGACCGTGCTGCGACTGTCCGACGAGGCGGAGACGGCGGTGAACCTGGCGACCACCGACAAGATCGGCGAGGAGACCGTCACCGGCGGCTGCCTGGCGATCACCACGTTCGAGGGGACAGCCGAGCACACCGCGGAACGGACGGCGGAGGCCCGCGCGGTGCTGCAGGCGCACGGCGGCACGTCCCTGGGGGAGGAACCCGGAAACGGCTGGGAGCACGGGCGTTTCGACGCACCGTACCTGCGCGACTCGCTGCTCGACGCGGGAGCGCTGTGCGAGACGCTGGAAACCGCGACCACCTGGGGCAACCTCGCCGCACTCCGTGTGGCGGTGACCACCGCGCTCACGGAATCGCTGTCGGCGCAGGGCACCCCGCCGCTCGTTCTCTGCCACATCTCGCACACGTACCCGACGGGCGCCTCGCTGTACTTCACCGTCGTGTCCGCGCAGGCGGACGACCCGATCGAGCAGTGGCGGAAGGCCAAGACCGCCGCCGGTGACGCCATCGTCGCCGCGGGCGGAACCATCACCCACCATCACGCGGTCGGCGTCGACCACCGCCCGTGGATGCGCGACGAGATCGGCGACCTGGGCGTCGCGATTCTGCGGGCGGTCAAGGACGCCGTCGATCCCGCGGGAATCCTCAACCCCGGCAAGCTGATTCCATGAGCACGCAGCAGGTGATCGAGAAGGTCACCGTCCTCGTCAATCCGCTCGCCGGGCACGGGCACGCGCCGGTCGCGGGACGCAAGGGCGTCGCGCGCCTGCGCGAACGCGGCGTCGCCGTCACCGAAATCATCGGGACGGACGCCGATCACGCGCGCATGCTGGCCCGGCGGGCAATCGACGAGGGCACCGACGCGCTCGTCGTCGTCGGGGGCGACGGCGCCATCAGCATCGGGCTGCAGGCGGCGGCGCAGTCCGGGACACCGGTGGGGCTGATTCCCGCCGGCACCGGCAACGACCATGCCCGCGAATTCGGCATTCCCGTCGGCGATCCCGTCGCGGCGGCCGACGTCATCGCCGACGGCGAGGTGCAGGAATCCGACCTCGCCAGGATCACCCTCGACGACGGCGCGGTCGTGTGGGCGGGCACCATCGTCGCGAGCGGTTTCGATTCGCTCGTCACCGACCGCGCGAACCGCATGTCGTGGCCGAAGGGGCCGATGCGGTACAACCTCGCGATGCTCGCCGAACTGACGCAGTTGAAGCCACTGCACTACCGGATCGAACTCGACGAACAGACCGTCGAGGTCGATGCGACGCTCGTCGCCGTGGGCAACGGGCGGTCGTACGGCGGCGGGATGCAGATCTGCCCGAACGCGGACAAGACGGACGGACTGCTCGACGTCACGGTCGTCGACCACGGCCCCCGGACGAGGCTGGTCCGGCTGTTCCCCCGGGTCTACAAGGGCACCCACGTCGAGCTGCCGGACGTCCAGACCTACCGGTCGCGGACGGTGCGACTGCTCTGTGAGGGCATCACGGCCTACGCGGACGGCGACCGCGTCGGCCCGCTGCCGGTCACCATCGAGGCGGTGCCTGCCGCGCTGCGCATCCTCAGCCACACCCCGGCCTGAGCGTCACAGCCCGCGCAGCCGGTCCATCTCGCGGCGTTCGCGCTTGGTGGGCCGGCCTGCGCCCCGGTCGCGCTGCGGGATCGACGCGAGGACCTCGCGCGGTGGGGGTGGTGGTGTGTTGTCGGTGTAGCACTCGACGGCCACCACGGCGCCCACCCGCTTGGTGATCGGCCGGATCACCTCGACGATCCGTTCGACACCCGCCGCGCGGATGCGGACCTCGTCGCCGGCCTTGACCGGCTGCGCGGGTTTCGCGGTGCTGCCGTTGACCCGCACGTGCCCCGACCTGCAGGCGGCCGCCGCCGCGGAACGCGTCTTGAACAACCGGATCGCCCACGTCCAGCTGTCGACCCGGACGCTCGACGGGTCGGTACCGGAAATCGCCACTCGACCAGGATACGAAACGGGTGTGTCAATCGTTCGGCGGTGTCGGACCCGACCGGGTGGGCGTGGGCTGCACGGCGGGACCGGTGACGTCGCAATGTGGCTTGCACGCAATCGACTCCGGGACCGGGCCGAGCGGGGTGGGGGCGGGCGCCCGGATCAGGGCTGCGGCGATGGCCGCCCCGACGAGGAGCAGTGCGATGCAGACGAACATCGCGATGCGGAAGCCGTCCGAGAAGCCGGCGGGATCGAGCATGCTCTCGGCGTCGATGCCGGCGATCCCGGGGAGCGCCGCCACCGCGAGCAGCTGGCTGGTGCGCGCGACCGCGTTGTTCACCCCGGACGCGATTCCCGACTGTTCCACCGGCACCGAGCCGAGCACGGCGGCGGTCAGCGGCGCGACCATGGCGGACAATCCGAGACCGAACACCACGACACCCGGGAGCACCACCGTCCAATAGCTCGCGTCCGGCCCGATCCGCGTCATCAACAGCAGCCCGACCGCCGCCAGGGCGGGCCCGACGGTCATCGGCAGTCGCGGGCCGTGGGTCTGGGCGTAGCTGCCGGCGCGGGAGGAGAACGCCAGCATCGCCAGCGTGATCGGGATGGTGGCGAGCCCGGCTTCGAGCGGCGAGTACCCGGCGACCAACTGCAACTGCAGGACCAGCAGGAAGAAGACGCCGCCGAGCGCGGCGTACACGGCGAGCGTCACCAGGTTCGCCGCCACGAACATGCGCGACGCGAACAGGCTCGGCGGCACCAGCGCGTTCGGTGAACGCACTTCCACGACGACGAACGCGACCAGCACGACGGTTCCGACCACCCCGGCGATCAGGTTCATCTCGATCAGGCCGTAGGTGAGCGCGCCCAGGCCGATCACCGCGCACGCCGAACCGAGGACGTCGAGGTGGTCGGGTGGGTGCGGGTCCCGGCTCTCCGGGACGTGCCGCATCGACGCCCACACGACGAGCGCGGCGAGCGGAAGGTTGAGCAGGAACACCGACCGCCAGCCGGCCACCTCCACGAGCCAGCCGCCCAGCAGGGGTCCGATCGCCCCCGCCACCCCGCCGAGCCCCGACCACAGTCCGATCGCGGCGCCCCGGTCGTCCTCGTGGATCGATGCCGAGATCAGCGCGAGACTGCCCGGGGTCAGCATCGCGGCCCCGACGCCCTGCAGAATCCGTGCGATCACGAGCAGGGTGATGTCGGGTGCGACGCCGCACAGCAGCGATGCCGCCGCGAACCAGACCGTCCCCCAGACGAAGACGCGGCGCCTGCCCCAGCGATCCCCGAGCGCCCCGCCCAGCAGGATCAGCGACGCCAGGGCCAGGGTGTAGCCGCTGAGGATCCACTGCAGTCCCGCGACACCCGATCCGAGGTCCTCGCCGATGTGCGGCAGGGCGATGTTCACCACCGTGCCGTCCAGCAGCGCGAGGCTCGAGCCGAGCACGGTGGCGACGACGACCCACCGCCCCCGGCGGGTGCTCAGGCGCAGAACCGTGTCGGTCATGTCCCCATGGTGCGCCGCCGTCCGCGCGGCGCGGCGCTCGTTGCGATTTCTCGCGTCACCTTCGGCATACTCGGGGACTGCGGCAACGATCCGAACAGCATCTTCTCCACACTGGCCCTGCGGAAGCCCTGCACGTGCGACACTTTCGCCCACGCACCTCGATATACGGAGTACTCATGGACATCATGCGCAAGGTCGCAGTAGGGGCCGTCGCGGTGGCCGGCCTGTCTTTCTTCGCGGCGGGAACGGCCGCTGCAGACCCGGTGCCGGCGCCCATGCCGCCGCCGCTACCGGTGCCCCTGCCGGTGCCGATGCCCGCGGGCACGTATGTCGGCACGACCAACGTTCTCGGCGGCGACCTGATCTGGAAGGGAAAGACGTTCGGGCACGGGTGGGTCATGGACAACTTCGGGGTGTTCTTCCCGTACGTCTTCGGCATGACCACTCCGGAACCGGGCGGCTCCCTCGTCACCGACTACAGCCCCTCCGGGCTTCCCTTCCTGACCGACCGGATCACGCCGAGGCCCGACGGGACCTACGAGGGCACCGTCTATGTCAACGGCAACCCCGTGGCCGGGTACGCCCTCCACAAGTAGGGCACACGACGGCTACACCTTCGACGACGCGAGTGGTTCCGGGCTCTGGCTCGGCGCCGCGGGCACGGCACGGCGGGTCGGGATCGCCAGGGTGATGGCCGCGGCGACGAGTGCGACACCGCAGCCGATCAGCAGGCCGGTCCGGAATCCGCCCTCGGTGGGCAGGGTGTGGCCCGCGACCTGCACGCTCATCTGCGCCAGGACGACGCCGACGACGGCCGCGGACACCGAGGTGCCCACCGAACGCATCAGCGAGTTGACACTGTTCGCGGACGCCGTCGCGGACTGCGGCACGGCGCTCATCACGAGGGCGGGCATCGCCCCGTAGGCGAGGCCGACGCCCGCGCCGCAGATGCAGGTCACCACCACCAGACCCCACGTCGACCCCATCAGGAACATCGACGATCCGTAGCCGAGGGCGATGACGAGGCTGCCGACGAGCAGCGTGACCTTCGGTCCGCGGGTGGACGACAGCTTGGCGCCGAACGGGGACACCGCCATCATCATCAGTCCCGACGGCGCCATCCACAGACCCATCGCCAGCATCGACTGTCCCAGGCCGTATCC
>JBCEBZ010000549.1:0-9238 GCA_039206675.1 Rhodococcus sp. (in: high G+C Gram-positive bacteria) | reverse complement strand
GTGGGCGCGCATGAGGGCAATGTCCTGTCGTGAAAGGAATGGTCGGGGAGCGTGTGGGCGTTCAGGTCGGCAGGGACGAGAGGAGGGTCAGCGCGCTGAGGGCCAGCGTGGCGATCAGGCCACCGGCGATCGCTCCGCCGCTGCCTGCGCCCAGGACCAGGACTTCCCCGTCGTGGGGCGTGTTCTCCGCGTTGTGAGTGGTCATCGGTTCTCCTTCGTCCCCGAACTAGTCGTGAGAACTAATCTGCGTTGAAGAATATAGATTTGTTCTACAGCGGTCGGACGGGAAGTTCAAGCCGAATCGGCAAGATTGCTGGTCCGGCCAGGTAGCCTCGACTCCCGTCGGGTGCGGGATGTCTCCAGAACGCTGCGACGGCCGGGGAGGCGGCGGAGCGCAATTTCGGAGAGAACCTGCGCCCCCCGTGGCACATTGTGTCCACCCGGGCTTGGTAAGATTGATGCGCCCTGAGAAGAAGGGAGACCCGGTGACGTCCTCTCAAGTGCCGCTTCGTTCGCAGCGGGGTGTGTACGGGATCTCGGTAACGTCGGAGCTGACGGGTATCGGTCCGCAGACCCTGCGCCTCTACGAGCGGCGCGGGTTGATCACGCCGACTCGCACGGGCGGTGGCACCCGCCGGTACAGCGAGGACGACGTCGCGCGCCTCCAGAAGGTCACCGAACTCGTGGCCGCCGGAGTCAATCTCATCGGAATCGGCCAGATCCTCCGCCTCGAAGCAGAGAATGCGGTGCTCGCGGCGCGGAACGCCGAACTCGAGCAACTCGTCCGATCCGAGGCCCCGGACCGCGCCTGAGCGGCGCCGGCTCAGCTCGCAGACTGGTCGTTGGTGGGGTTGAACTCGTCGAACGACGCATCGGCCGACTGCCATTTACCTTTGGCGCGGATGTCCGCGAAGGCGAGGTCGAACGCGTCGACCAGCCACGCGTGCCCGGCGGTGGCCAGCAATTCTTCGGATGTGCCCTCGGCTGCGCCCTGGTACAGGCTGACCCGCCACTCTGCTGCGTCCTCGACGGCGTCGGTCAGTCCGTCGGCGGCATTGGACGCGAGAAGGTACCGGTTGAATTCGAAGTCGACCCGGATCGCATATCCCGCACCGGTATTGACCACATTCGCCGGGCGTTGGGTGGCGGCCGCCAGTGCGGTCAGAGCGTCGCGGTATCGGTCGGCGTGTTCCTGTGTGCGGGGCACGGGTTCTCTCGTCTCTGGCGCAGAGGCCGTGGCGCTCGCAGCCACGACACCTCCACGAACGCCTGCGAGGGCCGCTTCGGTTCGTGTTCGGTTCGAGTCCGAGATTACGTCACCCGACGCTCGTCCTGGCTGCTGCACACCAGGCATGAGGGGCCTGAGATGCAAAATCTATACCTCACGATGTAGATTCGTTTCATGCATTTGTTAACATCAGGTGTTCCTTAAGCAGAAGGGAGCTTGTTGTGACGACCGAAACACTGCCCCGCTCGCATCGCGGGGTCTATGGAATCGCGGTGACGTCCGAGCTGACGGGCATAGGCCCGCAGACTCTGCGCCTGTACGAACGCCGGGGATTGCTCACACCCGCCCGAACCGGTGGCGGCACCCGCAGATACAGCGACGACGATCTGGTCAGGTTGGCGCGCATCGCTCAGCTCATGGAGGACGGGGTGAACGTCGCCGGCATTCGGCGCATCCTCGCGCTCGAATCCGAGAACGCCGAACTGGCGTCCCGGCTGGAAGGGCCGGGCTGCACGCCCGCACAGTGATCCGCCACGGCGCCGAGGAGGTGACCCTACTGCCCGTTTACCCGCCAGAGCTCCGACTCTGGTCCGCATTCGACTCCAGATGGGATATCGGATCATGACCCTCACGGCCCACAATGTCCGTCCACACACTGCCCGGCACGCGAAAGTCCGGCAGGCCGAGCCCGGCCGCCGCTTCTCGCTCGGAACCGCGCTCGTCGCTGCCCTCGTCGCGGCGGCGCCGGCGATGACCGTCACCGGTTCGGTGGTCCTCGCGGCCGCCGCCGCCGGATCCGTTCTCGTCGGCGTGCTGCTCGCCGCATTCCTCATTTCGAGTGTGATCTGACCGCTCCGGATGTCAGCGGAGTCCGGCGAAGAACTCCCGGACGTCCGCGGTCAGTGTCACGGGTTCCTCGAGGGCGGCGAAATGGCCGCCGCGATCCTCGATGTCGGTCCATCGCGTGATTGCATGCTCCTGCTGCGCGTAGCGGCGGATGCCGACGTCGTGAGCGAAGACGAGAACGGCGGTCGGGACGCCGGACACGGAATTGTCGGCGCCCCAAGAAGATTCCTGCATGTACCCGACGTACGCGGCCGACGACGCGGTGTCGGTGAGCCAATACAGCATGACGTTGGTGAGCAGGCGGTCGATGCCCACGACGTCGTGGGGGAGCGCCTCCCGCGGATACGTCCACTCGCGGAACTTGTCGACGATCCAGGCGAGCTGACCGATCGGTGAATCGGCGAGCGCGGCACCGAGAGTCGCGGGTCGCGTGGACTGGATGGAGATGTAGCCGAACTCGTCGGACATGAACCGCGACACCCGGTCCAGGCGGTCCTGCTCCAGTGGTGTCAGGCTCGCCCGTTCCGCCTCGTCCAACTCGTGGAACGGAACGCCGACGTTGCCGTTGAGATGCACCCCGACCACCGCGTCCCGGGCGATGCGGGCGACCTCGGGCGAGACGCCCGCGCCGATGTCGCCGCCCTGGACCCCGTAACGCTCGTATCCGAGCCGGCTCATCAGCTCCGCCCACGCCGTGGCGATCCGGTGGATGTTCCAGTTCGATTCGCGGACCGGTCCGGAGAACCCGAAGCCGGGCAGCGACGGTACGACAACGTGGAACGCGTCGGCGGGGTTGCCGCCGTGCGCCGCGGGGTCGGTGAGGGGCCCGATCACGTCGAGGAATTCGACGAACGAACCCGGCCAGCCGTGGGTGAGGACGAGAGGCAGGGCCTCCGGCTCGGGTGAGCGGACGTGCAGGAAGTGGATGTTCTGCCCGTCGATCTCGGTCACGAACTGAGGGATGGTATTGAGCGATTTCTCCTGCGCCCGCCAGTCGAACTCGTCGCGCCAATACGCGACGAGTTCGACCAGGTAGGACGTGGGCACACCGGTTGTCCAGTCGTCACCCGGGAGCGGGGTGCCGAACCGGGTCCGCGCGAGTCGATCGGCGAGATCGTCGAGCTGTGCCTGCGCGATGTCGATACGAAACGGTCGGATGGACTTCGTCGTGTCGGTCATACAGACCACGCTACGAAGGATTGAGGACAGTTCCGGTCCTCGATCGGGGAACGGGTCAGCAGGCCCCGGTCTTGGCGGCGTCGTAGGCCTGGATCATCTGATCCTTGCGCTCCTGCGGGGCGTCCTTCCACTCCGCCGTCTCGGCCGACTGGGTGAACAGGTCGTCGAGGGCCTTCGCGCGGTCGAACGTCTCGCCGCTCTGCTGCGCGCGGGCCTCGGCGCCGTTCGCGTACTGGAGCAGGCCCTTGCACAGGTCCGCGACCGCGGGCAGGTCTGCGGAGGACGCCTCCGTGGCCTCGGTCGTTGCGCTCGCCGTGGACTCGGCCTCGGTGGTGGTCGATTCGGAACTGCACGCCCCGAGCAGCAGGGCGGCCGGGATCAACAGCGCAACGATGGTTCGTGTCATGCGAAATACATACCAGAGGCAGGTGTCGGTCAGTGTCGGCCGGTCGCTCCGAGACCGTCCCGTGCGGGCAGCGGCAGCACCCCCGCGAGCTGTCCGGCCACCTCGCCCGGCCGGTCGCCCAGTTCGCTGACGACGACGTGATCCGCGCCGGCCGCGAGGTGCCCGCGGACCCGCGCGGTGATTGCATCCGCGTCGCCCCAGGCCACCAGGTCGTCGACGAGCCGGTCGCTCAGCCCCGAGATGTCGTCGGCAGCGAACCCCATCCGCGCGAAATTCGCGGCATAACCGGCCACCCCGGAGAGGAACCGGAGAGGAACGCGGGCGGTCTCCCGGGCACGGGCAGCGTCGGTGCCCAGCGCGGTCATCAACGACACGACGAGCGTGGCGTCCGGGCCGAGGATGCGCCGCGCCTCGGCGGTGTAGTCGGGCGTGACGAGGAGCAGGACGGCCCCTGCGGCCCGATCCCGCGCGAGTTCCAGTTTGCGCGGACCCAGCGCGGCCAGGATCCGCCGCTCCGCGGGCACCGGCGGGTCGGACCGGTCGAGCCTGTCCAGATATGCGTTCAGCGCCCGGAGCGGCCGGGGAATCTGCGGGCCGCCCAGTCCGACGACGAACCGGTCCGCCGCCGTGATCCGCAGATCGGCATGGAGCCGCGCGACGGCGTCCGCGTCGTAGACGTCGACGGGGATGATGCCGGTCGCGACCGGGATCGACTCGGTCGCCCGGACGACGGCCGAAATCCGGTCCAGGCTGTCGATCTGTCCGCCCGCCAACCAGATCGCCGAATAGCCGAGGGATTCCAGCCGGGCCGCCTCGTCGAGATACGCCTCGTCCGGTGAGATGTTCAGGGAGATGCCGATGGGTCCGAGGCCTTCGATGCGGGTCATGACCCGACCGTAAAACCTCGAGCTCGCTTCAGGTCAAGGCGTCAGGCGGGGCCGAGGGTGTAGTCGACGCCGGGGCGGTCGCCCTTGCCCTTGTTGAGCCAGCGTCCCGGCAACTTGCCCGCCAGTTCGCCGAGCGGCCCGACGGCGGCGCTGAGGACACCCACCGTTTCCTGCAACAGGTCGACGCTCGCGCTCATCCGCTCCAGGTTGGGCGCCAGGGCCGTCAACGTCTCGGACAACGCCACGATCTGATCCAGCGGGCCGCCCTCGGCGATGAGCCGCTCGAACGCGCCGCCCTCCGACAGCAGGGTGTCGAGGATGCCGTTCTCGGCGAGCGCCCGGTCCACCAGTCCGCCCGGCGCCGTGAGTCGCTCGACCGCACCGTCCTGGGCGGTCAGCCGCTCGAGCGGGCCCTGTTCGGCGGTGAGACGGTCGAGCAGGCCGTCCTTGGCGAGCAGGCGCTCGAGGGTGCCGTCCTCGGCAAGGACCCGGTCGAGCGGGCCGTCCTTGGCGAGGACCCGCTCGAGCGGGCCACCCGGCTCGAGCAGTCGTTCGAGGGTGCCGCCCTCCGACGTGAGACGGTCGACGGGACCACCCGGGGCGAGGAGACGGTCGAGTGGACCGCCCGGCTGGAGTGCCTGCCCGAGCGGCCGGTCGTTGGCCGCCAGCGAGGACAATTGGCTGATCACCTGCAGCGGGCTGCCCTGGGTGCTCATGCCCGTGACCACGCCGGTCCCGGCGACCGCGGTCCGGACCGTCACGAGGGTGGCCTCGGCGATACCGAGGCCGACATCGGCGGCCGCGAGACCGGCACGCACCGGGAGGGTCATCAACGACACCAGGTTCATGGAGTTACTGTAACCCGCGACACACAATCATCGACTGTCTCGATCGGGTCAGTGCAGAGCCTTCAGTCCGACGACGCATCCCACGATGCCCAGGATCAGCAGGATCTTCACCAGCGACGAGCTTTCGGCGCCGGTCAGCATCGCGTATCCGACGGTCAGGGCCGCGCCGATACCGACCCACACCGCGTACGACGTTCCGATGGGGAGGCTGCGCATCGCGAAGGCCAGACCCGCCATGCTGAGAATCAGTGCAACGCCGAACACGACACTGGGCCCGAGCTTGCTGAACCCTTCCGACCGGCCGAGCGCGGTGGCCCAGACGGCCTCCAGGACTCCCGACAGGACGAGCACGATCCACGCCATGACAAACCTCCGGGCACCGTCTTGTCGCTGGCCGGGTACGGTGCGCTCGTCCGGATGTCGTGTCGACGCCGTCCACGGTACCGGGCGAGGCGCTCCGCGCCCGTGAGTGGTGAGCGAGTCCACAGACTCGCTCCGCGCGCACGGGGCGCGAATGCGCCGAATATTCCGCACAGCGAGGCCTGCTGACTTATTGTCGAGCGCGACAGTGAATTCTGTGCGTATACCACGGAAGATAACGAGGAACATCATGATGCTCGGACTGCTCGCCGCAATCAACAGCGCTTTCACCCTCGGACTCGCCAACACGATCGGCACGTTCGGCGGAGTGGTGCTCAACATGAACGTCGTCGCCTGAACTTCCTGCCTGTCAAGACAACTCCGGTTCACGCAACCCCGCCGTCGCGCGACGGCGGGGTTGTCGCGTATACGGGCGACCGTGAGCGCCGGGGCTCTGGAGCGCAACTTTCCCATCCTCGCTCATGCGCCCGGAATTTCACCCTTTTTCGCTCGAGAAGAATAAGTGATTTTATTCAGGGAAATTGCGTGCGCGTGTCGCCACGAATTTTCCGAACGTGACTTAGTGTCATCCGCAACGCGCACGGACAGCGCGCACACACCCCTTCACCGGGGCGACGATGGAGGTCATGATGCTGGGACTGCTCGGGGCACTCAACAGTGGTGTCACACTCGGATTGGCCAACACGATCCTGACGTTCGGCGGGGTAGTGTTCAACCTCAATATCGTCGTCAACTGACGATCGGAATCCGTCCGACCCCGGCCGGCCGTACCGGCTCACAGGAACCTCCCAGGAAACCTACAGCGACGATCCAGCGTCACGAGTGATGATGGGTTGCGTGAATGATAAGCCTGTCGAAGCCCGCGTCCTCGTCGTCGACGACGAACCGAACATCCTCGAGTTGCTCTCCGTGAGCCTCCGATTCCAGGGATTCGAGGTGGCGACGGCGTCGACCGGGGCCGAGGGACTCGACACGGCGCGCACCTTCCGCCCGGACGCCGTCATTCTCGACGTCATGATGCCGGGAATGGACGGGTTCGGCCTGCTCAAGCGGTTGCGCGCCGACGGTGTGGACGCACCGGTGCTGTTCCTCACCGCGAAGGATGCGGTGGAGGACAAGATCAGCGGCCTCACCCTCGGCGCCGACGACTACGTCACCAAGCCGTTCAGCCTCGAAGAAGTGGTGACCCGGCTCCGCGTCATCCTGCGTCGGGCGGGCAAGGTTTCGGTGGAGGAGCAGTCCGCCCGCATCAAGTTCGCCGACATCGAACTCGACGACGACACCCGAGAAGTCTGGAAGGCCGGCGACCTGGTGTCGCTGTCGCCGACGGAGTTCACGCTGCTGCGGTACTTCATGGTCAACGCGGGCACGGTGCTGAGCAAGCCGCGGATCCTCGACCACGTCTGGAACTACGACTTCGGCGGCGAGGTCGGGGTGGTCGAGTCGTACGTGTCCTATCTCCGCCGGAAGGTCGACACCGGCGAGACGCCGCTGATCCATACCCTGCGCGGCGTCGGCTACGTGATGCGAGAACCGCGGCGATGACCGCGCCCGCGGCTCCCCTGCAGTCGGCCGAGGTGGCCGCGTCCGTCCCGAACAGGCCTGCGCGACGGTGGATCCGGGCGATGCCGCTGCGCATCACACTTGTCGGCGCCGTCCTCCTCCTGTCGGCGCTCGGCCTCCTCGCATCCGGTGTCGCGGTGACGTCGGCGCTCGAGAATTCGCTGACCAACCGCGTCGATCACCAGTTACACGACGCGGCCCAGGGATGGGCGAAGCCCGGCAAGTCGCGGCCGTTGCCGCCACCCGACGAGCCGAACCCCGGTCGTCCGCCGAGCCCGTTCTACGTCCGCACGACGCTGGCGAACGGAACGGTTCTGCGTGAGATCAACGACGAATCCGTCTCGCCCGCACTGCCGGAAGACCCGGCGTCGGTGCCCGTCACGGTCGGCTCGACGGACGACTCCGACGTGCGGTGGCGGGTGCTGACCACGACCGCGCCGGACGGAATCGAGACGACCGTCGCGATGACGCTCACCGAGAACGACGAAACGGTGAACCGCCTGGTCGTGCTGCAACTCATCATCGGTGTGGTGGTGCTGATCGCCCTGGGCGTGGTCGCGTATTTCGTGGTCCGGCGCAGTCTGCGTCCCCTCGTCGAGGTGGAGGAGACCGCCGCGGCGATCGCGTCGGGAGACCTGCACCGACGCGTCCCGGAACGGGACGACCGTACCGAGATCGGGCGACTGTCCGTGGCGCTCAACGGAATGCTCGCGCAGATCCAGCACGCGTTCGCCGCCACCGAGGCGTCCGAGGAATCGGCGCGGCGGTCCGAGGAGAAGATGCGGCGATTCGTCGCCGACGCGAGTCACGAACTGCGCACCCCGCTCACCACGATCCGCGGCTTCGCCGAACTGTATCGGCAGGGCGCGATGACCGACACCGAAACCCTGATGAGCCGCATCGAGGGGGAGGCGTCCCGAATGGGGCTCCTGGTGGAGGATCTGCTGATGCTCGCCCGGCTCGACGCCCAGCGTCCCCTCGAAACCAGACCCGTGGACCTGCTGTCGGTGGCGTCCGACGCCGTGCACGGGGCACGTGCCGTCGCCCCCGAGCGGTCCATCGCGCTCGACGTCCGCCCCGGTCCCGGTACGCCGGAGGTGATCGGTGACGAGGCCCGGCTGCGGCAGGTCCTCGGCAATCTGCTCGCCAACGCCGTCAAACACACCCCCGCCACCGCGGACGTGACGGTGCGGCTCGGCACCACCGAGCACAGCGTCGTGCTCGAGGTGGCCGACACCGGACCCGGGCTGAACGAGGAAGACGCGGCCCGGGTGTTCGAGAGGTTCTACCGCACCGACGCGTCCCGCACCCGGGAGAGCGGGGGCAGCGGGCTGGGCCTGTCGATCGTCGCGGCCCTGGTCGCCGCCCACCGAGGGTCCGTGACCGTCGACAGCCGACCCGGCGAAGGCGCCACGTTCCGGGTGGAACTGCCGCGGTCGAACTGACCGTCAGTCGGGGACGTTGTCCCCGTGACCGAGTTCGCGCAGCGCCGCCTTGAGCTTCGCCTGAGCCTCCTCGAGCGACTCCTGGGACGGGTTCTGCTCGGCGTTGCTGATGTTGAAATCGCCGAGGTCGTAGGCGGGGAAGACGTGCAGGTGCAGGTGGGGCACCTCGAGTCCGGCGATCAGCAGCCCCGCGCGCGGTGCGTCGAATGCCGGGCGGACGGCCTGCCCGATCGTGCGGGCGACGTCCATGACCTTGTTCCAGATCACGCCGTCGACGTCCTGCCACTGGTCCACCTCCTTGCGAGGCACGACAAGGGTGTGGCCCTGAGTGATGGGGGCGATCGTGAGGAACGCGACGACGTCCTCGTCCTCCCACACGAACCGTCCGGGCAGATCTCCGTTGATGATGGCGCTGAATACAGATCCCATGGCCGCCATTATGCGGCTTCGCCCCC
>JBCEBZ010000548.1:0-9241 GCA_039206675.1 Rhodococcus sp. (in: high G+C Gram-positive bacteria) | reverse complement strand
GCAGGATCTGCGCCTCGACGAAGTGCCCGATCCGGGCCTTGGCCATCACCGGGATCGAGACGGCGGAGATGATGCCGTCGATCATGTCCGGGTCGCTCATCCGGGACACGCCGCCCTGGGCGCGGATGTCCGCGGGCACCCGCTCGAGTGCCATCACCGCGACGGCACCGGCGTCCTCGGCGATCTTCGCCTGGTCCGGGGTGACGACGTCCATGATGACCCCGCCCTTCAACATCTCGGCCATGCCGCGCTTGACGCGCGCCGTACCGGTGGTGGGGGTGGTGTCGGGGGTGCTCACAGCGAACTCCTGAGGTGTGGCGTGGATTGATTGCGATAGCGGCATGCGTGAGCGACGACGTTCACGCTGCAGTACCCGATTCTAGGACGAACGCCAGTCCACTTCCGTAGCCAGTCCGCGATTGCTGGCTTTCTCCGGGAAGTGGGCGACGGCGACGGCGGTGCCCCGCACGGCGGGCGGCTCAGGTGATCGCGCGCACCTCGGGGTCGGCGGCGGCCGCGGCCACCGCCTCGGCCTCGTCGAGGAGATCCGCGAGGTCGTGCGGGTACACGGCCTCGCCCGCCGCCGCCAGGTCGCGGACGGTGTCCGCGGTGCACCACCGGTGACCGGTGATGGTGCGGCTCTCCAGTTCGGTGAAGCCGCCGTGATGCGGTTCGAACCCGTCGGTGCGCAGCGCGAAGAACAGCTCCTCGGAACGGATGAGCTGCCCGTTCCAGGAGAAGATCGCCACCCGTCGCCACATCGGTCCGCGCAGCGACTCGGGTGACGCGGTGTGCCCGGTCTCCTCGGCGATCTCCCGGACGGCGGCCGCCCGCAGGTTCTCGCCCTTCTCCACGGCGCCACCGATCGTGAACCAGTAGTACACGTCGGGGACGGTGGGGTCGTGTCCCCGCAGCAGCAGCACCCGGCCCCGGCCGTCGAGCAGCACCACCCGGGCGGACGTCCGGACGGAGTCGAGGGACAGGCCCTCGGCGACCGCGGCGGCGGACGAGCGTTCGGTGATCTCGAAGTACGTCGGCAGCGGGGCCGTGCCGCCGAGGTGCAGCCATCGGACGGGCCGCCGGGTGCGCAGGGCGAGCGTGTCACGGACGGCGTCGTTGTGGAATCGGCGGGCGATCAGCACCCGCGCCTCGGCGTCGGCGAGTTCCGCCACCAGCTGGGGGCGCAGGGTGTCCGGGTCGAGCGAGGAGAGTGCGCCCGACAACGCGTTCTCGGCGATCTCCCGGTCGGCCCGCTCCGATCGTTCGGCCCTGGCCGCCAGCGCGGCCAGCGACCTGCCCTCCGGTGGGTCCATCGCCGCGGCCGCCGCCCGGACGACCACCGCCCGGCGGGCGAGGGCCGCGTCGAGGGCCTGCCAGGAGAGGTCGGAGCGGACGTGCAGGCGGTCGAGGCGGTTGGCCGTGCCGTACGCCCACAGGCCGACCGCGAGGACGACGGCCGCGACCAGCGCGAGAACCAGGATCGTGAGGGCGGAGAGCGTCACGAGCCGACCTCCCGGACGCCGTCACGGCCGACGGTGACCGTCTCGTAGACGCGCAGGATCTGCTCGGCGACCACCGGCCAGTCGTATTCGGTGACCACCGTGCGGCCGGCGTCGGTGAGCGCGGCGATGCGCTCGGGGTCGCCGAGCACCGAGTCGATCCCGGCGGCGAGCTCCGCCGCATCCCCCACCGGCACCAGCACGCCCGCCTGCCCGTCCCGCAGGACCCGGCGGAACGCGTCCAGTTCGCTCGCGACGACGGCGGCTCCGGCGGCCATCGCCTCCACCAGCACGATGCCGAAGCTCTCACCGCCGAGGTTGGGGGCGCAGTACACGTCGGCGCTCCGCAGCGCCGACGCCTTCTCGGCGTCGTCGACCTGGCCGAGCAGCCTCAGGTGCCCGAACACGGGGCCCGCCTCGCGGCGCAGCTTGTCCTCGTCGCCGCGGCCGACCACGAGCACCTCGAGGTCGGGATACTTCTCCACCAGCGCGGGCAGCGCCTTCAGGAGCACGGCCATGCCCTTGCGGGGCTCGTCGTAGCGGCCGAGGAAGAGGATGGTCTTGCCGGCGCGCGGGTACCCGGGCAGCGGTTCGGCGTTCGCGAAGGCCGGGACGTCGACGCCGTTGGGGATTTCGACCGCGTCGGAGCCGAGCGATTCCACCTGCCAGCGCCGCGCGAGTTCCGACACCGCGATGCGTCCGCTGATCTTCTCCAGGTACGGCTGGAGCACACCCTGAAACGTGCTCAGCACCAACGACTTCGTGGTCGAGGTGTGGAACGTCGCCACGATGGGCCCCTCCGCCACCCGCATGGCGAGCATCGACAGGCTCGGCGCGTTGGGCTCGTGGATGTGCAGGACGTCGAAGTCGTTGTCCGAGATCCAGCGCCGGACCCGGGCGCTGGCGGCGGGGCCGAAACTCAGCCGGGCGACCGAACCGTTGTAGGGAATGGCGAGGGCGCGTCCCGCCGACACGACGAAACCGGGCAGGTCGACGTCGTCGGACGCCGGGGCCAGGACGCTCACCTTGTGCCCGCGCTCGATCAGGACCTCCGCGAGGTCGACGACGTGGGCCTGCACTCCGCCCGGGACGTCGAACGAGTACGGGCAGACCATGCCGATCTTCACGAGTTCTCCATGCGGGAGAGCCTCGCCTGCGACAGGTCGGACAGCCACAGCGGCTGAAGCATGTGCCAGTCCTCGGGATGTGCCGCGATGTTGACCTCGAACCGGTCCGCGAGCGCCTGCGTCGCGGCGGCCACTCCCCCGGTCGTGTCGATCGGCGGGTCGATGCGGAAACCCCACCCGCCGTCGGTGAACCAGCAGTGCACCGGCAGCAGCGGCGCACCGGTGTCGATCGCCAGCTTGGCGGGACCGGCGGGCATGCGGGTCGGTTCCCCGAAGAACGTCACCGGGACACCCTTCTTCGCCAGGTCGCGTTCACCGAGCAGGCACACGATGCCGTTGCCGCGCAGCCGCTCCGACAATTCCACGAACGGGGGATGCTCACCGCCGCTGAGCGGGAAGATCTCGAAGCCGAGCCCTTCCCGGTAGTCGACGAACCGCTGGTACAGCGATTCGGGTTTGAGCCGCTCGGCGACCGTGGACAGACCACCCCAGTGCTGGGCGCACCACACACCGGCCATGTCCCAGTTGCCGCTGTGCGGCAGTGCGAGAATCGCGCCCCGGCCGGCCTCCTTCGCGGCGTCGAGGTGCTTCTGCCCCTCGATCAGCTCGTCGAGCGCGGCGCCAGTCTTCACCAGGTCCATCGACGGAAGCCGGAACGCCTCCCGCCAGTACCGTGCGTAGGACCGCATCGACGCCCGCATCATCGCCTCCGGCACCTCAGCCGCGGGCACGCCCAGCACCCGGGCGAGATTGCGGCGCAACTGGTCCGGGCCACCGTTCCGGACGGCGAAGTCGGCCCCCCTGTCGAACAGGGTGACCGCGGCCTTCTCGGGCAGTGCGCGCACCAGCCGCCAGCCTGCCGCGTACCCCAGGTCGCTGATGCGTTCGGACACGCCGCTCACCGCGCGGTCGCCTGTCCGTCTTCCGGCGTCGGATCCGCGGGCGGCAGGGGCAGCACGTCCCGCGCCCCCGGCGACCGGCGGACCGCCAGAACCCGCTGGAACACGGTGATCACGCTGCCCGCCGACAGCAACCACATCGCGACGTGCACGGCCCACGGCACCCCGAGCCCGGTGACGCCGGCGCCGACGAGCACGATGATCAGCCGATCCGGCCGTTCGATGAGCCCGCCGTCGGCGGACAGTCCGCTCGCCTCGGCGCGAGCCTTGGCGTACGAGATCACCTGCGAGGTGACCAGGCACAGCAGCGTCGCGATCAGCAGCGGCTTGCTGTTCTCGTGATAGACGGCCCACCAGGCGAGACCGGCGAAGATCGCGCCGTCGGCCACCCGGTCGCAGGTGGCGTCGAGGACGGCGCCGTACCGGGTTCCGCCGCCCCGCGCGCGTGCCATCGCGCCGTCCAGCATGTCGAACATCACGAACAGCCAGATGAACATCGCTCCCCAGAACAGATGTCCGCTGGGAAACAGCGTGACGGCTCCCGCCACGGTCGCGACGGTGCCGATGACGGTGACGGAATCGGGGGTGAGCCCCGTCTTGACCAGGGCCTTCCCCAGCGGCGCCGTCACCTTGGACACGGATGCCCGTCCGAAGAAGCTCAGCACCTCTCCACCCCGTTCTTCACTTCCCGACAGGAACCCCGCACGCGTGAGTCAGCGACTCGCGCGTCATCCATCTATCGCGTCATTCATTCCAGGCCTTCGCCAGCAGCCCCCGGGTCTCGCGCAGCAATTGCGGCATGACCTTGACCCCGGCGAGGACCGTGATGAAGTTCGCGTCCCCGCCCCAGCGCGGAACGATGTGCTGATGCAGGTGCTCGGCGAGCGAACCGCCCGCCGCCGCACCGAGATTGAGGCCGACGTTGAAACCGTCCGGCCGCGACACCCGCTTGATCACGCGCAGCGCCTGCTGCGTGAACGACATCAGCTCGGCGCTCTCCTCCTCCGTCAGGTCTTCGAGCGCCGCGACCTTGCGGTAGGGAACCACCATCAGGTGCCCCGGGTTGTACGGGTACAGGTTGAGCACCGCGTACACGTGCTCCCCGCGGGCGACGATCAGCCCGTCCTCGTCGTCCATCTTCGGGATGTCGATGAACGGCTCGTTCGGGGTGTCCCGCGACTTCGGCGTCTCGGCGATGTACGACATGCGGTGCGGCGACCAGATCCGCTGAAGGTGATCGGGCTCGCCGGGCCCGCGGTCGACCAGGCGGCCGGGGCCACCGAGCATCTCGTCGGCCGTCACGTCGTCACCTCCGGTCATGTGCGTCACCCTTCCCGACCGGATTGCAGCAGTTCCGCCGTCGGCGAGGCGTTCTCGCGGCGGCCGATCCAGTCGGTGACGATGCGCACGGCGTCGTCCACCGGCACGCCGTTGACCTGGGTGCCGTCGCGGAATCGGAAGCTGACGGCGCCGGCCTCGACGTCGCGCGCCCCCGCCAGCAGCATGAACGGCACCTTCTGCGCGGTGTTGTTGAAGATCTTCTTCTGCATGCGGTCGTCGCTCGCGTCGACCTCGGCGCGGACACCGGCCGCCTTCAGCCGCTTCACCACGTCGAAGAGGTGGTCGGCGAACGTCTCGGCGACCGGGATGCCGACCACCTGCACCGGCGCCAGCCAGGCCGGGAACGCGCCCGCGTAGTGCTCGGTGAGCACCCCGAAGAACCGTTCGATGGACCCGAACAGGGCCCGGTGGATCATCACCGGGCGCTTCTTGGTGCCGTCGCTGGCGGTGTACTCGAGGTCGAACCGCTCGGGCAGGTTGAAGTCGAGCTGAATGGTCGACATCTGCCAGGTGCGCCCCAGGGCGTCCTGCACCTGCACCGAGATCTTCGGTCCGTAGAACGCGGCGCCGCCCGGATCGGGAACGAGGTTCAGCCCCGACGACTCCGCGACCTCGGCGAGCGTCGCCGTCGCTTCCTCCCACACGGCGTCGTCGCCGACGAACTTGTCCGGGTTCTTGGTGGACAGCTCGAGATAGAAGTCGTCCAGCCCGTAGTCCTTCAGCAGGCCGAGGACGAACTGCAGGGTGGTCGCCAGTTCGTCGCGCATCTGCTCGCGGGTGCAGTAGATGTGCGCGTCGTCCTGCGTCATGCCACGCACGCGGGTCAGTCCGTGTACGACACCCGACTTCTCGTACCGGTACACCGATCCGAACTCGAAGAGCCGCAACGGCAGTTCCCGGTACGACCGTCCGCGGGAGCGGAAGATCAGGTTGTGCATGGGGCAGTTCATCGGCTTGAGGTAGTAGTCCTGGCCCGGCTTGCGGACCGTGCCGTCCTCGTTCAGCTCCTCGTCGATGTGCATCGCCGGGAACATGCCGTCGCGGTACCAGTCGAGGTGACCCGACACCTCGTAGAGGTGGCCCTTGGTGATGTGGGGGGTGTTGACGAACTCGTACCCCTCCTCGACGTGGCGTTTGCGGGAGTAGTCCTCCATCTCGGTGCGGATGATCCCGCCCTTGGGATGGAACACGGGCAGCCCCGAGCCGAGCTCGTCGGGGAAGCTGAACAGGTCGAGTTCGGACCCCAGCTTGCGGTGGTCGCGGCGCTCGGCCTCGGCGAGCAGTTCCAGGTGCTGCTCCTGGGCCTCCGCCGACTCCCACGCGGTGCCGTAGATGCGCTGGAGGTCGGCGTTGTCCTGGTTACCACGCCAGTACGCCGCCGAGCTGCGGGTGAGCTTGAATGCCGGGATGTGCTTGGTGGTGGGAATGTGCGGGCCGCGGCACAGGTCGCCCCACACCTTCTCGCCGGTCCGCGGGTCCAGGTTGTCGTAGATGGTCAGCTCGTTGCCGCCCACCTCCATGATCTCCGGATCGTCGATCCCCGACTTGTCGTCGATGAGCTCGAGCTTGAAGGGCTCGTTCGCCAGTTCGGCGCGCGCCTCCTCCAGCGAGTCGACGACGCGGCGCGAGAACCGCTGCGATCCCTTGACGATCTTCTTCATCCGCTTCTCGAGGTTCGCGAGGTCCTCGGGAGTGAACGGGCGTTCGACGGCGAAGTCGTAGTAGAAACCGTCCTTGATCGGCGGTCCGATGCCGAGCTTGGCCTCGGGAAATTCCTGTTGAACGGCCTGCGCGAGCACGTGCGCCGCCGAGTGCCGGATGACGCTGCGGCCGTCGTCGGTGTTCGCCGCGACCGGTTCGACCTCGACGTCGGCGTCGGGCACCCAGGACAGGTCCTTGAGCTGGCCCTCGGCGTCACGGACCACGACGACGACGTCCGGGCCCTTGCTCGGGTAGCCGGCCTCCCGAACCGCTGTACCGGCCGTCGTCCCCGCGGGCACCCGGACGAGGGCGGCTGGGGCGGCGGATGCGGGGGTGCTCACGGCGATGTTCTCCTAGGTGAGGTGTGCGGTGCAGACATGGTGAATGTGCCAGCCCATGTTATCGGCCCGGCAGTGACACCCAATCATGTGTACGGCTAGAGCGGGCTCTCCAGCCACGGGTAGTCGAGGCCGATCCACGTCCCGACGAGACCGAACGTCCCGAGCAACCACAGCGTGGCGAGGACGACGGCACACGTCAGCAACGCGCCCGCTCCCTTGACCACCAGCGACTGCCGCGAGAACCAGTCCATGAACTTGTCGTAGCGCTGCCGCGCGTAGTGCAGCAACCGGTGGGCCCACGCGAACTCGGACGCGAGGATTCCGAGCCCCGCGAACACGATCAGCCAGCCGGGTCCGGGGTACGGGATCGCGACGATCCCGGCGGCCAGCACGAGAGCGCCGATCACCCCCACCACGATGCGGTACGCCAGGTTGAGGCTCGGGCGTGCGGCGACGTGTGCCCGCCACCGGCGCCAGCGGCTCTCCGCTTCCTGGAACGGGGACAGATCCGAGTCGTCCACGTCCCGGTTCTCGGGCGCGGGTCCCGGTCGGGCTTCTCTGCTGGTCACCCGTCCACCCTACCGACCGCGACCTGCGGTCACCCTTTTACACAGACGACCTGCCGCAGGTGGGCCACCACCTCGACGAGATCGGCCTGCGCGTCGATCACCTGCTCGATGTCCTTGTAGGCGCCCGGGATCTCGTCGATCACGCCGGCGTCCTTGCGTGATTCGACCCCGGACGTCTGCCGTACCAGGTCGTCGACGGTGAACCGCTTCTTCGCCTTGGTGCGGCTCATCGTCCGTCCCGCCCCGTGTGACGCCGAATTGAACGACAACTCGGAGCCGAGGCCTCGCACCACGTAGGAACCGGTGCCCATCGACCCGGGGATCAGTCCGAGATCACCGCGGCCCGCCCGAATCGCGCCCTTGCGAGTGACGAGCATCGGCTCGCCGTCGACGATCTCCTCCGACACGTAGTTGTGGTGGCAGGAGATCGGCTCGTCGAACCGCACCGTCCTGCCGGGAAGGGACTGCCGGAAGGCACGCATCACCAACGTGAGCATGACGGCACGGTTCCGGGCCGCGTACTCCTGCGCCCAGGTCAGGTCGTGGCGGTACGCGTCCATCTCCTTGCTGCCTGCGAGGAACACCGCGAGATCGCGATCGACCAGCCGCTGGTTGTGCGGCAGGGCCCGCGCCACCGCGATGTGCCGCTCCGCCAGTTCCTTGCCGATGTTGCGTGACCCGGAGTGGAGCATCAGCCAGACCTCGCCGGCATCCGACAGGCACACCTCGATGAAGTGGTTGCCGCCGCCGAGTGTGCCGATCTGCTTCATCGCCCGTGACTCCCGGGACTGCACACCGGCATGCAGGTCGCCGAACTCCTGCCAGAAGCGGTGCCATCCCTTCCTCATTCCCCCGGCATCCGTACCCAGTGCGCCGACGTTCACCGAATGCTCGTGCATGGCGAAACCCACGGGCACCGCACGCTCGATGTGCGAGCGCATCGACCGCAGGCTGTCGGGCAGGTCGCTCGCGGTCACATCGGTCCGGACCGCCGTCATTCCGCAGCCGATGTCGACGCCCACCGCGGCGGGGGCGACCGCCGCCCGCATCGCGATGACGGAACCGACCGTCGCGCCCTTGCCCACGTGGACGTCGGGCATGACGCGCACACCGTGCACCCACGGCAGGTCGGCCATGTTCCGCAGCTGCTGCAGCGCAGCCTGCTCGATGGTCTGCTCCTCCGCCCACATCAATGTCGGCGCGGTGGTGCCTTCCAGCCTCACGGGGAACATGGGACTCTGTCCTTCGGTAGCGGATCACCCGGGAAATTTTCGGCCGGCTCAGTTCATTGTCCGTCGCACCGGAGAGCGGCAACAACCGATTTTCCGGGTGCGCACACGAAAAAGAAGAGGCCGTTTCCGATTTCGGAAACGGCCTCTTCTTTCGGTGGTCCCGGCTGGGATCGAACCAGCGACCTTCCCGGTGTGAACGGGACGCTCTTCCACTGAGCCACGGGACCGAGGCGCGCCGGATACTCGCGCTCGAACGAGTTGGAACATTAACAGACCGAGCGGCCGAACGAAAATCACCCCGATGGGATTCGCACCGGATTCGCGCCGGACCCCGCCGGCGGCACGCTCGCGACCCGGTCCCGTTCACGCCGAGTTCACCGTCTGGTGCCTTGACCTGCAGATTTGTAACTATCGCGGATGGTCGGCTAATGTTCTCAACCGCACCACGGAGAACATTCTCCGCGAGTTACACGGTGCATGCGGACGTGGCGCAGCTGGTAGCGCACAACCTTGCCAAGGTTGGGGTCGCGGG
>JBCEBZ010000547.1:0-9283 GCA_039206675.1 Rhodococcus sp. (in: high G+C Gram-positive bacteria) | reverse complement strand
TAGCCCTCGGCGGTGGCGCCGTCGACGTAGGCGGTGACCACGTCGGTGATCATCTTCTCGACCTGGCCCTCCATGTCCTTGCCTTCGAGGATCTGGCGGCGCTCGTTGTAGATGACCGTGCGCTGCTGGTTCATCACCTCGTCGTACTTGAGGACGTTCTTGCGGATCTCGAAGTTCTGCTGCTCGACCTGCGTCTGAGCGCTCTTGATGGCCTTCGAGACCATCTTCGCCTCGATGGGAACGTCGTCGGGCAGGTTGAGCCGGGTCATGATCGACTCCAGCGCCGCACCGTTGAACCGTCGCATCAACTCGTCGCCGAGCGACAGGTAGAACCGCGACTCACCCGGATCGCCCTGACGGCCCGAACGGCCGCGCAACTGGTTGTCGATGCGGCGGGACTCGTGCCGCTCGGTGCCGAGGACGTACAGCCCGCCGGCCTCGCGCACCTTGTCGGCGTCGGCCTTCACCTCGGCCTTGACCTGGTCGAGGACGTCGTCCCACGCCGCCTCGTAGTCGTCGGGGGTGTGGACGGGGTCGAGCCCCTGCTTGCGCAGCGCGATGTCCGCGATGATGTCGGCGTTGCCGCCGAGCATGACGTCGGTACCGCGACCGGCCATGTTGGTGGCCACGGTGACCGCTCCCGACCGGCCGGCCTCGGCGATGATCTGGGCTTCCTGCTCGTGGAACTTCGCGTTCAGCACGTTGTGCGCCACACCGCGCTTGGTGAACTGCTTCGACAGGTACTCGGACCGCTCGACGCTGGTGGTACCGATGAGGACCGGCTGACCCTTCTCGTGCCGCTCCACCACGTCGTCGACGACGGCGTGGAACTTGGCTTCCTCGGTCTTGTAGATCAGGTCGCCGTTGTCGACACGGACCATCGGCCGGTTGGTGGGGATCGGGATGACGCCGAGGCTGTAGATCTGGTGCAGCTCGGCGGCCTCGGTCTCGGCCGTGCCCGTCATCCCCGACAGCTTGTCGTACAGGCGGAAGTAGTTCTGCAGCGTGATCGTGGCGAGGGTCTGGTTCTCGGCCTTGATCTCGACCTTCTCCTTGGCCTCGATCGCCTGGTGCATGCCCTCGTTGTACCGGCGGCCGACGAGGACGCGGCCGGTGAACTCGTCGACGATGATCACTTCGCCGTCGCGGACGATGTAGTCCTTGTCCTTCGTGTACAGCTCCTTGGCCTTGATGGCGTTGTTCAGGTAGCTCACGAGCGGCGAGTTGGCGGCCTCGTACAGGTTGTCGATGCCGAGCTGGTCCTCGACGAGTTCGACGCCGGCCTCGTGGACGCCGATGGTGCGCTTGCGGATGTCGACCTCGTAGTGCACGTCGCGCTTGAGCAGCGGCGCGATGCGGGCGAACTCCGCGTACCACTTGCTCGACGCGTCGGCGGGGCCGGAGATGATGAGGGGCGTCCGGGCCTCGTCGATGAGGATGGAGTCGACCTCGTCGACGACGGCGAAGTTGTGGCCGCGCTGGACGAGGTCGTCCAGGGAATGCGTCATGTTGTCGCGCAGGTAGTCGAACCCGAACTCGTTGTTGGTGCCGTATGTGATGTCCGCCGCATAGGCCGCGCGACGCTCGGCCGGCGACATCCCGGACAGGATCACGCTGGTCTCGAGGCCGAGGAAGCGGTGGACGCGGCCCATCCACTCGGAGTCGCGCTTGGCGAGGTAGTCGTTGACCGTGACGACGTGCACGCCGTCCCCGGCGATCGCGTTGAGGTATGCGGGCAACACGCAGGTCAGGGTCTTGCCCTCACCGGTCTTCATCTCGGCGATGTTGCCGAAGTGGAGGGCGGCGCCGCCCATGATCTGCACGTGGAAGTGCCGCTGGTCGATGACCCGCCAGGACGCCTCGCGGGCGACCGCGAACGCCTCGGGCAGCAGCTCGTCGAGCGTCTCGCCGTCCCGGTAGCGGGCGCGGAACTCCTCGGTCTTCGCGCGGAGTTGCTCGTCGGTCAGGTCTTCGACCTCGGGCGACAGCGAGGAAACGTGGTCGGCGATGTGCTTGAGCCGCTTGACCATGCGACCTTCACCAACACGGAGCAGCTTCGATAGCGACAGCGACGGCACAGTCTTGTTCGTCCTCAATCTTCGGCAGTGGATGGGTGACACACAAAATCCGGCCGGAGGTCCGAGAACCCCGGCCGGATTCCATGGTAGGCGCTTCCGCGATCGGACGAGTAGACCGACCGCTCGGATCGTCAGGCGGAACGGGAGTACATCACGCCAGACGGATCAATCCGTAGTCGAACGCGTGCCGCCGGTAGACGACGGTCGCCTTGTCCGACTCCTTGTCGTGGAACAGGAAGAAATCGTGTCCTACCAGCTCCATCTCGTACAAAGCGTCGTCGACGGTCATCGGCGTAGCCGTGTGTTCCTTGGTCCGCACGACGTGGCCCGGTGTGTGTTCCTCCGACACCTGACCGTCCAGGGAGATGTCGGGACTGATGCCGAGACTCTCGTCCTCGGCAAGTGCGGCGGTGGCTTCCGCCACCGACACCGGGGTCTTTTCCCCGTAATGGACTTTCTTCCGGTCCTTGGTGCGGCGGAGCCTGCTCTCGAGCTTGGCGGTCACCGACTCGAATGCTGCATAGAAACTGTCGGCGGATGCCTCGGCTCGGGCTACCGGCCCCTTGCCTCGGGCAGTGATCTCGACGCGCTGGCAGTTCTTCCTCTGGCGTCGATTGGGTTCGTGTTGAAGTTCGACATCGAACAGGAATATGGAGGGATCGAAGCGCTCGAGGCGCGACAGCTTCTCGGAGACGTACACGCGGAAGTGGTCGGGTACCTCGACGTTGCGTCCCTTGACGACGATCTCGGCGGTGGGGGTATCCGTCTTCTCTTGTGCTTCCGTGGTGCGGTCGTCGACGAAAACCGAGGCTTGCGAAGGGGTCGTCACTCGTACCTCCCGATTACGGCCCCGCCCCTTGATGGGCGGCGGCGAGTTTGAGCAATGCCGGAAGGGGGTCCGCCCGGCACCAGGTTCGAAGTTCCACCTCCTACCTGTGATTTCGGGTGTGTCCGCGACGCTAGTACGTAACGCGCGCGAGTGCCACTGTTCGGCAGAATTTCATCCGACACCCGCCACGACGACCACCGCACTCACCCCGATGCCCGCTCTCGCCAGCACCCGGACCGACTCGGCCGCGGTGGCGCCGGTGGTCGACACGTCGTCCAGCAGCACCACCGAGACTTGTTGCAGTGCAGAGAATTCCGACGCGAGATGCCGCGCGAACGCCGCACCGCTGCGCGTCAACCGGACGCCACCCTCTAGGTTTACTCGACGTTGATCGGCGGTCAGGCCGACCGAATCACGCACGGCGCGCCGCATCACGAGCGCGGGACACACGCGCCTGTCCCCCACGGCGGCGACGGCGATCCGCGTGACGGGGTCTCCGCCACGCGCGCGGGCCGCCCGCGGGCGCGTCGGAGCGGGCACGAGGACCACCGGGGCGACGTCCGGTGGGTCGAGTTCACCCCACTGTTGCAGACGGCTCAGGGCGCCCGCGACCCCGGCTCCGAGCGGAACGGCGAGATCGCGCCGCCCCCGCTCCTTCGCGGCGATGACGGCCCGGCGGCGGACACCCGAGTACGGCCCGAGCGCCCACACCCCGACCCCGGGATCCACGCGCGGCCGGAGCAGCACGGGATCGTCGGCCACCTCCGCGGCGCAGTGGGCACACCACTGGGTGCCCGGCGCCCCGCACCCGCCGCACTCGGCGGGCAGGATCAGGTCGAGCAGGGTCCGGAGACCGGGCAGCGCGCGCATGCGGGCAGTATCCGTGCCCGCACCGACAGCCCGCCCGCACCGGCCGGCTCAGCCCGGCAGGACCGGTATCGCCTTCACACCCGTCAACCCGGGAACCTCCCGCCAGTACCGGTCGCCGGCCGGATCGTTGTTGTTCAACTGGAACACCGCCCGGGAGTCGGCGACGAACTCCGTCGTCGTCGACGCGTCCACGGCCACCACCGGCGCGGTGAGGTTGCGGCTCGGCAGCGCGTCCATCCGCGACCCGTCGACGGCCACCTGCACCACCGGGATGTCGGACGCCGCGCGCGCGACCACGATCGTGTCGCTCGTGCTCCAGTCCAGGGACAGGGCCGGGCTGCCCAGTCCGATCGCGACCGCGCGCGGATTCGTCAGGGCGTACGCACCACCCGGCATCTGGGTGACGATGGCGAGATAGACCTTGCCGTCCACGATCAGCGCCGCCCGCACGCCGTCCCGGGACAGCCGCAACTCGGTGATCGTGGCGCCCAGTGCGGTGACGGCGCCGGCGTCGACGTTGACCACCGACGTCCGGCCGGTTCCGGGCTCGCGCAACACCCGAATGACCGTGTTGCCGTTGACCGCTGCCCAGATCGCCGAATTGTCGGGCGCCCACGTGGGACGGGTGATCGCGCCGCCTTCGAGCACTGACGCGGCACCGTCCTCGTACGCCCCGACCATCAGCGAACTCGCGGGTTCCGGCGCGGGGCGCCCGGTGTCGGCGACCGCGGCGACCAGCTTCCCGTCCTGCGACAGCGCGAGCGACCGCATGTTGCGGGCCGAACCGAAGTACCCGGGCACCGGCGTGACACCGGTCTCGGTGACGCTCACCATCGACCCCTCGCGCAGCGCGTGCAGGCCCACGGTGGCGCTGGACGTCGCGAACGGGTTCATGGACGCGACGTCGGCGGTGGTCCACCCGTTCGGGAACCGTTCGTCGAACGGCTCGCCGTCGGCGAGCAGCACGTAGGGGCCCGAGATCTCCGCGTTGGCCAGCGTCCAGATCACCTGCGCCGCGAACAGCTGCTTCTGCTGCGGGTCCATCGGCGGCAGGCCGGTGAAGTCGATCCGGATCCCGCCGAGCCCCACCCCCACCTGCGCGGTGCGGCCGTCGGCCTTCGTGATGGGGCCGCGCACCGAGACCCCGTCCCCGAGTTCGTTGCGGACAGCCGGGGCGAGCGCCGCCTTGGGCCCGTCGATCAGCAGCCCGATCAACTGGGACGCCATCTGGTCCTGGGCGCCCGACACCCAGCGCGGGTCCGGCACGACCGTCGTCCCGGCCGGGTCGAGGAAGTACAGCGACTTCCGCTGGTAGGTGTTCAGGAACTGCGCCCGGTCGAGGATCACGCCTGCGGGAAGTTCGGAGATCCGCCATTCACCGCCCTGCAGCTCGAGGCTGATCCTCGTCTCGAAACTGCCCTCCTCCGCCACGTACAGCCCACCGGGCTCGAGCTGACCCACCTTGTTGGCGCGGATCGTGTACGTCGCCTGGTCGGCCGACCGGGTCTCCGGGAGGACGTCGACCTTGTCGACGATCGTGGCGCTGGCCGCGTCGTCCCACCTGCCGGACACACCGGGGGTGAGGAACTGGCGGGCCGCGAGGTGCCGGTCGGTCGGATCGGTACTGGCCTTGAAGAAGTCGCGCAGCAGCAGGTCGGGTTCACGTCCCGGCGCCGGGGCCGCCACACTGGAACCCGGCGAGTCACGGTTGATCGTGCCGATCGCCTGCGGGGTGGACGAATCCGGGAGGCTCGCGCACCCGCTGACGGTCACGAGCACCGCGAGGGCGATCGCACCGCACACCGATCGCGACTGCAGGGCGGATCGCCGGCCGGGCGTCACAGGTCCGACTCCGGCACGTGCGCACCGTCCCGGTCACCGACGTGCGCACGCTCACGTTTCTGGGGAATCGTGCGGGACTCGTCGACCGCCGCCTCCGGGGCCTCGTTGCGCACCGGCAACGTGTCGTCGCCCGGAACCGGCTGCCCTTGAACGTATTTCGCGGTTCCCGGTTTCAGAGGCAGCGGGCTCGATACGACCTTGCGTCCCCGCACCCGGGGCAGCGTCAACCGGAAGCAGGCGCCCTGGCCGGGTTCGCCCCACGCCTCGAGCCTGCCGTCGTGGAGATTTGCGTCCTCCACGCTGATCGCGAGTCCGAGGCCGGTACCGCCCGACCGCCGCACGCGCGACGGATCGGACCGCCAGAACCTGTTGAACACCAGCTTCTCCTCGCCCGGCCGCAGGCCCACGCCCTGGTCGCGCACGATGAACGCCGCAGCGCTGTCGTCGGCGCGCACGCGCAGCAGCACCGGTTTGCCTTCTCCGTGGTCGATCGCGTTCGCCAGCAGGTTCCGCAGGATGCGCTCCACCCGACGCGGGTCCACCTCGGCCATCACCGCCTGGTCGGGCAGGTCCACGATCAGTTCGGTCCCGCTCTCGCGCGCGAGGTGACGGACGGTCGAGATCGCCGCCCGCGCGCACATCCGGACGTCGAGTTGCTCGGCGGCCAGTTCCGCGACGCCGGCGTCGTGCCTGCTGATCTCGAGGAGGTCGGCCAGCAGCCCCTCGAACCGGTCGAGTTCCGCGACCAGCAACTCCGAGGACCGCCGCAGCACCGGGTCGAGGTCGTCGCTGCCGTCGTGGATGAGGTCGGCCGCCATGCGCACCGTCGTCAGCGGGGTCCGCAGCTCGTGGCTCACGTCGGAGGTGAATCGCTTCTGAAGGTTTCCGAACTCCTCGAGCTGGGTGATCTGCTTGGACAGACTCTCCGCCATCTCGTTGAACGACATCGCCAGCCGGGCCATGTCGTCCTCGCCGCGCACGGGCATGCGTTCCTTCAGCCGGCCGTCCGCGAAACGCACCGCGATCCGTGACGCCGACCGGATGGGCAGGACCACCTGCCTGGCGACGAGGAGCGCGATCGCCGCGAGCAGCACGGCGAGCACGGCGCCGCCCACCAGCAGCGTGCCGCGGACCAGCGACAGGCTGCGGTCCTCACTGGCCAGCGGGAACACCAGGTACAGCTCGAGGGTGGAGATCGCCGACGCGGTCGGGCTCCCGACGATCAGCGCCGGCCCCGAATAGCCTTCCGGATCGTTCACGGTGGCGAATTGGTACGCCACCTGGCCGGCCTGGACGAACGCCCGCAGCGATTCCGGGATCTGGTCCGCCGGACCACTCGACGTCGGCGCCCGGGGGCCGTCGCCGGGCACGATCAGCACCGGGTCGAACGTGCCCGCCGAACCCGACGCCTGCCCGGCGTCGGGTTCGCGGTTCGTCAGGGCGGCCCTGGCACCGTCGAGCTGCGTGGTGGGCGAACTACTGTCGTCCGCGCCTGCCAGCTGCCCCTCCACCGTGCTCCGGGCACGGTCCATTTCCTCGGTGGCCGCGTTGATCTTCGTCTCGAGCAGACGGTCGGTGATCTGACTCGTCAGCACGACGCCGAGCACGACGATGACGATGAGCGACAACGTCAGCGTCGAGACGACGACCCTCAGCTGCAGCGAACGACGCCACGTGTGCGCGAGGGTATTGCTCAGTGAGTGACCCCACCGAAGGATCGGCGAAACGCGTCGGTTGACACGACGCCGCCATCGGGAAACACCTGTCACGGCGGTCCGGCCTTGTAGCCGACCCCCCTGACCGTCAAAACCACTTCGGGATTCTCGGGATCAGTCTCGACCTTGGCCCGCAGACGCTGCACGTGCACGTTGACCAGTCGGGTGTCGGCCGCATGTCGGTAACCCCACACCTGTTCGAGCAGCACCTCACGGGTGAACACCTGTCGCGGCTTGCGCGCCAGAGCCACCAGCAGGTCGAACTCGAGGGGGGTGAGGGAGATCAGTTCTTCGCCCCGGCTCACCTTGTGGGCGGGGACGTCGATGACGATGTCGGCGATGCTGAGCAGCTCGGCCGGCTCGTCCTCGGTCCGGCGAAGCCGAGCCCGGACCCGAGCCACCAGCTCCTTCGGCTTGAACGGCTTCATGATGTAGTCGTCCGCGCCGGATTCCAATCCGAGGACCACGTCGACGGTGTCCGTCTTCGCGGTCAGCATCACGATGGGAACACCGGAATCGGCCCGCAGGACACGGCACACGTCGATGCCGTTCATGCCGGGCAGCATCAGGTCGAGCAGCACCAGGTCGGGGCGTGTCTCCCGGACCGCGGTGAGCGCCTGGGTCCCGTCCCCCACCACATACGGATCGAATCCTTCGCCGCGGAGCACGATCGTGAGCATCTCCGCGAGCGCAGTGTCGTCGTCGACAACCAGAATCCTTGGCTTCATGTCCCTATCGTTGCATCTTCGGAGGCCGTAACAGCCCGTTCGCCGTTACGGCGTGCCGTGTTCTTTCTCGTCACGGCGTGCCGTGTCGTCACTCAAGAGTGCCAGGTTTTCGGCGAGCGTGACCGGATCGGTGTCCGGCGTGAGCACCCACCACGGCGACATCCAGTCCTTCACGGCCAGCTCGCGGTACACCTCACCGGTGCGTTCCTGCAGCCCACGGTCGCGTTCGTAGGCGTCGAGGGATCGGCTGGCATCCGCCGATTCGCGGCCCCGGGCGCGTTGCGCGGCGAGCGCGACGGGAACGTCCAGATACAGCTGCAGGTCGGGTCTGGGCAGCCCCAGCCGCTCGAATTCGAGATTCTCCACCCAGCCCACGAACTCCCCGTCCGCCGCCTGATGCAACCGGGCCGCACCGTACGCGGCGTTGGACGCCACGTAACGGTCGAGGATCACCAGGTCGTGGCCGGCGAGCAGGGCGGACAGCTCGCCGACGGCGCCGGACCGGTCCAGGGCGAACATCACGGCCATCGCGTGCACGGACCCGGCCAGGTCACCGTGCGCGCCCTTGAGCGCCTCGGACGCCAGATCGGCGTGCACGGACCTGCCGTACCGCGGAAAGTCGAGGGTGCCGACCGTCAGACCCCGTTCGGTCAGGCGATCCACGACGGCGCCGACGAGTGTTCGCTTGCCCGCGCCGTCCAGGCCTTCCAGCGCAATCAGTGTTCCCACGAGGAAGAAGGCTATCCCCCGGCCCGCACACGACGGACCGGGGGACGCCGTGGCCTCTAGTACCGGTAGTGCTCGGGCTTGAACGGGCCCTCGACGTCGACGCCGATGTACTCCGCCTGCTCCTTGGAGAGCTTGGTGAGGGTGCCACCGAGGGCCTCGACGTGGATCTTCGCGACCTTCTCGTCGAGGTGCTTCGGGAGGCGGTACACCTCGTTGTCGTACTCCTCCGGCTTCGTCCACAGCTCGATCTGGGCGATCACCTGGTTGGAGAAGCTGTTGCTCATCACGAACGAGGGATGGCCGGTCGCGTTGCCGAGGTTCAGCAGGCGGCCCTCGGACAGCACGATGATCGAGTGGGCCGGCCGGTCGGCGGTCGCGGCGAAGGTCCACTCGGCGACCTGCGGCTTGATCTCGATCTTGCTGATGCCGGCGGTGCGGGCGAGGCCGGCCATGTCGATCTCGTTGTCGAAGTGGCCGATGTTGCCGACGATC
>JBCEBZ010000546.1:0-9315 GCA_039206675.1 Rhodococcus sp. (in: high G+C Gram-positive bacteria) | reverse complement strand
ACGATTGATGGCGCGTCTGGTCCTCGGGCTCCTCGTCAGTGTGTGGCGGTGGTACCGGCCCGGCGGCGACCTGAGTCTCGACCAGCTCAACCAGTACGTTCGCGACGCCACTCTGCGTATCGTCGGCGCATAAAGCGCGGCGGTCGCGGGGCGACTTTCGCGCACCCTCAGTAAATGAACTAAATTCATGTCAGTAATGGAGTAATGATGTACAACTTGATCGTCCTGGCCGCCCGCCCCCACGAGTGGAGCCACGAGCAGTTCATCGAGTGGTGGCGCGGCGAGCACGCCGACGTGACCTATCCGCTTCCCGGCCTGCGACGCTGGCAGCACACCGAAGTGCTGGACGCGATGGACGACCGGTCCCGGGAATGGGACGGTGTGTCGATCCTGAGCTTCGACTCCCGCGAGGACCTCGATGCCGCGCTCGCCAGCCCGCAATGGCAAGCGGCAGTCGACAACGTCGGGCGGATGCGCGGAAAACGCATCCTCGTCATGGGCGAGGAGAAGACGATGGTCGAAGTGGGCAGCGGCGAATCATGAGCGCAGGGTGGATGGAGCCGGGCTGCTACGAGGTGGCGCCCGGTGTCCATCGCATTCCCCTCCACATGCCGGACGACGGTCTCGGAGCCGTGAACGTCTACGCCCTCGAGACACCCGACGGGTTGGCCCTCGTCGACGGCGGCTGGCGAGTCGACACCACCTTCGAGGAGATGGAGCGCGCGCTGCGCCGTATCGGGCGCGGCACCGAGCAGATTCACGACATCTACGTCACCCACGTGCACCGCGATCACTACACGTTCGCCGTCGAACTCCGCCGCCGTCACGGTGCACGCGTCCACCTCGGTGTCGCCGAGGCCGACGGACTGGCGGCCGTCAGTGCGCTCGGCAGCAACGTGCCCACGGATTCGCTCCACGAACTCCGCCGCGCCGGGGCCCCGGTCCTGGCGGACACCGTCGAGGCTCTGACCGCCGCGGAACCGTTCCACCCGTCGGACTGGGAAGCGCCCGACCACTGGCTCGCCGCCGGTCCGCTCCGGATCGGGGAGCACGCCGTCGACGTCGTGCACACACCCGGCCACACCAAGGGACACATGGTGTTTCATGACGTGCAGCGGGGCCTGCTCTTCAGCGGTGACCACGTTCTGCCCTCGATCACTCCGTCGATCGGCTTCGAACTCGGCGAGTGGGACCTGCCCCTGGGGCGCTACCTCGACTCGCTGTCCCGTTTGCTCGACCGTCCTGATTCGCAACTCCTGCCGGCGCACGGAGATCCGACGCGGAGCGTGCACAGTCGAGTAGAAGAGCTTCTCGCGCACCATGACCGGAGATTCGATGCCATGCGCGACGCGCTGATCTCGCTCGGGCAGGGGACCGCGAGTGCCGTGGCACACACGGTGACGTGGACTCGTCGCGACAGGCCGTTCACCACGCTCGACCCGTTCAACCAAATGATTGCCACGTGCGAGACCCTCGCGCACCTCGACACCCTGGTCGACCGCGGCCGGCTCACCGTCCGACAACGAGGCGGCCATGACGTCTTCTCCGTGGTCTGAATGGAAAGGATTCCCGTGCAGAGTCGTGAGCTGAAACTGGCGCGTCATCCCCAGGGGAAGGTTCGGTCGGAAGACTTCTCTCTCGATGTCGTGACCGTTCCGGAGGAATTGGGGCCCGGCGACATCCTCGTGCGCAACTCGTGGCTGTCGATAGACCCGTCTGTCCGGATACGTCTCGGGCCCACCGGACCTGCCGGCTACCTACCGCCGTTCCGCATCGGGGACACGCTGGCCGGATTGGCCGTCGGCGAGGTCATCCGGTCCCGCGCCGACGGTTTCGAACCGGGCGACACGGTGCTGCACATCAACGGCTTTCGTGATTTCGCCGTGATCCGGCAGGACGGTGACACCCTGGCCGGTGCCGGCGGTGTCACAAAACTGGACACGAACGAACATCCGCCGCAGTCGTATCTCGGTGCACTGGGCAGTTCCGGGCTCACCGCCTATGTGGGATTGCAGTGCATCGGTGAACTCACGGGCGGAGACGTCGTCTGGATCTCGTCGGCGGCAGGAGCCGTCGGCAGCCTCGCGGCGCAGATTGCCAGGCTCAGAGGTCATTACGTGGTCGGCAGTACCGGGTCCGCCGAGAAGGTCCGGTTCCTGCTCGAGGAACTGCGTCTCGACGCCGCGTTCGACTACCACACCCCGGATCTCGCCGACGCACTCGCCGGCGCGGCACCGGAGGGCATCGACCTGTACTTCGACAACGTCGGCGGAACGCATCTCCAGGCCGCCCTATATCACCTTCGGCGGGGAGGTCGGGTGGCGATGGCGGGCGCCGTCGCGTCGTATGAGACGGAGGCGACGGGTCCGAACAACCTCTTTCAGATCGTGGCAAAAAACCTGACGGTGAAGGGGTTCCGGGCCGGTGCCTACGACCATCTGCTGGGCGAGATGCGGGCCGAGGTCGGGAGCTACCTCCGCGACGGTCGGCTCGTTGCCGCGGAGACGGTGTTCGACGGTCTCGAGTCGGCGCCGGACGCCATCGTCGCGATGCTGGGCGGCCGCACCGTGGGGAAGACGCTGTGCCGTCTGGGATGACGACGCCGTCCGACACGGAAACCCGTCCGACACAGAAGCATGGCCTCCGCATTGCGCGGAGGCCATGTTCGTTTGCCCGCCTCAGGCGGCCGTCCACCCACCGTCGGCGTAGATCTCCGAACCGGTGACGAAGCTGGAGTCGTCGCCGGCGAGGAATGCCACCGCGGCCGCGATCTCCTCACCGCGCCCGAGCCGTCCCATCGGTGTGCCGGCGAGCATCTCGCGATGACGCTCGCTCCCTTCCCAGCGCTCGAGCAGCGGGGCCGTGCCGATGAACCCCGGATGCAGCGAATTGACCCGCACCCCCGCTTTCGCCCAGTGCAGGGCGGCGTTCTTGGTCATCGTGCGGACGGCGCCTTTCGCGGCCGCGTAGGCGACACTGTTTCCCAGACCGCCCACGGTGCCCAGAATCGAGCACATGTTCACGATCGATCCGCCGCCGCTGCGCTCGATCAGGGGGCCGCCATGTTTCATGCCGAGCCACGTGCCGGTCTGGCCGATCCCGATTACGCGATCCCAGTGTGCACGGGTTTCGTCCTCGGCCGTAGCGACGCTGCCGATGGCGGCATTGTTGACCAGGGCGTGCAGTGCGCCGAATTTCGCTTCGGTTGCGGCGACGACCGCCTCCCACTGTTCCTCGGAGGAGACGTCCAGGGCATGCGCGGCATGGTGCCCGGGCTGGGCGAGAGTGTGCAGCAGGTCGTGGCAGGCAGATTGGTCGAGATCGGTCGCGACGACGTGAGCGCCCTCGTCGGCGAGTCTGAGGACTATCTCGACGCCGATCCCACCGGTCGCACCCGTCACCACCACGACCTTGTCCCGAAGTCGGTCAGGGCCGACAGTCATCTTGACTCCTTGTCGTTCGTTTCGATCTGGCAGGGCTTCGCAACATCACAGATTGCTCAACACGTTTCGACCACCGACCAGCATCGCGATGACGACACCGATGCTCGTCACCGCCGTCATGAGCAGCGCCATCGCTGCCACCAGCGGGTAGGAACCGTTCTCCCAGAGGTCGAACAGCAGCGTACCCATCACCTGCGTCGTGGCGGCCCGCACGAGCAGTGAGGCGGCGAATTCGTGGGTCAGCAGGATGAACATCAGCGCGACGGCACTGAGCACGGTCGGCCGCATCAGCGGCAGGATCACCCGGATGTTGGTGACGAACGGGCTCGCACCACTCGTCGCCGACGCCTCGGCGTAGGTTTCGCCCAGGGAGAGCATCGCCGTCATCTGCATCCGGGTGGAGAACGGCACCATCAGCACGACGTAGACGAGGATGATGACCGCTTTGGTGCCGTACAGGATCAGCGGAGGCTGCGTGTAGGTCAACAGGAACCCGACGCCGAAGATCACCGCGGGAATGCCCAGGGGCAAAGCGGTGATGACGTCACCGATGGTGCCCAGGATCCGGTGTCGGCGACCGCGCACGAGCAGCGTGGCGGTGAGGTAGCCGATCGGCACGCAGATCACGACCGCCACGACGGAGGTGAGAAGGCTCGTGGACACCGAGTCGAGGATGCTCGCCGTCTGGAACAGTGCCCGGAAGTTGTCGAGCGTGAACAGATTCCAGGACAATGTTTCCGACCAGTACGGAGACAGGGCCACGATCGCGAGCCCGATCAATGGAACGACGAGCGCGAGAAACGCGTAGACGGAGATCAAGGCGGCGGCCCAGGCCGAGCGACCAGTGTTTGGTGCGAACGCCTTACCCCCGTGCGTGACGAACCGCTTCTGATTGCCGAGCAGCATCTTCTGCGCGAGCACGACGACGATTCCGAAGATGACGAGCGGTGAACCCGCCGCCGCCGCGGCCGCGAAATCCGCCGGCGACTCCGACACACGGCGATACATTTCGGTGGTGAGCACTTTCACGCCGGTGTTCTGGCCCAGCAGGAGCGGTCCGGTGAACTGGCCCAATCCGAGGAGCAGCGCGATTCCGCCGCCGTACACCAGGGAGGGGCGTAGCAGGGGAAGGACCACGCGGAAGAACACTCCGAGCGTCGACGAACCGCTGATCTGCGCCGCCTCGAGGTGCTCGGAACTGATGTTCTGCATCCCCGCGCTGACGAAGAGGTAGACGAACGAAGTGAGCCCGAAACCGGTGAGAATGATGATCCACGGTGTGCTGTAGACATCGATCGGTCCGGAGTCCACGGTGCTCCACCAGGGGAGCTTCCGCAGGAGTGCATTCAGGTATCCGGGCCCCGGAGAGAGAAGGAACGCCCAGCCGACGATGTTGGCGACCGCGGGCATCACGATGGGCAGGATGGGGACGATCCGGAGGAAACTCAGCTTGCGGGGCAGTCTGGTGGCGGCGAACGCGAGTACCGTCCCCAGCACCATTGCGATGGCGAGTGACGTGACGGCGAGGGCGATGGTCGTCCGGATGGTTTGCGCGATGTCGTACCGCCCGTACTGGGCCTGATACCCGCGCGCGCCGTCCTCGAACGCCAGCGACTGCAACCGGAAGAGTGGGAGCACGATGAGGTACGCGAGGACCGCCATCAGTGCGCCGTACCCGATCCGGGTTCGCCACACCGCACTGACGGCGAGCGGCCGCACGCCGCGGTTCAGGGCAACCGTAGCCATCACGCCTCCGATCGAGCAGTGGCGGTGGCGAGCTCGGGAGCCTGCAGATCGACGTGCCCGTCGGGATGCGGGAACACCCGCAGTGCGCTGGGGGAGAAGCTGACCACCAGCGGAGATCCCGTGGAGGCGCGACGCAACCAGGTTCCGTGCCGTCCGGCATCCGCGCGTAGGTACAACCGCTCACCTCCGGCGTCGGCCGTCACGTCGAAATAGCGCCCCCCGTACTCCGAGGTGACGAGTTCGCCGGTGAGACCGACGTCGCCTGGGGCCACCTCGTCGAGCGACCGATGGAGCGCGAGGTCGTCGGGACGCATTCTGCCCAGTGCGGCGTCGCCGCCGATGTGTCCGCCACGGATGCCGGCCGTACCGAGGTCGACCGGAGTGCCCGCTCGCGTCGTCCACCCCTCGTGTCGCCGGACGAGTTCGAGTCGGTTCGCCATGCCGATGAACGCGGCGACATAGTCGGACGACGGGGTCTCGTACACCCGCTCCGGGGTGTCGTACTGCTCGATCTTGCCCGCCTTCATGATGGCGAGCCGGTCGCCGAGCGCAAACGCCTCGGCCTGATCATGGGTGACGAATACGGCGGTGAAGCCCAGACGTTGGTGGAGTTGATGAATCTGGGAGCGGACCTGATCGCGCAGTCGTGCATCGAGATTGCTCAGCGGTTCGTCGAACAGCACCAGATCGGGTTGCGCGGCCAAACCGCGAGCCACCGCCACACGCTGTTGCTGCCCGCCGCTGAGCTGGGAGGGGTAGCGGTCGAGCAGGGCTCCACAGTCCACCATCCCCGCTGCGGTCTCGACCTGGCCGGCGGCGATGGCGCTCTTCATCCGTCGTACCTTCAGCGGGTATCGGATGTTCTCGCGCACCGTCATGTTGGGCCACAACGCGTAGGACTGGAAGACCATGCCGATGTTGCGCTTGTAGGCCGGAACATTGATCCGGGCCGACGCGTCGAAGACGGTGTGGTCCTTGAACGTGATCGACCCGCCCTCGGGTGTCTCGAGGCCGGCGATACAGCGGAGCGTGGTCGTTTTCCCGCAACCGCTGGGGCCGAGCAGCACGAGGAATTCGCCGTCCTCGATGTCGAGGTCGAGTTGGTCGACGATGGTGTTGGACCCGAAGGTCTTGGTCAGGTTGGAAACCCGGAATTGCGATGTCACCTGGCACCTGCCTGGTTGCGAGTGGTTGGTCAGAGATAAAGTGAATTCAGTTCATTTACGATAACGCTGGTGTGCACGGCCGGCAAGGGTGCCGGTCACGGTGACGAGCGCTTCGGAGTCCTGGCGCCCGCGGAGGTTCCACCGTCGATCATGAGATCGGTGCCGGTGACGTAACTGCTGTCGTCGCTCGCGAGGAACAGGATCGCCTTCGCCACCTCGAGCGGCAGACCACGGCGTTGCAACGGAATGCTTTTCACGTAGGCATCCATGTCGTCGTTCGCGAAATCGGCGCCCGCGGTGATCGCCGTGTCGATGCTGCCCGGGCAGACCGCGTTGACCCGGATGTTCGATTCGGCGAACTCCAGCGCCGCAACCCGTGTCAGGGCGCGCACGCCGAACTTCGACGCGCCGTACGCGCCGAGTTCGGCGGTGGCGAGGACGCCGCGCAGCGAAGACAGGTTGACGACCGATCCGCCGGTGGTCATCGCGGCGCCCGCGGCCTGCAGTCCGAGGAACGTGCCCACCAGATTGAGGTCGATCATGCGCCGCAACTCGGCGAGCGAGGTCTGCATGATCGATGCCTTGGAGGCGGCGCCCGCGGAGTTGACGAGAATGCTCATCGGATGGCCGCGGTCCGCCATCTCGGCGGTCACCCTGGACCAGTCGGCTTCCTCGGTCACGTCCAGATGCCGGTAATGGGCTCTTGCGCCGAGTTTCGCCGCGACGCTGTTGCCGACGTCGTCGTCGACATCACACAGGTACACGGTCGCCCCGTGGGCGTGGAAGAGTTCCGCTGTCGCGGCGCCGATGCCGCGTGCCGCACCGGTGACGAGAGCGCACTTGTCGCGCAGTCGCGCGTCGGGTGTCGTCACTGGATGAATCGCTTTTCCCAGCCGGACTGATATTCGGTGAGCGATTCGGGGGTCAGATCGGACGGGTTGGGCAGGGTGATGTCCTGGGCACGTGCGACGGCACCCTCGATGCCGGGGAGGGCGCTCGCGTAGCCGAGCGACAATGCCTTCTGGCCGGCCGGGGTCGCCATGAAATTCGCCAGCACCTGAGCCGCGTTCGGGTGCGGCGCCGCGGAGAGGGCGTGCGTGAACCAGGGCGTTCCCCATGGCGGCGAGGGCAGCGCCCAGTCGACCGGTGCGCCGGATTCCTTCTCGCGCACCAGAGGCTGCACCACCGGGGTGGCGACGATCTCACCGGAGGTCAGGGCCTGAGCGACGCCCAGCGCGCTCGGGTAGATGCGCGGTTTCAGGTCGGCGAGCTTCTGCAGATAATCGGCGCCGAAGTTCTTCTCGAAGAATCGGTAGAAGTCGACGTAGGAGGCAATGCCCGACGGGTTGACGATGCCGATCTTGCCCTTCAGCGCGGGGTCCAGAAGGTCTGCCGGCTTCTGCAGACCGCCGGGGAGCGCTGTCGTGTTCCATCCGAGGGAGAACACCGCCGCACTCGTCAGGAAGAACTTGTCGGAAATGATGCTCTTCTGTGGTTCGTACTCCGGCGCATCGAAAGCCGGGCCGACGAGATTCGTCGAATAGGTTCCCGATTCCGCGGCCGTCTCGATCCAGGCGGCGTCGGTAAGCATGTGGACGTCGGCCGTGCCGCGTTTCGTCTGATTCTCGACCTCGACCTTCGGGTTGATGTCGGCGTCGGTTCCGCGGACGTACTCGAGCGAGATCTCGGGGTACTCCTGCTCGAATGCCGCCTCGAGGGCCTCGAGATTGGCGGGGTTCTGGCTCGAGTACAGCAGCACGCTGCCTTCGCTCTTGGCTGCCGCGACGACGTCGTCCCACGTGCCCGATACGGGCTGGTTGACGCCGGAACCGCCGGAACCGCACGCGGCGGAGGCGAACGCGGCGACCACCGCGACGGCCATCAGCTTGATCGGCACTCTTCTCATGGCAGGAAAGTCCTTCCGGAATCGGTTCGGCGAGTGCGAACCTGGGGTGTTCGGTGACGGATCGAGGAGTCGAACGGGCCTACGACGCGAGTGCATTGAGCAGCGCAGCAACGCGATCGGGAATCGTGACCATGGCCATGTGGCCGGATTCGAGAAAGACGGTGTCGCCGCCCACGACGGCCGCCGATCTCTCCTGCAATTCCGGTGGATAGCAGACGTCCTTCGTCAAACGTACGTATGTACGGGGTACGTCGGCGCGGAGACCGGACAGATCGACGGACTCGGTGAGGAGCGCGCCGCAGTCGTCGACCAACTGATCGATCGTCCAGTCCGTCTGCTCGGCATCCATGTCGTTGCAGAGCATCGTCGCGGCGCCCATCGGATCCTGGCGGTACACACCACCTTCTATCGAGGATTCCACGGCGGTGCGGACGTCCGGGTCGATCTGGTCGATCACCCTTGTGCCGTCGGGCGGGACGACGGCGGAGAGGAAGACCACGTGCCGCAGTCGGGGCGTGAGTGCCTGCATGACCCGCGGGGCCGTCACACCCCCGAAAGAGTGTGCAACGAGGACGACGTCCGCGAGGTTCGCCGCCTCCACGTCGTCGATGACGGCGGCGGCGCAGTCGTCGAGTGTGACGGACCGCGGGTCGACGGAGCGTCGTAGTCCCCGTCCGGGGAGATCGACTGCGAGAGTGTCCTGTTCGAGCAGGGGGCGGAGTGGCTCCCAGCAGGAGGCGCCCATTCCTGCGCCGTGGACGAGAACGAACGACATGTTGCTCCTCACTAAATTGAACTGATATCAGTTTGAATCTAAAGAAGTGCCCCTGTGATGTCAATCACCTGTTAGCGTATGAAATGAATCCAGTTCAGTTAGGGGATCGGTATGACGACACCACGCGCAGCGCAGCCGCTGCAGATCGGCTCGCTACAGCTGGCAAACCGCCTCGTCGGGACGCCGCACGCCTCGGGAGCCGTCGCCGGCGGCATCCCCGCACGCGGCGACGACGACTATTGGCGGCGCTGTGCGGCCGGCGGTGCCGCGATGCTCATC
>JBCEBZ010000545.1:8908-33899 GCA_039206675.1 Rhodococcus sp. (in: high G+C Gram-positive bacteria) | reverse complement strand
CCGGCCCCGGCTACGACGGGCACGCGTTCTGGGACACCGAGACGTTCGTGCTGCCCCTGCTCACGTACACGGTGCCGGATTCGGCGCGCGACGCCCTGCGCTGGCGGCACTCCACGCTGGACAAGGCGAAGAACCGCGCGGTGCAACTGGGGCAGGCCGGCGCCGTGTTCCCGTGGCGCTCGATCAACGGCGAAGAGTGCTCCGGCTATTGGCCCGCGGGAACGGCGGCGTTCCACGTGGGAGCCGACGTCGCCGTCGCGACATCCCGGTATCTGGCCGCGACCGGGGACGACGAATTCGCAACGGAATGCGGCGTCGAACTGCTCGTGGAAACCGCCCGGCTGTGGACATCACTTGGCCACCACAATGCGCAGGGCGAGTTCCGGATCGACGGCGTCACCGGACCGGACGAATACACCGCCATCGCCGACAACAACGTGTTCACCAACCTGATGGCACAGAAGAATCTGCGTGACGCCGCGATCGCGTGCGAGAAGAATCCCGGACTGGCGCGCGAACTCGGTGTCGACGACGAGGAAACAGCACTGTGGCGAGATGCCGCCGAGCACATGCGCATACCGTTCGACGACGCTCTCGGTGTGCACCAGCAATCCGACGCCTTCACCCATCACGACGAATGGGACTTCGAAGGCACCCCACCCGAGCACTATCCGCTGCTGCTCAACTACCCCTACTTCGACCTGTACCGCAAGCAGGTGGTGAAGCAGGCAGACCTGGTGCTGGCGATGTATCTTCGCGGCGACGCCTTCACCGACGAGCAGAAGATCGCCAATTTCGCCTATTACGAGGCCCTCACGGTTCGGGACTCGTCGCTGTCCGCGTGTGTGCAGTCCGTGATGGCAGCCGAGGTCGGTCAACTCCAGCTCGCCTACGACTATCTCGCCGAGGCCGCTCTGACCGATCTGCACGACCTCCACTCGAACGTGGAGAACGGTTTGCATATCGCATCACTCGCCGGGACGTGGATGGCGTGTGTGGCGGGATTCGGCGGGATGCGCGACCACGACGGCGACATCTCCTTCGCGCCCCGGATACCACCCCAGCTGGTCAATCTCTCGTTCCGGATGACGGTGCGCGGCAGCCAGATCCACGTGGACATCCGCGCCAAGACGGCAACCTACCGCCTGCTGTCGGGCGAACCGGTGCAGCTCGCCCATCACGGCAGCACGTTCTCGCTCAACTCCTTTCCGGTGACACGGCCGATCCCGGATCTGCCGAACACCACGGCCGTACGGCAACCGTACGGCCGGGCGCCCGTGCGTCGGGGCTGAGCCGCAGCCGGATTACACCGTCGAAGCGGACTGCGGTTCCAGGTACTCCCGGTAGGTGTCCGAACCGCGGGTGCCCTCGCGCGCACCCACCAGCACCCCGCCGACGATCGTCGCGCCGACGCCGCGCAGGATGTCGGCAGCCTCGGAAAGGTGCTGACGCTTCGTCTTGCCGTACCGGGCCACGATCAGCGCACCATCCGAGATCGCGGACAGGACCGCGGAATCGGTGACCGGGAGCAGCGGGGCACCCGCGAACACCACGTAGTCGAACCGGTCTCGCAGCGTCGCGACAACGGATCTCGTGGTAGCCGACCCGAGAAGCTCACTGGGATTCGCCGGAACCGGACCGGCCGGAAGCAGGGACAGATGGTCGAACGCCGTCGCGCGAATCGCGTCCGCCAGATCGGCTTCGCCGCGCAGCACCGAACTCAGTCCGGCAACGGTAGCACCCTGAATTCCCAGGGTCGACGCAACCAGAGGTCTCCGGAGGTCCGCTTCCACGACGCACACGCTCTGCCCCGCAGCCGCGAGGGCGACACCGAGATTGAGGGCGGTCACATCCGATTCCTCGCCCGGCGACGGACTCGCAACGACGATGACATGCGGAGGGTTCGCCGCATCGGCGAACTGCAGATTGGTGCGCAACTGACGGTACGCCGCTCCCGTCGTCGACGTGGCATCCGACATGTCCACGACCACGCCGGACGATCCTGCGCCGTCCGGTGTGATGCCGGCCAACGGGGCACCGATCTGGCCCTCGACCGCGCGCCGGTCCTTCACGGTCGCGTCGAGCCAGTCGCGGATGACCGCCAGCGCGATGCCGAGCAGTAGACCGACGGCGAGTCCGAGGACGATGTTCCGGTTCTCCGACGTGGGCAGAGGCTCGGTGGGAACCGTCGCATTCTGCTCGATGGACACGCGCGCGGGCTTCGGGTCCGGGTCCTCCATCGTGATCGAGTACCCCGACTGCGAGGTAGCGGGATTCGCCAGGACCTGCGGCGGCTGGGCTTCCTTGTTGGCGGCCGCGGCCTCGATGTCGGTCGCCGCCAGTTCGTCCATCATCGACACGAATTGCGCCGACAGCGTGTCGGCGATGTCGCGCGCCCGTTCCGGCGACGTGTCCTGAACCTTCACGTGCAGCAGCAGTTCGGGTACCGGCGTCGCCTTCACGTTCGCGACGAGTTGGGCGGGCGTCATGTCGAGGCCCAGTTCGTCGATCGTCCGCTGCGCCAGCTTCTTCCCGGTCAGCAACTCGGCGTAGGTGGCGAGACGGGGCTGCGTGGACGAGACGTACAGCAGTGTCGACGTCTGATACACGGGCTTCGTGAACAACATCGGAATGAAGGCGCCCAGTGTCACCACCACCACGGTGATCGCGACGAGCTTCCAACGCTCCTTGACGATGCGCACATAGTCCTGGATGTCCACTTACACCCTCTCTTTCCGCTTCGCTTCACGTTCCCGCAGTACCGCTCCGACCACCTTCAACGCCGCCTGGGACGTCATGTGCCAGTGCCCGCTGTCGACGACGTGCTCACTGATACTCCCTACAACGTAGGGCTCCCAGTCCACCGCCGCGCGGGTAGCGCCTGACTCTTCCCGTCCCGCCGCGAAGAACACGACGTCACCGTGGAAGACCCGGGGTACGTGACTCCTCGTCAACTCATGATTCCTCTCGGCCCCGCCGATCATTCTGTGCAGATGCGCGGGGGTGATCGCCGACAACGGGCCCCCCAGCCTTCCCAGCAGGTTCACCGCGGCTTCGGGAGTGAGATCTCCGACGGGGAACGGCAGTGATTCCTCGAAACCCAGTCCAGCGAGCAGGTCCTCGGCACCGACCGTGAGCACTTCGGGGGCGTGCCCCGTCCGGCTGTCGAGCATCACCAGAGTGGCGACTTCTTCGCCGGCCGATTGGAGTTGGACGGCCATCGCATGCGCCAGTACTCCGCCCAATGACCAGCCGAGCAGGTGATACGGCCCGTCGGGCTGTATGCGGCGGATCTCCTCGACGTACCGGGCCGCGAGTTCCTCGAGTGACGAGGGGGGTGGTCCGTCGGCGGTGACGGCGGGCGACTGGAGTCCGTAAATCGGATGCTCCGGGTGCAGATGGGAGGCCAGCCCCGAGTAGCACCACGACAGGCCCACGATGGGGTGGACACAGAACAGGGGTGGACGCGTACCCACCGCGCGGATCGGGAGGACGACGCCGAGAGCCTCCTCGTCGTCGGATTCCCCCGAGTCCATTCGCTGTCCGATCGAGTGGGGTGTCGGGTCGGACATCAGCGACCGCAGTGGGACCTCCACACCGGTGTCGGATGCCAGCCGGTTCAGTACCCGGACCGCGAGAAGCGAGTTTCCGCCCAGTTCGAAGAAGTTGTCGTCGGCACCGACCCGGTCGAGACCGAGCGCCTCACCGAAAGCCGTCGCAACGGCGACCGCAGAGGCGGTCTCCGGCGCCCGGTACCCGCGTGCTTCGAACTGCGGCGCAGGCAGCGCCTTCCGATCGAGTTTTCCGTTGGGACCCAGCGGAAATGCGTCGAGCACCACGATTCGTGTGGGCACCATGTACGACGGCAGGATGCGTCTCGCCGTCGCCCTGATCAGATCGGGATCCAGCGCCCGATTCCCGTCGGCCCGCACGTACCCCACGAGGTGCTCCCCCGCGCGCACGTCCTCGACCAGTGCGACCGCCGCTCGCGACACCCCGTCCGCGCGTTCCAGCACCGTCTCGATCTCACCGAGCTCGATCCTCAGGCCTCGCAGTTTCACTTGGAAGTCGGTGCGTCCCAGATGTACCAGTCGCCCGGATCCGTCCCACTTCACGAGGTCGCCGGTGCGGTACATCCTGCTTCCGGCGGGCCCGAAGGGATTCGCGACGAAACGACCGGCCGTGAGGTCCCCGCGACCGACGTATCCTCGGGCGAGTTGCGCGCCCGCGAGGTACAACTCACCCGCGACGCCTGCGGGTACCGGCCGAAGCCTCGCGTCCAGCACGAATACCTGTGTGTTCCAGACCGGGCCCCCGATCGGAACCGAGGTTTCCGGCCGTCCCGTGATCTCACAGGCCGTGGTCGTCACCGCCGCTTCCGTCGGTCCGTAGGTGTTGTGGAACGCTCCGGGCGCGTACGCCAGAACATTCGCGGCAAGTGCGGGCGACAGTTCCTCGCCGCCGGCGAACACGTGGCGCACGGAGGTGAGGCAGTCACCGTGCCCGTCCGCGAGGAAGGCCGCCAGGACCGAGGGGACGAAATGCACCATCGTGATCCGCCGATGCCGGATCACCGAGGCGAGATAGTCGACGTCGCGGTGTCCCCCGGGTCGAGTCACCACGAGCTGCGCCCCCACGGACAGCGGAAGCAGGCACTCCCAGACGGACACGTCGAACGTGGACGGTGCGCGCAGAATGCCTCGATCGTCTGCGGTGACGCGGTATTCGTTTCGAAGCCAGTGCAACTGGTTGACGATGGCGTGGTGACTCACCGCCACGCCCTTGGGGGTGCCCGTCGAGCCGGATGTGAACATCGTGTACGCGATGTTGTCCGGGCGCAGAGGCGCCACCCGGTCCGCGTCGGAAATCTGGTCCGGTCGGTAACCGGACAGGTCTGCGGTGTCGATCTCGAGGCGAGAGATACCCGGCATCGGCGGCAACCCGGCCGTCGACGTGGTCACCACCACACTCGGCGTGGACGCCTCGATCACGGCGGCGATGCGTTCGGCGGGGTGCTCCGGATCCACCGGCACGTACCCGGCACCGGCCTTCAGGATCGCGAGTGTCGCCACGACCAGATCGAGAGAGCGCTCGACGGCCAGCGCGACCAGCGCGTCCGGACCTATTCCATGGCGGACGAGGAGCCGCGCACACCGGTTCGCGCGCTCGTCCAGTTCGGTGTAAGTCATGACCTCGTCATCGAAGACGAGGGCGATCGCGTCCGGTGCACGCCGAACCTGGACGTCGAACAAGTCGACCACCGTCTGCGGCCGGATCTCCACGGCGGTGCAGTTCGGCGTGACGAGGATGCCGGACCTTTCCGCTTCCGTGAGCAGACCGATGTCGCCGACACGGCACCGGGGATCTGCCGCGAAGACGTCGAGCACGTGCTCGAGCAGCCGTGCCACGCGTTCGGCTGTCACTGCGTCGAACAGATCTGTCGCGTAGGTGAGCCGACCCGACAAGCCCGCGGCCCTCCCCTCACCGTCGTATCGATCGGACAGGGAGAAATCGAGATCGAACTTGGTGACAGCAGCGTCGAAGTTCATCGGCGACAGCGTCAGCCCGGGCAACTCCCAGGTCGCCTCCACCTGGTTCTGAAACGCGAGCATGACCTGGAACAGCGGCGAAAAAGACTGCGAGCGAGGGGGGTTCATCCGTTCGACGAGCTGCTCGAACGGCACCTCCGAATGTGCCAGCGCACCGAGGTCGGTCTCCCGGACGTGCTCGAGCACGTCGGACAGCGTCTCGTCGAGGTCGATCCCGGTGCGCAGCACGAGAGTGTTGACGAACATCCCGACGAGCTCGTCGAGTTCGCGCTCACCTCGACCGGCGACCGCCGTGCCCAGCACGACATCCGAGGAACCCGACAGACGGGAGAGCAGAACCGCCAGGGCCGAATGGAGCACCATGAAGAGCGTCGCATTGTGCTGTTGCGCAATCAGAGTGAGTTTCCGGTGGGTCTCGGCGCCGACGTTCAGTCGCACGCTCGCGCCCCGGCACGAGGCCGTGGGTGGGCGCGGCCGGTCGGTGGGCAGGTCGATCACGTCGGGAACGCCGGCGAGGGTACGTGTCCAGTAGTCCAGCTGCCACGCTGCCCGGGAGTGTGGGTCTTCGCCGGAGCCGAGTGTGTCTCGTTGCCACAGAGCGAAATCGGCATACTGGACGGGAAGCGCAGTCCACGTCGGCGCGGCTCCACGAACGCGGGCGTCGTAGGCGGTGGCGACATCACGTGCCAGGGGCGCGAGGGAGAAGCCGTCCGCACTGATGTGGTGGACCGCCATCACCAGTACGTGATCGCGATCGCCCATTTTCAGGAGTCGTCCGCGGACCGGGGCGTCCACGGTCAGATCGAACCCGGCCGACAGGAACGAGAGCACCTCTCCGTCGACGGAGCGCTGTGTGATCTCCACCGGTGTGAAATCCAGATGTACGTCACGGACGGGCAGGACCACCTGTGCGGGAACACCGTCGAACGCGGGGAAGACGGTGCGCAACGATTCGTGACGGCCGAGCACGTCCCCCGCCGCGTCCCGCAGCGCATCGATGTCCAGCGCACCGGTCAATCGGACGGCGAGCGGCAGATTGTAGGCGGGCGATTCCGGGTCGACCCGATTCAGGAACCACAGTCGCTGTTGCGCGGGCGACAGCGGAATACGGTCCGGTCGGTCTCTCGCGACGAGGGGAACCCGGCGGCCGGTCCCCGCCTCGGCATCGACTCTCGTCGCCAGCGCCTCCACCCGCGGCGACTCGAACAGCATGCGCACCGGGATGTGCGCGTCGACTGCGGCGCCCAGCCTGGCCGCCACCTGTGCGGCGATCAGCGAGTTGCCGCCGAGTGCGAAGAAGTCGTCGTCCAGACCGACGGATTCCACGCCGAGGACCTCGGCGAAGACCCCGGCCACCACCTGTTCCACCACCGAGTTCGGCGGCCGGAATTCGTGGGATTCCAGCACCGGTACCGGGAGTGCGTCCAGATCCGTCTTGCCGGAGGCGGTGAGGGGGAACGCGTCGAGAACCACGATGGTGGTGGGAACCAGGTAGGACGGCAGGACCCGCGCAAGTGATTCCCGAACCACGTCGACGTCGAGCGAACCGCGCGGCACCACGTACGAGACGAGGGCGTCGACGCCGATTGCGTTGGGACGCGACACCGTCACAGCGCTCTCGACGTCCGCGACGCGGGCGATCGCGACATCGATCTCACCCGGCTCGATGCGCACCCCGCGGATCTTGACCTGTCTGTCGACGCGTGCGACGAAGAACAGTCGCCCGTCGGCACGCCGATGGACGAGGTCGCCGGTCCGGTACATACGTGAACCGTCGCCCGATGCCACGAACCTGGACGCGGTCCGCTGGGGCGCCCCCACGTACCCCCGCGCAAGACCCGCGCCGCGCAGATACAACTCGCCGACCCCGCCCACCGGGACCGGCCGCAGATGCGCGTCGAGGACCACCGCGGTGGTGCCGGGAACGGGAGCACCGATGGTCACCTGCTCGTCGACCTCCGCGAGGGTTGCGACGACGGTCGATTCGGTCGGCCCGTACGCGTTGAGCATCGTCCGCCCGCGACTCCACTCGGCGGCGAGTTCGGCGGTCAGCGCCTCGCCTCCGACCGCGACGACCCTGAGTGCGTCGAGTTCCGACGACTCCAGCGTCCCGAGCACCGCCGGCGTCGACAGGTAATGCGTGACACGCTGATCGCTCAGGACGCGCTGCAGGTCGGGCCCGGCATACACGTCGGCCGGTGCCACCACGAGGCAGGCCCCCGCGCCGAACGCCAGGAGAATCTCCAGCATCGCAGCGTCGAATGTGGGGTTGTACCCCTGCAGGACGCGAGAATCCGCGGTCACGTCGTATCTGCGCACCGCCTCGTCGATCAGTGAGGCCAGTCCGCGGTGTGTCACCATCACGCCCTTCGGGGCCCCGGTCGAACCGGAGGTGTAGATGACGTACGCCAGATCGTCGGGGCACGCCGGCGCCGTCTCCGGACGGGGCGAGTCGAGCCCACCGTCGGCGACGGTCAGCCACGACATTGCCGGTCGCGTCGCTCTGAATTCTTCTGCGTTCCTGGCAATTCCCACGTGAACCGCCGCTTCCGTCAGGACTGTCGCCAGCCGCTCCGCCGGATGCGTCGGATCGACGGGAAGGAAGGCAGCACCCGTTTTCGCGACCGCCCACAACGCGATCACGTAGTCGACGGACCTCGGCAGAGCCAGCGCGACAACGGTTCCGGCGCTCGCGCCGCGACGGGCAAGCTCGTGGGCAAGGGAATCAGAGGCCTGTGCGAGCTCCCGGTACGAGAGCGTCACGGTGCCGTCGGTGAGCGCAGGATGCTCGGGATGCGCGTCCGCGGAAGTGTCCAGAATGTCCGCGAGAGTTCTTGCCTCCATCGCCGTTCCGCCGTCGAGGTCGGCAGCGCCCGGCAGGGGGACCTCACCGATCACGGCATCCGGGTCACCGGCGAGGGCCCCGAGCAACGGGACGAACGCCGCCGCGAGCGACCCTACGGTCCCGGCGTCGAAGAGAGCGGGTGAATACGCGATCGACGCGGTCATCGATTCGGGTTCGCCGTCTCCCCCGGCAGTGACAAACGCGAACTCGAGGTCGAACTGCGCGGTCCGGTCGATCGTGTCCCCACCGGAGTGGAGGGACAGGACCACCTGCGGCGTGCGACCGCCGAACAGTTCGCCCTCGGGGTCGAACGAGACGTCGGCGTACTCGAAGGCTGCGGAGTCGAACTCGTGAACCTGCCCGAGCAGCGTCGCAAAGGACAGGCCCCGGTCGACGGTCGTGCGTAAGGGCAGGACGTGCGCGCGCCCGGCCCGTTTCACGAGCCCACCGACGACGATGTCGCGGTGTCCACCGAAAGACGCGAGCAGCACCGCAAGCGCCCCGTGGAGAACTTCGAACACGGAAACCCCGTGGTCCCGGGCGAAGTCTCTGCAGCCGTTCCCGGTTTCGGCGGGAACGGAGAATTCGTACACGGTCCGGACGCCGTCGTCGCGTCCGGCGAGGTCCGTCGGCAGCGGTGCGGCCGAGCCCACACTTCTCAGGGCCTCCGCCCACCACGCGATACCGTCGTGCAACTCGGAGTCCTCGGCCGGTGAGACGTACTCGAGCAGGTGGTCGTCCGTCCACCGGACGAGATCGCCCGTGCGATACATCCGTGCGTGTTCGAGGTCGAACGGATTGGCCACGAATCGGGCTGCGGTGTCTGCCGGACGGCTCGCGTAGCCACGCCCGATACCGGCCCCCGACAGGTACAGTTCGCCGACGACGCCGACCGGCACCGGCTTCAGCGTCCGGTCCAGCACCACCGCGGACACTCCCGCGATCGGTCGTCCGAGAGACTCGGGCGACGCGGGTGTTCGTTCCTCCGTGGCGGTCGCCCACACTCCCGAGTCCGCCGGCCCGTACAGGTTGAGCACGGTCCGGCCCGCACCCCAGCGCGACACCAGGTCTGCGGAATACGCGCGACCGGTGAGGGCCAGGACCTCGAGTCTGTCGAGTCCGGTCGGGTTCGTCTCGGCCGGAGCCGAAGGCCCCGAGGCCCAGTGCGTCACCCGTTCACGGCGCAGGAAGCGGGACAGCTCCTCTCCCCCACGTAGCTCGCACGGTGCGATCACCAGGGTTCCACCGCACACGGCGGCGACGAGCGCGTGCAGGGCCTGCCCGCACGACCGGTGACCGGCCATCAGGATGCGGGAGTGCTCGTCGGCGCGATAGACGCGGACGAGCGCCGCGGCGCGAGCGGCCAGCGCCCGGTGGCCGATCGTCACCCCACGGGCCTTGTCGGCGGAGCCGTGCACCACGCAGGCGGTGTGATCGAGCGCCAGAGGCCGGACCCGGTCGGAATCGGTGATCGGCGTCGCGTCACCCGGCCGATCCGCGACGTCGACCCAGTCGAGTCCCGCGGGCACAACCGACTCGTCGACGGCGAGGACGGCCACGGCGCCGGAGTCCGCGAGCAGATCGTCGATCCGCTCACGGTCGACGTGGGGGTCGAGCGGAACGGCGGCGGCCCCGCATCGCGCGACCGCCCACACTGCGACCACCTGTTCCAGTGACGCGGGCACGACGACCGCGACCGCGTCCTCCGGGCCGATCCCACGATCGATCAGTCGGCGTGCGAGCCGGTTGGACCGATCGTGGAGCTCGGGGTACCTGGTGTCGACTCCCGCGGCACGGACGGCGACACCGTCCGAGTCGGCGGTCGCGTCCAACAGCTCCGGCAACGTCACCGCGGCAGCGGGGGCAGGTCCGCCGGCGGGAACGAGGGAGTCGTGTTCGCCGCGGGTGAGCAGTGCCGCGTCGCCGACCTCGCCTCCGGGCGCAGCGGCGACGAACTCGGTGAGGAACGACATGAAGCGTGCATGATGACGTGCGAGTTCGTCCTGCTCGTACAGAGCCGGATTGGCTTCGAAGTCGACACGAATGCTGTGTCCGGTGACGGCCGGGTAGATGGCGAGCGTGAGGTCGTCGACGGGCCCGGCGGTCAGGACGGTGAACTCTCCGAGAACATCACCCCACCAGGTCTCCTGATGAAACATCATGATGTTCACCATCGGCCCGAAACTGCTGCGTCCGTCCGAGTTCACCCGCATGTCGTGAAGGATGTCCTCGTAGCGATACCGCTGATGACGGAGAGCGCCGGTCAGTTCCAGCTGAACTCGGCGGACCACGTCCTCGATGCTGCTGTGCGGGTCGATCCGGATCCGCAGCGGCACGACGTTCGCCACACTGCCGCCCGACCGTCGCGCCGCGGCCGTCGTCCGCGCCGACACGGGCAGACTCAGGACCACGTCGGTACTACCCGTCATTCGAGCGAGATATGCGGCGAACGCCGCCACCACGACCGGAACCTCCGACGAGTGCCACCGGCGGGCGAGTGCACCGATGCTGTCGGCAAGATCGGTTTTCATCACCGCACTCTCGAGAAGCGACACGGCCGCGGGATACGCCGTCCGGTCGGTCAGCCGGGCCGGTTCGGGAAGCCCTGCCGTGCGTTCGGCCCAGTATTCGCGATCGAGCTGAAATCTGCGGGTAGCGGGGTACTCGTCCTCGGCTTCGTAGAGTTGACGCAGGTGAAGCGCTTTCGACGGCGGTGCCGCGGTGCGCTGGACCGCATGCGTGTACAACTCGGCGACGCGGTTCATCAAAACCATTGCGCCGTAGCCGTCGAGAATCAGATGATGCGCAAACGTGGTCAGGAAGTAGTGATCGTGGCCCACGTGCAGAAGTTCCGCCGAGATCAACCTGTCGCGATAGACGTCCAGCGGCCTGCGCCGGCGTTCGTGCATCCGCCGGTGGGCCTCGGCCACCGGATCCTGATGCAGTCTCAGATCGAGGTACCCGAGTTCGTCCTCGATCGTCTCGTCCGCCAACTGATATGGCTCGCCCTCGTATTCGACGAGGCGGATGCCGGGCGACTCGATATCGAACGATCCCTGCTCGGATGCCCATTTGAGTGCGCCGACGTCGACGTGACCCCGAAGTTCGACATACTGGGCCACCAGGATCGGCACCGTCCGGTCGAGTTGCTGCGCGAACCACAGCCCCTTCTGCGCATGCGAGAGGGGAAAGGCTCGCGCGTCGCGATTACCGGCATCGTCACGCATACGCACTACATTCCCCCCAGCCACAGTTTTGAAGAACCCGATCCAAGCGGCACTACACCTATGGGTGTCGAAGAGTCCGTATCGGAAACCATACTCGGATACCGCCCTCGTTCAATTCGTTCGGTGCGCGCCGCGACCGATGTCACAGATATCCTTTCGCACAGACAGAATAGGAGCCGCACTGCATGGGCACGAACGACAAGAGCGTTTCGCACGTGGAAGATTCACCCGTCACCGGGCCCGCGAGACGTCGTCGGCGTTACGTACTCGCGGGTACAGGAATCGTCGCACTGGCCGTCGTCGGCTGGTTCGGATACGCGGCCTGGGACGTTCAGCACAACCTCGCCGGGGCCCGGGACAACGCCCAACTCGCCAAGATTTCGCTACTGGGAGGCGACACCGAGGGCGCCCGGAACGCGGCCGCCGAAGCCGCGACTCAGGCAGAGAATGCGCAGGTCAGCCTGCATTCTGCGCCGTGGCGTCAGCTCGCCGGAGTACCCGGGGCCGGTGCACCGTTCGAGTCGATCCAGAAGATGTCGGACGTCGTCGTCGGACTCACACGCGACGTGCTCACTCCCGCGGTGGAGACCGGGACCGCACTGTCGCCCGGCGACCTGATCTCGGACGGCGGGAAGGTGAAACTGCAACCACTTCGGGACGCCGCCCCGGCCTTGAAAGAGACGTCCCTCGCCGCACGCGCACTCGCCGATCGAGCCCACCAGGTGCCGGGCGCGGGCTATCTCGGACTCGTCGACGACGCGCGTTCGGAGTTGCAGAGCCAGACGGACGATGTCGCGAAACTGTTGGAGAACACGGCAATCGGCGCAGACATCCTCCCCGCAATGCTGGGTGCGGACGGACCGCGCAACTACTTCATGGCATTCCAAACCAACGCCGAGGCGCGTGGAACCGGCGGTCTTGTAGGCGGATACGGGATTATTCGCGCGAACGATGGTGAGGCACACGTCGATACGCTCGGAAAAAACACTGAAGTTTCTTATGAACACAAGCCGCTGAACCTGGGGTCTGATTTCAACGGACTTTACGGGAGTTACAACCCGTCTACCGACATCCGAAACAGCAATCTCAGCACGCACTTTCCCTATGCCGGACAGATTTGGCAATCACTCTGGGAACAGGAGTCCGGAGAAAAGGTGGACGGGGCGATAGCGACCGACCCGGTGGCACTGAGTTACGTGCTCGGCGCGGTGGGACCGGTCACCATGCCGGACGGCGAAGTGGTCGATGCCGGGAACGTCGTCGAACTCACCGAGTCCACCGCGTACATTCGGTACGCGGGCACCAGCGACACCGAGATCGTCGCCAACAACGTCGCCCGCAAAACCTACCTCCAGACGATTGCAGCGAAGGTGGTCGAGAAGATGACCGGCAACATCGAGTCGCCGGCGCTGCTCCTCGACGCAATCGGCAAGGCGGTGAGCGAGCGTCGGATCGCAGTGTGGAGCGCGCACCCCGAGGAACAAGCCGTCCTCGCCGGCACCCCGTTGGGACATACCGTGCCCGAGGACGATGCACCGTATGCGAGCGTCGTCGTCAACAACAACGCAGGCAACAAGCTCGACTACTACCTGACCCGGGAAATCGACTACACCGCATCGAGCTGCACCGGTGACACCCGCACCTCGGAGGTGACGGTGCGACTCACCAACAATCTCCCGGGAGGCGACTACCCGCGCTATGTTGCGGGCACCTACAACAACCGCCAGGTGCCGCCGGGGACCAATGTCGCGATGATCTCCCTGCTCGCCACACGAGGGGCGAAACTGGACAAGGCCACGGTCAACGGCAGGCCCGCGTTCACCGTCAGCGGCAACGAACTCGGGCACCCCGTGTTCAGCATTCCCACCACCGTCCCCCGTGGCGAGACAGTGGAACTGCACTACGCGTTGACGGAGCCCGCGGTACCGGGTGCTGCGCGCGTGCCCGTCCAGCCCCTCGTGGACGACCCGAAGGTCACCGTGGACGTCCCCGCCTGCGGCGGCTGACACCCGCACTCCCGTCCCCCTCCACCAGTCGAAGAGGATTCATGAAGAAGTCGGTCGCCATTCTCGGCACTCGCGGTTACCCCAGCTACTACGGCGGTTTCGAGACACTCGTCCGTCAGCTGGCGCCGTATCTCGCAGAACACGGGTGGTCGGTGACCGTCTACGGCCGAGAGGACTCCACCCGCACGGACGACCCCCTCGCCGATCCGCGAATCGACACCGTGGTCACCCGCGGCATGGATTCGAAGTCCCTCAGCACGCTCTCCTACGGCCTCACCTCGGTAGCTCACGCGTCACGCCGCCGACCCGACGTCGCGTTGATCATGAACGTGGCCAACGGGTACTGGCTCCCGCTGCTGAAGGCGCGGGGGATCCCCACACTGATCAACGTGGACGGCATCGAATGGGAACGCGCCAAGTGGGGTGGGCTGGCGAAGTCGGTGTTCAAGGGCGGCGCCCATCTCACCGCCAGGCTGGGCGACCGTCTCGTCTACGACTCGAAGGAACTCGAACGCCGGTGGTCCGACGAGTTCCGGCGCGACGGCCTGTTCATCCCGTACGGCGGCACGGTTCCGCCGCAACTCGATCCGGTCGAGGGTTTCGATACCCGGTCGTACGCTCTGATGGTCGCCCGCTTCGTTCCCGAGAACACGGTCGGGGAGTTCTTCTCCGCCGCCCAGGACTTGAGCGACGACTGGGACGTGGTCATCGTCGGGTCCTCGGGTTACGGAGGCGAGTTCGACGCCAGAGCCGCAGAGCTCGCGGCGGACAACGAGCGCATTCACTGGCTGGGCCACGTGAGCGACGACGACAAATTGTTCGCGCTGTGGCAGCACGCCGGTGCCTACTTCCACGGTCACAGTGTGGGAGGTACCAATCCCGCTCTGGTCCAGGCCATGGCCTGCGGGGCACCGACGGTGGCCCGTGACACCGTCTTCAACCGGGAGGTGCTCGGCACCGCCGCACGATTCGTCGAGCCGGACAGCGACGCCATCGCCCACGGGATGGCGGAAGTGCTGTCGGACCATGAATTACAGAACACGCTGAGCACCGGAACGCTCGCACGACAGGCCACCGACTACACCTGGGAAGGCGTGTGCTCGGCGTACCACGAAGCCCTGCTCGACCTCGCCCGGTGAGGCCGCGGGTTCGTCAGACTCGGCGCAACAGACGCGCCACCGATTCGGTGAAATCCGAGGTCCGCACCCGCAGATCTGCCCACGACACGTTCAGCGACACCAGAAGGATTGCGAGCAGCAGCAGGTAGGACACCGACGATGCCGCCGCGGCACCCACCGCACCGAACGGCGGCCCCAGCAGGAACAGAAGTCCGATGCCCGTGGTCAGGGCAATGAACTGCGCAATCGTCATGCGCACACCTCGCCCTTCGGCAGCGAGGGCCATCGAGCACACGTAGGCGGCCAGCATCGCACCGCCCCCGATCACGCCCACCACGGCCGCTCGAACCGCGGGCTCGAAGGCGTCGCCGAACACGATCGGTATCCCGACGTAGGACGCGGCCGCGAGAACAGGGGTACTCAGCAAGGCAAGAGCGACACCGACCCTCGCGGCCTCCGCCTTCAGCTTCGTTCGCTCCGCTCCCTCGGTGCGGGCGACGAGCGGAAAGAACGATGCGCCCAGCGCCTGTCCCAGGGCGAGTGGGACGGCCGCCACGGTCACCGCGACGGAATACATGCCCGCCTGTGCGGCGCCGAGCAGTGGCAGGGCGAGAACCTGGTCGAGCCGGCTCGACGCGGACTCGGCGACCGCGCTTCCCGCGTATCGCACCGCCCCTCTCCGTAGCGAGCCCAGCGGGTGATACTCGCCCCGGACGGACGTCTTCGTCAGCGCCAGGGCCACGGCGAACGTCCCCACCGTTCCCGCGACGTTGGCTGCCAGAACGGTTGCCGTCGTGGCGAGTCCGAGGATCCAGCACACCGACACGAGGGAGACGTAGATCGCCGGGTAGGCAAGTCTCACGACGAGAACCGCCCGGTAGCGGAGGTGTGCGATCAGGACGCTGCTGTCGCACATCCAGCTCATCGCCAGCGGACTGACGGCAAGGCCCACCGCGGCCGCGATCCGCGCCGAGTCCTCGAGATCCGCGAACAACGTCAGCGAGGCGACGACCGCGACGGGCACCGACAGCAACACGCTGAGCGCACAGAAGACCCGCGCGCTGCGCAGCACCGCCTTGCCGTCCGTCGTCGCCGCCACTCTCCGCACCTCGAGCGGAATCCCGAACGCAAGGACGATGGGCACGATGAAGAAGAGGGCGATCGCCGCCGCCGTCTCTCCCCTGCCGTCCGGACCGATCGCACGCGCGACGATCGGCGCGCTGAGGAGTGACAGCGCGGCGGCCCCGAGATTCCCGACCACCAGTTGCACCGGGGAATCCGCGACCACGAGAGTGCGGAGCCGGGCGGCCGCCGTCATCGGACTTCGTCTCCGAGGCGGTCCAGGGCAGCGCGGCACTCCGCGGGCCGGAGTTCCCAGGGGCGGGAATCGAGTAGCCCCCGGCGCTGATTCTCCGTGAGCCGCTCGGCAATCTGTCGCGCGGGAGTGCCCACCACGACGGCGAAGTCGGGGACGTCCCTGGTGACGACGGCACCCGCTCCCACGACGGCGCCGATCCCGATCCGCCGGCATCCCGGCAGAATCGTCACATTGGCACCGATCCACGACTCGTGCCCGATCTCGCATCCCGTCCGCTCCACGTCGGCGTCCGCCGGAACGAGCCCGAGCGCGGGGTTGTACCAGTACGGGTGCATGCTGAGGGAGTCGACCGGGTGCGCCGCACCGAGCCTGCGCACGTTGGGGCCGATGGACACGTAGGACCCGATGACGGTATCCCTGTCTGCCATTCCCGGTTCGAGCAGTGACCCGTAGGAATGGTCTCCGACACGCACGCCGTAATGCCGGTCGAGGATTGCGCGGAGGGAGAGGGACGTGAACTGTCCGCCTTCGCTCCGCGCGACCAGAGCGAGGATTCGTCGTTTCAGCGGCAGTGCCGCGAAGTGCCGTACCAGGAGCCGGCCGCACCAACTCTGCTGCATCTCCGTCGGCACCGTCGATCCACCCATTATTCGAACCCCTGTCCCGCTCAACCCGAAATGGTGCGGACGAACGTGCCTGCCGCCGACCGCAGCGCAGCGACCGGGGTGCGGGCCGCGAGTGCGAGCAGACCGTATCCCGCGTACCGGGGAACGCGCCTACCGCCCGCCAGCTGGCCGAGCAACCTGCCCGCGAGAGTCAGCTTGCGTCCGACCTGCAGCGGTTGCACCGGCACCACGCTGTCGATGTCGATCTCGTCGAGGTGCAGTATCCCGCAGCGTGCGGCGTCGAGCAGCAGCTCGTGACCGCGCCGGGTGCGGGCGATGGCGACGGACACGCCGTCGGCGTCGTCGAAGACCGGGTAGCCGCGCTCGTCGCACCGCCAGTAGTCCCCGACGGCGATGTCCGCGTGTCCCCCGGTTCCGTCGACGCAGAGCTTGCACCGCCATTGAAGCTTGCGCCCCAGATGTTGCCCCCACGACTCGTCGTACGACAGTTCCCGCACGTCCGATTCCGAGTGGACCGCGAACGTTCCGGGCCATCCGTTGCCGCGGTAGCGCAGCGCCGTGACCCCCTCCGTGGTGAAGCCCAGTTCCTCGACGAGGGAGTCGGTCGCCTGCTGGCTGGGGGTCCCGGCGCAGAAGAACGACAGCAGGATCGGATGGTCCGCCTGCGGCGCGCCGGTCGCGTCGAAGTACTGCCGGGCGGCTGTCGCCTCGCAGGGTTTGCCGATGAGTGCGGTGCCGGCGGCTCCGGCGGCCAGCAACGGGATGTTGCTGACCGGCGCATAGCGGGATCCCGCCGCCCGCAACGCCTGATCCTTGGACACGATCTGGATCGGCACACTGCGCGTCGGACTTTCCCCGGTGCTGCTCCCGATGACCGACGTCGTCTGTCCCGTCTCCACCAGCCAGCCGGCAAGTGCAGTGAGAACCCCGCCGCTGCTGCCCGATTCACGGACGTTCTCGTCGGTGGCCCACGCCTTCCACACCGAGACGTGGCTGCCGAAGACGGCGTGTGCGGTGGCTCCCGGCAGTTCGGGTGCGCGCACCCGCCTGCCCGGACACGTGGCGTCGAACAGCGCACGCTCTTCGCGATCGGTGCCGGGATCACTCTCGACGGTGCCGAAGGACGGACGCAGGTACCCCGCCGCGTCCAGTTGCATCTCGATGCGAGAGGACACGAGCGTGCACCCGCCGCAACCGGTGCAGTTTCCGTTCACGACCACCCGGCGGACGGCGTCTTCGAGGGTGCGGGTCACCGCGTCCCCACCGTCTGCAGAGACGCGACCGCGGCATCCAGGCGTTCGTCGGCGAGGTCGTGGACCCCCTTCACCTGGTCACCGACGTCTGCCCCCTTCCGCGTCGTGATGACCTGTGCTGTCACCTCACCCGGGTTCTGCTCGTGTGCGAGGTCGACACTCAGATCCCAGCCGAGGTCGGACATCAGGGGTACGAATTTTCGCGAGTACGCCCACGGAATGGCGGGTGTGCCCATCGACAGCGCATTGAGGCACGCATGCATCCGCGCGCCGACGACCCACTCCGCCGAGCCCACCGTGTTCCTGACTTCGTCGAGGGTGCGCGGGACCACGACCTCCAGTCCGGAACGGGACTCGGAGTCGAGGTCACGGATGGCCGCCGCGTCGTCGTCGACACTGACCGCATCCACGACGTGTGCGAGCAGGCTGACCTGTCGTCCCGCCGACCGCAACTCGCCGAGCAGCGAGCGCACGGAGTTCCGGTAACCGGCGGAGTCGCCGTGCCGATCCGAGAACCACAGCAGACCCGACACGTTGACCACCACGTCCCGCGATGTGGGGACCTCGGTGCGCGGCAGTGCGAACACGACGTCTGTCGCGCGCGCATCGACGGGCCGGCCCAGCGTCGCCGAGTACTCGGCACTGACGTCGTCGCGGGACTGGACGACCGACGCCCTGTCGAGGCAGTACCTCCCGCCGCGGCGTCCCACTGCGGTGGTGAACGGACCAATCGTCTGCGGTCCCAGCGCAACGGGAATCCCCAGTTTCGCGGCCGACCTGCTGGCGTACACCATGAACGCGTGGCGTTTCAGCCCGTAGATGTCGGTGAAACTGTCTCCCGCACCCGAATCGAGGATGATGTCGTATTCGCGCAGCTTCGTCTTGATCGGCCCGCTCCGTCTGCCGACATCGCGCGCGATCGATCGGGTGGTGAACGAGACGGGAGAGTCGCCCGGCATGTAGTTCTGGAACTCCACGACCGTCTCGGGCCCCCAGGCCCGGGTCGCGAGTTCGGCGAGGCCCCGTGCCAGCACCTGCACCCCGAAGTTTGCCGATCTGGTGTCGGCCCAGAGTACGAGTACCTTCGTCATGCGTCCGCCCCTGTCGGTTGCGATTGTCGAGCGTGGCGGATGGGCGGTTCGGGTTCCGGCCGTAGCGCGCCGGTGAGGGAGACCATCCCGATGAAGAACCACAGAAGCGCACCGAACTGGGTGATCAGGGCGACCGTGAAGAGGGCAGGCACGACGGCTGCGACGCCGATCATCGGCGGCGTCGCGGTGCGGGTGATCACGCGGGCAGCGAGCCACACTGTTCCGAGGATCGCCGCAGCGGCCACGAACAGGCCGAAACTCAGCCCCAGCAATACGAACGTGCTGTCGATCGACTTGAAGCCGCTGAAGTAGGGAACCCCGTCCGATTCGACGTATCCGTTCGCGATTCCCATCGGATTCATCGTCGGGATCAGGCCGTTCAGTTTCGATCGGTACTGGGCGCTGTCCTCCGCCTCCGAACCGGCCTGTTCGAAGATGCCGACTATCCAGGGGCTGGCCAGCGCCGCGCCGACGACACCGCCGGCGAGAACGAGCATCCCGCTCCGCGAATCGCTTCGGCCCTTCATGAAGAACAGCGTCAGGAATACGGCGAACGCGGCGCTGATCATGCCCGAACGGCTGAACGAGACCACCGCGGCCGCGAGCATCAGCGCGATGCACACCACCTTCACTCGTGTCCGGAAGGTCGTGGCGAACACGATCGGGATCGCGAGTGCGACCGAATTGGCCAGTGCGATGGAGTGCCCGAACGCCCACTCCGAGCGAATGATTCCGCCCCGCAACTGGGAATGCCCCCACAGCCGGAACTGCACCGTGCCATTCGCGAGGTCGTAGTACGGGTTCCAGCGCAGAACGAATTCGGCCACCGCACACACCGCGACGACGGTGAAGAGCACAGCGATGACGCGATAGGTGAACTCGGTGCCCACGCGCTGAACCAGTAGCCGGCCCACCAGGAACGACAGCAGCCACTGCGACAACGCACTCGTCACGTCGCCGGGCCGCGCCCACCCGACGACGACGAGAATCGCGCAGCACGCGAAGAAGACGAGGATGCACACGTCGATCTTGTTCGGCTCCCACCGATTGAAGAGCAGCATCGCCCCGAGAACCAGCAGCGACATCAGAGCGGTCGGCGACAGGTAGAAGGGGTCGGTGGCGCCGAACCAGAACGGGACGAAGCACACGACCAGGAGCCACAGCGTCAGCGCGATCCTCGGGTGGCGGCTGCACAGAACCGAGATCGCGATGCCCGCGAGCACCGCGAGTGTGATCGTGGTGCCCACCAGGGACGGCAGGAGCAAGGCGAGGACGAGGACACCGGGAACGAGGCACATCGACGGCGACAGCCGGTCCACGGCGTCACGCACGGGCAGGCTCACGATCGATCACCTCCCCGTCGGTGTCGTTCGTCGCACTCGACGGCACCCGCAGGAGGTCCCGCGCGTACCAGGAGAACTTTCGGGACTCCTCCAGCCAGGACTGCCGCCGGGGCGGGTCCTGCACGGCACGCACGCGAAACGCGGCCGAGCGGGCGAGCAATCCGCCGCCCACCGCGTACTTCCACGCCAGGCTGTGGATGCGCGACCGCGAGAGCCGCCACTTGTACAGGTCGTACAGATTGACCACCCACGCCGAGTTCGGCTTGCTGTCCCCCGCCGGCGCGGAACTCTCGCCGATGGTGTGCACACCCGACGCCTCGGCGGACATGACGATCCGGTGGCCCGCCTCCTGGACACGCAGGCAGTACTCGAGATCCTCCGCGTACATGAACCAGCGCGTGGTCAACCCACCCAGTTCCCGCCACAGGTAGGTGTGCGTCATCAGACAGGCCCCGGAGACCCAGTCGACGTCCCTGCTGACGAACGAGTTCCGCTTCAGCAGGTAAAGACCCTCGACCGCCCTCGCCGTCGAGGACAGTCGCGACAAGCCGTAGTAGTGACAGACGACGCGCCACAGGCCTGGCCGGCGACCACCCTCGCGGATGGTGAGGCGATTACCCGGCTTCTCCAGGACGGGAGCGGCGATGCCTGCGCCGTCGTCGAGCACCCGGCTGAGCGCGCGCACGTCGGCGGGGGCGATGCGGGCGTCGGGATTGAGCAGCAGCAGGTGCTCGCCGCGCGCCTGCGCGGCGGCCGCGTTCACTCCGCGGGCGAAACCCAGATTCGCGGAATTGCGGACGATCCGTGCACGGGGCGCGACGCGCTCGACCGTGTCGAGGGTGCCGTCGCGCGAGTCGTTGTCGAGGACGACGATCTCGATGTCCGGTTCGTCGGCCAGCGGTTGCAGGCACCGGCCGATCACGGCGGCGCTGTTGTACGTGACGACCAGCACCGAGACGCGGATTCCGTGTTCCTCGCTCATGCGGTCTCACCACCCTTTTCGCGCCTGCTGCCGACTATCCGGGCGGGTGAACCGACTGCCACACTGCCCGGCGGAAGGTCACCGGTCACCACGGATCCGGCGCCGACGACGGACCCGTCACCGATGGTCACCCCGCCGACGACGACCACCCCGGCTCCGAGCCAGCAGTCGTCGCCCACGGTCACCGGCAGCCTCTCCTCGCCCTGGAGACGGATGGGAGTGTTCTCGTCGGAATAGACGTGGTTCTCACTGACGATCACCACGTTCGGTCCCAGCAGGCAGTCTCGTCCGATCACGACGCCACCCTGGCCCCACACGGTGTTGTACATTCCCACGGCGGTCCGGTCGCCGATCACCACTCCGGTCCCGGGATTCGCGATCACCCCTGATGCCGCGATGGTCGCGCCGCGACCCACGGTGACGTTGTCGCCGAGTTCGATTCCGTTCCGGGAAAATGCCTCGACCCGGACGTCGTCGCCGAGGCAGACGCCTCTGCCCACCCGCAGGAACGCCCCGCCCGTCACTCTCACCCGCCGACCGCGGAAGTGCAGGGTCGACGCACCCGCATAGCGGGCCCCGAGCACCAGACCGCGCGCAGCCTCGATTCCCTTGCGGAACGCGAACCCCGCCACGACCGACGGGGGCACGTCCACCGGAAGCTCCCGACCACGCAGGTGCAGGTACGCGTTACCGAGCAGGCTGACCGTCACCGTGTCGCACCGACCATCGAGCCGGAGACGTGACGCAACTCGTCACGTAGCACTCGAATCACTTCCGGCCAGTCGTCGTGTGCCGATTCCCGGCGGACAGTCGGTCGCGGACCATCCGTTCCTTCGTCCGCGAGTGCGGCCATGGCAGCCGCGATCTGCCCCACGTCGAGCGGGTCGACGTAAGTGGCGTCCGCTCCGAGAGTTTCGCGGAACACCTCCAGGTCGCTGACGAGCACGCGTGCACCGAAGGCTCGCGCCTCCACGGGCGGCAGCCCGAACCCCTCTCCCAGAGACAGGCAGCAGAAGTAGTCGCAATTCTCGTAGAGCCACCGCAGTTCACCGTCGGACAGGCGTCCGGTGAAGATCACGCTGCCGTCGTCGACCGCGGCGCGGGAGGACGGGTCGACCGGCGCATTCTTACCGGACGCTTCGCCGACCACGACCAACGGGTACTCCGGGGTGATCAGCCCGGAGTTCACGCCCGCGTCGATGAATCGCTGGACGTTCTTGCGCACGTTGAGCCGGCCCACCGTGAGCACGAATTCGGCCGTGTGCGGGACGGCGGGCGGCGCCACGGATTCGGCGGACAAGAGTCCGCGTGCCACGCCGAGTCCCGAGGCCGCGACCCGCCCGAGTTCCGGGTTGTGGGTCCGGATCCGCACCCGCTCCGCCGCGGAGGACGTGACCACGGAACCCGCGCGACGCGCGAGCCGGGGAATGAGGGACAGGTATGCGCGTTCGACTCGCGTGAACCACTCCGGGTTGGACTGGAACAACACGTCGTGCACGTACACGACGGACGGCGAGCCCACCGGGGAAAAGTTCTGCGCCAGCACCGCATCGACGTTGCCGATCCTGCGCGCGACGAACGGCAGTTCCACGCTGTTGATCAGAGGATGCACCCGCGATCGAGTGGGAACGACGCGAACTGCGCCCGGGACAGTCGCTCTCGCCGATTCGACCTGTCCAGCCGGCACGGCCAGAAACAACTCGTCTCCCGGATAGGACTGCGCCCATTGACCGATGGCCTCCCGGAGGACCAGCCGGCCGGAGGGCGGTCCGTCCACCCACCAGTACCCGTCGAGCAACACCCGCAAGTCAGTACGCGCCGTCACTCGCCACCACAGCCCTCAGAGTCTTCGCGATGATCAGCATGTCGCCCACCATCGACCAATTTTCCACATACGACAAATCGAGTCGCACCGATTCCTCCCACGACAGGTCCGAACGACCGCTCACCTGCCACAGTCCGGTGACACCGGGTTTGACGAGAAGCCGGCGGTGGACGTCTCCGTCGTACGCCTCCACCTCCCGGTGCAGCGGCGGACGCGGTCCGACGATGCTCATGTCGCGTCGCAACACGTTGACGAACTGCGGCAGTTCATCGATGCTGAACCGGCGCAGCACACGGCCGACCCGCGTCACGCGAGGGTCCTCACGCAATTTGAACAGAACCCCGGCACCCTCGTTGCGTTCCATGAGCGACGCGACCTGCGTATCCGCGTTCTGCACCATCGAACGAAACTTCAACATCTGGAACGGCTTCCCGTCGAGGCCCATCCGTTCGGACCGGTAGAACACCGGTCCCCTGCTGGTCAGCTTGACTGCCGCGGCGGCCGCGAGCATCACCGGACCGAACAGGACGAGTGCGAACAGAGCGAAGGCGATGTCGAACGAAGTCTTTCCGAACTTGCTCGCGCCGTGGTAGCTCGGCTTCTCGACGTGGATCAGCGGCAGACCGGCCACCGGCCGGATCTCGAGGCGCGGCCCCGACACATCCATCATCCCCGGCGCGACCACGAGATCGACCTCGTGATTCTCGAGATCCCACACCATCTGCCGCAATCCGTGGTGTCCGAGATGCTCGGTGGCCGTGACCGCGACGGTGTCTGCGCCGGATTCGCGCAACGCGTCCACGACGTCGTTTTCGCTTCCCAGTACCGGAATGGGCCGGCCACCTACCGTGATGTGCTCGTCCAACCGGCGGGAATGACCCGGAATACAGGCTCCCACCACGAGAAAGCCGTCCGCGGTGCCCCGATCGAAGGACTCGGCGAGGCTACGCACCGAATTGTGGGCACCGACAGCGAGAACGGATGTCTGGAAATGCCCGTGCGCCCGCTTGTGCGACACCACACGACGCCACATCCACCGGCTGACCAGCAGTCCCACAAGCCCGGCGGGAAGTGCGATCGCGAGATAGAGGCGAGCGAGGTCGAGCCTGGCGAGCAGCGCCGCGATGGCGATGATCCCGAACAAGCGCATCGTGGCGGTCGCGATCCGCCGGTATTCCTCCGGTCCGCTGCCGATCACTCGCGGCGACCGGGCATGGAATACGGTGAGCATTCCCAGCCACATGGCGACCAGTGCTGCGGAAATGAGTGTGTAGCTGACGTTGTCGAGAGACTGCGACTGAACCTGGGCGTCGGAGCCTCCGAATCTCCACCACTGCGCCGTGGCGACCGCGGCCGTCACGACCAGGGCGTCGGTGACCGCGAGACGCCGGATGTACGCGGTCTGCCAGCGGCGCCGGACGAAGCGATGAACATCCCCGACCACGTGCGGTCCGAGATGGGAGGCATGTGCGTCCACCGCGCTACGAACGGTCGAACTGGACGCCATTCTTCGCTTCGCCTCCGGATCAGGCTCTCGGGGTTCGGAACTTGTACGTGGTGCTATTGCCGTGATGATGATTGCAGACCGGACAGTCTCCTGCTCACTCTGTGGCAATCTTCACCACATCCATGCGAATACCGGCGAGTAGCAACAACTTCTGATCCACCGGCCACCTCACGGTGAATCGACGGACGAGCCGACCTCGCGCTCTCGGCCCGCACGAGAAACCGGTCCCCTATCCAGTTTTCAGATCATTTCAGTACCGCCGTCGCGCGATTTCGCTGCGTACCAATCCTTTGCCCGCGCG
>JBCEBZ010000545.1:0-8808 GCA_039206675.1 Rhodococcus sp. (in: high G+C Gram-positive bacteria) | reverse complement strand
CCTTTGCCCGCGCGGATTCATTGCCGCCGGACAAAATCCGTTCGCCACACGCACGGCCGTGTTCCCTTGTAGCGTCATGCACGACCGTCCCATTTGTGCCATTCGAAAAACTTCATCGACACGCCGAACCGAAAGATTCGCCGATGCCCGTTGCCGTGCCTGTCCGCTCACACACTTCCCGACTGCTCGCCGTGCTGGCCGCGTGTGGGCTGACGCTGTTGTCGCTTCCGGCGGCGCATGCGCAGGATCCGGAGTCCACGGAGATCGAACCGCAGCCGAGTGGCACTGTGTCGCTGGATTCGCGGACGCTCGGGTTCGGTGAGGCGGTGCCGTTCCGCGGCAATTCCGACGAGGTGACCGTCACGGTGCCGGTTCCGCAGGGACTCACGCCGACGTCGCTCGACGGGGTGGTCGATCTTCCCGGCAATGTCGGGCGGGCGTGGATCGATGTCGAGTCCGCGGGTCGTTCGCTCGGCCGGGTGGATCTGCCGGGGGCGCCTGCCCAGAGTGCGCCGGTGTCCATTCCCCTCACGGGCGCCGAACTGACCGATCAGGCGGTCGCGGTGACCCTCCGCACGACGCTGGTGCCGCTGGACGCGATCTGCCCGCAGGACTGGACGGGACGCAGCCTGACCTTCCGCGACGTTCGCGCCGCGTACAGCGGGACGCCCGCGAACCCGACGGTCGTCGCGGACTTCCTGCCGCCGGTCCTGCAGCAGTTGCATCTCTACGTTCCCGGCGATCCCAGTTCGGCGGAGAGCGCGGCGGCGGTCGACCTCGGCGCGGCCGTCGTCGCCTATTACGGCGCGCAACCGGTGCGGGTCGACGTGCGGCGTCTTCCGGACGGACAGTTGTCGCCGACGTCCGCTGACAGCCCGTTCGAGCGTTCCGTGGTGATCCGCGAGAGCGGCACCGCGGCGACCGAGTTGATCCCGGCCCCCACGGGTCCCCCGGCTCTGCGGCTGACCGGCGACGACCGCACGCTGGCGAACCAGAGCCGGCTGATCACGAGCCAGGTGGCGAGCATCGCGGTGGAGGCGCGCGCGACGGCCGGCTCGATGGACAACCCGCCGATCCTGGCCCCCACGTCCACCACGCTGCGCGGGCTCGGCCAGACCAACCTCAGTTCCACCTCGCACGGCCGGGCCGAGGTCGCCCTCGGACTGGACCAGACCCGGCTCGGCCGGGCCTCGGACACCGTCCGAGTCAACCTGCAGGGCACGTACACGCCGCTGCCGAGCAGTCAGAGCGGTCTGATCTCCGTCTCCGCGGGCGACCGTCAGGTGGCCAGCTGGGCCGCCGAACCCAGTGGTGCGATCGACCGTTGGATCGACGTGCCGAACGACGCGCTGCGCCGGGTCACCACGCTCACCGTCGCCCTGCAGACCACGGGCGCCACCAACCAGTGCGGTCTCGAACAACCGGTCACCCTGTCGATCGACCCCGACAGCGAGGTCACCAGCGAACCGTCGGGCACCCCGCATCCGGGTGGCTTCGAGTCGCTGCCGCAGTCGCTGCTGCCGAGCGTCGACGTCGCGGGCACCGTCGGCGGATTCGACGACACCGCACGCGCCGTGGCCGTGGTGACGGGTCTGCAGTCGCTGACCACCGTCGAACTCGACCCGCATTGGGTGTCGATCGACGAGGCCGTGGCCTCGGAGGCGCCCGCCATCCTCATCGCGGCCGACGGGAATCTTCCGGACGGCGTGCCCCTGCCCCTGTCGAGCACCGAGGACTCCACGTTCGAACTGACCGATCCGGGGACCGACGGCTCCACCACCGTCACGTTCGGCGCACCGATCGACTTCGCGTCACTGCAGACCGCGTTCGACGGCACCCGGCAGGTGGTGGTCGCCGGATCCACCGGTGTGCCCGGCGAACTCGACCGGACACTCGAATGGCTGCGCGCCACGCCGGATCGCTGGGCGAGCCTGAACGGTGACATCCTCTTCACCGCCGCGAACCGCGACCCCGTCGAACTGTCGATACCGGACACCGCCGGCGGCGCGAGCTCGTCCGGAGTCTCCACCACGGTCGCGTGGGTGCTCGGCGTCGCCGGCATCCTGCTGCTGGTGGGCGTCGTGATCGCGGCCGCGGTCGTGATGCGTCATCGCCGGACCCGTCCACTGCCACGCTGAGCGGCTCCCATGATCATCGGCACCGTCGCCATCGACGCCGCGATCCGGCTCACCGTCCGGTGGATCCTCATCGTGGCCGCCACGGTCTTCGCGTTCTGGAAGACGTGGCAGGACGTGTGGCGCAGCACCACCGAGGGCACCGCCATCGGCTACGTCTTCGTCGTCCCGGCGCTGTGCATCTGCGCCGCGATCGGCATCTCGTTGCGGCGGGAGAACGAACTCCCCATCCACGACCGTCAGACCGACAAGATCGTGGGCGGCATCGGGCTGCTCGTCACCCTGGCGATCCAGGTGCTGCTCCTGCCCCGGTTCGCCGAGGACTACCAGTTGATGCACATCGACGTCGTCGCGGCGTGGGTGTTCGTCTTCAGTTCCGCGGTCCTCGTCTTCGGGCTCCGCCCGGTGTGCCGGTTCTGGCCGGTCTGGGTGCTCGCGCTGGGCCTCGGCCCGCTGACGTACCGTTCGCTGGCGATCCTGCTCGGCGGCCAGCGTTTCCACTACGGCCTGATCATGGTCGTCCTCGCATCCGGCGCCACCGCCATCGCCGTCAGCCGGAGCAACCGCCGCGCCGCCGTCGGTTTCGCCTGCTCGGTGGCACTGGGCAGCGTGGCGTTGTACGTGACGATCAGGATGTTCCCGACGGCGCCCACGTTCGCCACCCAGCTGGGTCCGGCCCTGGCCACCTCGATCGTCGTGGGTGCCTGCTTCTACGTCCACAAACGTCGCGGCGGCAGCATGGCCCCCTTCGACCGCCCCATCCGCCGCCCCACCACGATCAACAGCGGCTTCACGTTCGTCGCAGTGTTCGTGGTGGCCGCGGCGCTGTTCGCGACGCCGCTCCCCGACGAGAACCTGACCCCGGTCTCCCCCGGACCCGCCCCCGCCGCGCATGCGGGGATCGTCGTGCCGGGCGGCTGGCAGGAACTCGATTTCACCGAGTACGGCTGGCCGCGCAAGTACTTCGGTTCCACGTCGCGCCTCACCCGGCAGACCATCCGCACCACCGAACCCAACCCGGCGTGGGATGTGCAGAACCGCCCCCGCACCGTGCAGGTGGACACGTTGTCGGTGCGCAGGCCCACGACGCTCGAGGTCTACCCCAGCCACACCCAGTACCAACTGCAGAACGCGCGCGTCAGCTCGAAGGTCTTCGTCGACATCGGCCGCGGGGTCACCGCGGAGATGTACACCGTGGTCGACGACGATCTCCTCCTCACCTGGAGCAACCTCAACTTCGTGTGGGTGCGGGGTCCGGGACTCACGCAGCGGGTCAGCCTCATCACCGTCGACAATCACGAACCCGACGCCCTCTTCCCCGAACCGGCGCCGTCGATGGCATCCAACGGCGCCAACTCGCTGGCCGTCCTGCTGCGGGGCAAGACCGCGGTCTCCGACACGGAGCCGGAGTACAAGGACCGGGAGATGCTCGAAACCCTGGCACGCGAGATCGTGGAGGCGCAGCAGTGGTGACCCGCGAAGACGACACCTACGACACCGAGTTCAAGGCCGCCGCACTCCACGACGCCGTCAACGGCCTGCGCGAGAAGCACCCGATGTCGTCCGCCTCGGTCGCGTTCTACCCGTGGCAGCGCAACCTGCTGCTCGCCCTCCTGGCCGTGGGGATCGTGTGTGCGTACTTCTTCCCGATCCCCACGCTGGTGGCCGTCACCCTCTTCTGCACGATCGCGTACGTCTGGACGCTGGCCGACCGGCTGATCCTGTTCTTCCGCGGCCTGGACGGCAGCACCATCGTCACCATCTCGGACGAGGACGCCCTCGCGCTGACCGACGATCGGCTGCCGCCGTACACGATTCTGGTTCCCGCCTACAACGAACCCGAAGTGGTGGCCGACCTCATCGCGGCCATGCGGGCGCTGAGCTACCCCGAGGAGAAACTGCAGGTGCTGCTGCTCCTCGAGGAGGACGACGACGTCACCATCGACGCCGCGAACGCCGCCGGAGTGGGCGACGTGGTCACCATCCTCCTCGTGCCGCCCGCCGATCCGCGGACCAAGCCGAAGGCCTGCAACTACGGGCTGCACTTCTCGACCGGCGAGATCGTCACCATCTACGACGCCGAGGATCACCCGGACCCGCTGCAACTGCGGCGGGTCGTCGCGGCGTTCGACCGGCTCCCCGACAACACCGCGTGCGTGCAGGCGAAGCTGGCGTTCCACAACGGGACCCAGAATCTGCTCACCGCGTGGTTCACCGCCGACTACGCGTTGTGGTTCGGGTTCATCCTGCCCGGACTGATGCGCAGCGATTCGCCCATCCCGCTCGGCGGCACGTCGAATCATCTGCGGCGCAGCGTGCTCGACGAGATCGGATCCTGGGATCCGTTCAATGTCACCGAGGACGCCGACCTGGGTGTGCGCATCGCCGAATCGGGATACCGCACCGCGGTCCTCGACTCCACGACGCTGGAGGAAGCGAACAGCGACGCCATCAACTGGATCCGGCAGCGGTCCCGCTGGTACAAGGGCTATCTGCAGACGTGGCTGGTGCACATGCGCCGACCCGTCGGCCTGTGGCGGGGACTCGGCGCCGTCGGGTTCTTCCGGTTCACGGCCCTCATGGCGGGGACGCCGCTGATCGCGTGCCTGAACATGGTGTTCTGGCTGATCAGCCTGGCCTGGATCCTGGGTCAGCCGCACGTCATCCAGGAGGAGTTTCCCGCGTACGTGTACTTCCCGGCGCTCGTGTCGCTGCTGTTCGGCAACGTCGCGGTGCTCTACATGAATCTGATCGCGTGCCGGGAGACCCGGAATTCGGCGCTGCTGATCGCGGGTCTGACGACACCGCTGTACTGGGTGATGATGAGCATCGCGGCGATCAAGGGCACGTACCAGTTGATCCGGAACCCGTCGTACTGGGAGAAGACGTTCCACGGCCTGGCCGGGTCGAGCGCACCGAAGGCCGTCGAATCGGTGTCGGCGGAGCCTACTTCGGGGACGGCGCCGTGAGGCCGGCGCGCTGGCTGTTCTGGGGCTGCACCGCACTGTACGTGGTGGTCGGGCTGTATCTGACTGTCGGGCACGGATTTCTGATGGGCGACGCGCTCAGTCGTATTTCCGCCGCACGCAGCGTCCTGTTCAGCCGGGACCCCCACCTCGCCGCGATCGGGTTCGTGTTCACACCGCTGACGGCGGTGGTCCAGTTGCCGACGGTGCTGCTCAGCCACTGGTGGCCCGGCCTCACCGCCTGGGGTGTGACGGGGGTGGTGATGTCCGCGCCGTTCATGGCCGGCGCGGTGGTGCAGATCTTCAAGATCGGCACCGATCGCGGCTGCCCGCCGTGGCTGATCTGGGCGGTCACCGCTTTGTTCGCGCTCAACCCGATGATCGTGTTCTACGGCGGCAACGGCATGAGCGAGGCGCCGTTCCTGCTGCTGATGTGCTGGGCCACCCGCCGGTTGATCCGCTGGTGCACCACCGACGACATCCACGACCTCGTCGCCGTCGCGGTCGCCCTCGGACTCGCGTACCTGACCCGGTACGACGCGCTGGCCGCCGGCTTGGCCGTGACCGTGTTCGTCTTCGCGACGACCCTGCTGCGGCAGGGGTGGAAGAACAAGCGGGAACTGCTGTTTCCCGCGGCGCTCGACGCCGTGCTGGTGGCGCTGCCCACCGGTGTGGCGTTCCTGGCGTGGGCGGCCACCAGCTGGCTCATCACGGGTGAGGCCCTGCAGCAGTTCTCGTCCACGTACGGCAACGCCAGCATCCTCGAGCAGAGCGGCGGCGGCTCCACCGACGCCGGGTACGCGCTGGTCTTCTCCGTCGCGGAGACCGTCGTGCTCGGGCCCGTGCTCCCCCTGCTGGTCCCGATCGTCGCGGTGCTGGCCTGGCGCCGACGCGACCTCGAGGTCGTGGCGGCCGTGGTGGTGCTGGCGTCGGTGATCGCGTTCGCCACGCTCAGCTACATGCGCGGACTGACGTTCCCGTTCCTGCGGTTCTACATCTGCGCGCTTCCGCTGATGGCGGTGCTCGCGTTCCAGCTCGTCCCGCCGGGTGGGGCGCTGGTCGAGCGGCGCCACGGCCCGCACGGGTTCACCCGGCGCCTCGTCGTCGGCTCCCGATCCGTTCCGGCGGCTCTGGCCGTGGCCCTCGTCGTCTTCACTCCCGTCGCCACCGGGGCGCTGATGGTGTCCCCCACCCTGTCGGATCAGCAGTACGCACTGGAATCGGTCGTGTTCCCCGCGCCGGACGACACCTCCGACAAGCGGCGCACCGAGCGCCGGATCATCGCCTCGTTCAGCACCGAACGGGAACTGGCCCACCACATCGACCGGATGAGACTGCCCGAGGGTTCGGTGCTCATGGACACCGTGTACGGGTTCGCCGTGTACACCGCGACCGACAACCCGCGCACGTTCGTCATCCCCTCCGACCAGGACTTCACATCGATCGTCAACCGGCCCGCCGATCACGGCATCCAGTACGTCCTCGCGGTCCCCAACACCGGTCGCGGCGAGTCGGATGCCGTCAACCGGCGGTACCCGACGCTGTACGAGACCGGCGCGGACATCGCCACGCTGGAACTCGAGATACCGAACGACGGCCAGGACCAACCCACCTGGCGGCTGTACCGGGTGCTGTGACCGTCAGCGGGTGCCGTTGCGTTCGCGGAGCACTCCCCGCGCCGGATCGTCGGGCCCGATGTCGTAGGTGCACTCGCCGGGACGAGGGTCGGGCACGAACGCCCACAGCAGCGCGCCCGCCGTCCCGGCCGCACGCTGGCCGTCGATCTTCACGGCCACTTCCCGGGCCCGCTCCACGACGGAGACGCAGCCCGCCCCCGAATACTGTCCGATCTCCGCGACGAGGATCGGCTTGCGGAGGCGTTCGGCCTGCTCGATGTGCACGGCCAGGCCGTTGTAGCGGTCCCCCGGCAGGGGAACGCCGTCCGCCCCGTAGTCGTGGTACTGCAGGACGTCGAGAGCGGGCGACGCGCCCACGAACTCGTAATCCGTTCCCGCCGTTCCACACTGGCCGCCACCGATCATCCCGAGTGTGATCGGGTGGCGGTCGTCGAGGCTCCGGACGAGACCACCGGCCGCGTCGACGAACGTCCGCAGCGTCTCGCCCGCGGTGTCCGCGCAGCTGTGGAACGGGGTCAGCGGCTCGGGTTCGCCGATCAACTCCCACATCGCCAGCGACGGCGAGCCCTGCCACCGCTTCACCGCCGTCGCGATCCAGTCCTCGTAGCTGAGCACCGAGCCGGGTGCGACGCTGCGCCAGCCGGCGTCGTACCACTCGCTCGACTTGAAGATCTCGTCGCCGCACGCCCCGTCCTGCGCGGCGAGGACCGGGATCACCAGCTGCCGGTGCGCCTCGGCCGCCCGGAAGACGTTGTCGATGCCGGTGAAGTCCAGCGCGCCGGTCGCCTTGTCGATCGCCAGCCACTGAAACGCGTTGAACCGGGTGAGCGACCCCTCCGGCAAGCTGCCGAAGAAGCCGTCCAGGTCCACCTCGGCACCGCACCCGCGGTTGACGGACCAGTCGGTGGCCAGCTGATAGGCGTTCAGCCCGGCGGGCCACCACGGCCGGCCGTCGAGGGTCAGCCCGGCCGCGGACGCCTGCACCCGCGGCACCGGCGGCTGTGTCCTCGCCGGCTCCGCCGCTGCGCACCCGGCAAGCCCGAACAGCGCGGCCGCCAGCAGCAGCGCCGTCGCGCGACGTCCCGTCATTCGTTTCAGGGTGCCAGGTTCCCGTCCCCGCGGCACACCGAACCCGCGCTGTGCGACAGTGGTGCGATGAGTCCTGTGGTGACGGTCGACGAGTTGGCGCAATCGTTGAGCAGCGACGCTCCGCCCACCCTCCTCGACGTGCGGTGGGCGCTCGGCGACGCCGAGGGCAGGCAGCACTATCTCGACGCGCACATTCCCGGGGCCGTGTTCGTCGATCTCGACACCGAACTCGCCGCCCCGGGAACCCCCGATCTGGGCCGGCATCCGTTACCGGAGGTGGCCGACCTCCAGGACGCCACGCGCCGATGGGGAATCCGGGCGGGCAGTCCCGTCGTGGTCTACGACGCGACGGGGAACCTCGCCGCCGCGCGGGCATGGTGGCTGCTGCGCTGGGCGGGTGTTTCCGACGTGCGCATGCTCGACGGTGGTTTCGGCGCGTGGACGGCGGCGGGTCGCCCCGTCCGATCCGGCGACGAGCAGGCGCGCGTCCCCGGTGACGTCGTGCTCAGCGCGGGCCACCTTCCGACGTTGACCGCGGACGAGGCCGCCGAATTCGCCGCCGCGGGCCACCTTCTCGATGCCCGTGCCGCCGAGCGGTATTCGGGGGCAACCGAACCCGTCGATCCCCGCGCCGGGCACATTCCCGGTGCCCGCAGCGCCCCGACGTCCGAGAACCTCGGGCCCGACGGCCGGTTCGTGGCGGTCGACGCGCTGCGCGCACGGTTCGCCGCGGTCGGCGCCGAGCCCGGACGTCCGGTCGGCGTCTACTGCGGATCGGGTGTGACGGCGGCCCATCAGGTCGCGGCGCTCGCGCTCGCCGGCATCGACGCCGCCCTGTACCCCGGGTCCTGGTCGCAGTGGTCGTCGGATCCCGGCCGACCGGTGGCCACCGGTCCCGACCCGCAGTGACCGCGAGTTCCGTCACCTGACCGCCTTCACGTCGTGCGCCGGGTAGGCGTGGATGAGGGCGGTGCTCAGCTT
>JBCEBZ010000544.1:0-9331 GCA_039206675.1 Rhodococcus sp. (in: high G+C Gram-positive bacteria) | reverse complement strand
CGGTGAGACTGCCGTAGAACCCGCGTCGACGTTCGGGTGCCTGTTCCACCGCGAACAGCACCACCCCGCCCATCTGGCCTCCGATCGAGAAGCCCTGGATGAATCGGAGCAGGACGAGGATCGCGGCGGCGGCGGCGCCGATCTGCGCGTGCGTCGGCAGAAGGCCGACCGCGGTGGTCGCGATTCCCATGATGAGCATCGCGACGACCAGGGTCTTCTTGCGTCCCACACTGTCGCCGAAGTGTCCGAAGACGACGCCACCGAGCGGCCTGGCGACGAAACCCACGCCGAAGGTGGCGAAGGAGAGCAGCAAGGCCATCATCGGGCTCTGCTCCGGGAAGAAGACGGTCGGGAAGATCAACGCCGCCGCCGTGCCGTAGATGAAGAAGTCGTAGTACTCGATGCTGTTCGCGGCGATCGAAATGGATGCCACACGGAGGATGTCGCGTTGGGACGGTGTCGTCCCGTTCGCCGTTGCTGCGCTCGTCATTGGGGTCTTCCTTCTGGGAGGGAACCGGGAATCTCATCAACTGGTGCCATACCTCGACACCGGTTTCGGGCGCACTCCGCCCACCAGGCGCGGCACACAGCGGCCGCCGCCACGTTCGTCCGCTCAGGCCTGAACCGACCGGCGCGTCTCCCCCCGGATGGTGTCGGTGTGGGCTCCGAGCGCGGGGACCGCTCCGCGCCGGACCGGCCACCGAGTGGCCAGGGCAGGTGGGACCAGCGCCGGAACCGGACCCACCGGTGTGTCCACATCGCGCCAGCGTCGGCGCGAGGTGAGCTGCGGATGATCGACGAGGTCGCGGACCCCGTTGAGTCGACCGTTGCCGATGCCGGCGGCGTCGGCGAGCTGCTGGACCTCCGCGAGGTCACGCCCGGAACACCAGTCGGACAGGACCGCATCCAGGTCGGTGCGGTGCGCGACGCGATCGTGGTTGCGCGCGTAGGACGGATGCTCGGCCAGATCGGGCCGCCCGATCATCTCGGCCAGCTTGCGCCATTCCCGATCGCTGGTGGTGCCGAGCACCACTACCTGCCCGTCCGCGGTCCGATAGGCGCCGTACGGGGCGACCATCGGTGACCCCATACCGACCGGCTCCGGCTCGACACCGGCGTGAACGGTCTGGTTCAGGGCGAAGCCCATCATCTCGGCGACCACGTCGAGCATCGCGATGGGAATGACCGCACCGCGGCCGGTGCGCTCCCGGTCGAACAGGGCGGCCAGGATCGCGGAATAGGCATACAGGGCGGTGCCCACGTCCGCCAGAGGAATCCCCGACTTCACCGGCTGCCCCGGCCAACCGGTGATCGCGCACGAGCCACCCTCGGCTTGGATCAGCAGATCGTAGGCGCGGCGGTGATCCTGCGGTCCCCCGGTTCCGTAACCGGAGATGTCCACGACGACGAGCCGAGGATGCCGCTGTGCGAGCTCGGCGGGTGTGAGGCCGAGCCTTCCCAGCGCGCCGGGCGCAAGGTTGCTGACAAACACGTCGGCCTTCTCGAGCAAGCCGGTAAGAACATCGAAGTCGTCCGGATCCGTGAGGTCCAGGGCCGCGGATTCCTTACCGTGGTTGAGCCACACGAAGTGAGCCGACATCCCCTCCCCCACCACGGTGTCGTAATGGCGAGTCGAATCCCCACCCGCGGGATTCTCGATCTTGATCACCCGGGCTCCGAGGTCGGCCAGGTGCCGTGTGCACAGCGGCGCCGAGATCGCCTGCTCCAGCGAGACGACGGTGATACCCGTCAGCGGATGGGTCGGCGGGGCGATCATACGAACCTCGGTTCACGCTTCTCACGGTGGGCCGCAAGGCCTTCCTGCACCTCCGGACCACCGAAGCCGTAGAACTCCAAGCCCAGCGACGCATCGAAGATCGGCATCGCCTGCCGGTACCAGCCGTTGAGCGCCTGCTTGGTCCACCGCAGCGCACTCGGCGCGCCCTGCGCCAGAGACTGCGCGATCGCCAACGCGCGATCCTGCACCCGGTCGTCGTCCACACAGACCGAGACCATGCCGATCCGCTCGGCCTCCTCTCCGGTGAGGACCTCATTGGTCAGCAGGTGGTATTTCGCCTTGGCCATTCCGCACAACAGCGGCCAGCAGATCGCCGCATGGTCGCCCGCGGCGACGCCGAGCCGCACATGGCCGTCCAAGATCTTCGCCCGGCGGCCCGCCACCGACACGTCGGCCAACAACGCGGCCACCAGCCCCGCGCCCACCGCGGGGCCGTTGATCGCGGACACGATCGGCACCGAGCACTCCACAATGTTGCGCACCAAATCACGTGCCTCGCGCATCACCCGGGTGCGGACATGCCAGTCCTCGACCATGGCCTCGATCAAACCGAAACTGCCCCCTGCGGAGAAGACTCGATCACCGGCACCGCGGATCAGTACCGCGCGCACCGACTCGTCCCGGTCGATCACGGGCCACACATCCGCCAGGTCGCGGTGCATGCCCGCATCCACCGCATGCAGATCCGGGCCGTCCAGCACGATCCGCAACACGCCGTCGTCGGGACGATCGATCGCGAGCGTGGGGAAATCCTTGTAGTCGTTCACAATTAATTCTTTCCGTGGGTCAGGAGGAAGTCGTCGAGATCGGGAGTACGCGTCATCGCCCAGTAGTCACGCAGCCGCCAGGGGGTGTTGGTGACGACACGGCCGCGGCTGTTCCGGTACCAGGTGTTCATCCCGGCATGCGTCCAGATCATCTGCTCGTGGGCCGCATCGACCCGGGCGTTGTATGTGTCGTGCACCTCGGCGCGGCACTCCACGGTTGTGATGTTCTGCTCGAGCATGGCAACCAGCAATCGCGTGATGTAGTTGACCTGGCACTCGGTGTGGAACATGACACTGCCACCGTGTCCGAGATTGGTGTTCGGGCCGTAGGTGACGAAGAAGTTGGGGAACCCGGGCATGGTCATGCCGAGGTAGGCACGCGCATCGTCGTCTCCCCACACCTCGCGCAGCGACCGGCCGCCCTCGCCTCGTACGTCGATCGGGTGCAGCATCCGCTTGCTCGCGAATCCCGTCGCGTACACCAGCACGTCCAGTGGGTGGCGCTCACCGTCGTCCGTGACGATTGCGTCGCCGTCGATGCGGACGACCTCGTCGGCGACCAGACGAACGTCGTCCCGCTTCAAGGTTCCGAACCAGTTGTTGTCCATGAGGATTCGCTTGCCGTACGGCGGGTACTGGGGCAGGACCTTGTCGATCAGGTCCTCCCGGCCGGAGAGCTGCTCCCTCAGGTAGCGGGTGAAGAATTCGCGGTGCTTGTCGTTGGCGGCGTTGACCGAACGCTCCGGGTGCGGCCAGTCCGGATCGATCTGCAGGGTGGCGTGCAGCTTGTCGTTGAACATCCACAACATCCGCAGTCGATACCAGGCGGCGTAGAACGGCGCCTGCTCCAGCAGCAGTCGCGCACCCTCGGGCACCGCGCGGAGGTAGTTCGGATTGGGTGCAACCCACTGGGGCGACCGTTGGAACACCACGAGTTCGGATGGTGTGCCGGCAATGGTGGGAACGATCTGCATGGCGCTGGCACCGACACCGAGCACACCCACGCGTTTGCCGGTGAGGTCGACGTCGTGCCGCCACTGCGCGGAATGGAATGCGGGACCGGAAAAGGAATCCATTCCGGGGATGTTCGGCAGCTGCGGACGGTTGAGCTGACCCACCGAACTGATCACGACATCGGCCGTGTGTGTGGTTGCGCCGTCGGCATCACGGGTCACGATCTCCCACTGGCCCGTGTCGGTGTCGAAGCGGGCCGACTCGACCTCCGTACCGAAGCGCACGCGCTCGACGACGTCGTACTGCTTAGCGACGCCGGCGAGGTAGTCGAGGATCTCCGGCTGCTTCGCGTAGTACCGGGACCAATCCGGATGCGGCGCGAACGAGAAGGAGTAGAGATGACTGGGGGTGTCCACTCCCGCACCCGGGTAGTCGTTCTCCAGCCAGGTGCCGCCGACCTGGTCGTCCTTCTCGAACACGACGTGCTCGATCCCCAGCTCGGCGAGCTTGATCGAGGCGCACAGACCGGAGATGCCGGCACCGATCACGACGACGCGGAAGTCGGCCACACGGTCGGGGCGCGGACCGGACCAGGACACGTCGCGCGGTCGGAAACCGGCCTCCTCCGCCATCATCGGTCCCTCTTCCGCGGGAACCTCCTCGCCCATGCAGGCCGTGAGCCACGTCACGATCTGCGCCTCGGTCGGTGCCGCCGGCTCGACCAGCTCACCGTCTCGCCAGCGGCGAAGGGCCTCGAACGCCGCGGCCCGCACTTCGGCCTGACGCTCGGGCGGAAGGCCGGCGTCGTCGTTGTCTTCCAGAGCCTTTGGGCGGGTGGGCCGATAAGGCGCATTCAGCCAGCGCTCGTCGCCGGTCACGTGCGTGAGCATCACCAGCAGAGTCGGTAGGTTGGCGTCCTCGAGCGCCCTGTGCAGCTCGTCGTCGCTCAATGTCATCGTGGGCAAACTCGCCATGTCTGTCTCTCCGTCAAAAGACCGCGCTCAGGTGCTGGTCACGAACGTGTCGATCGCCCGCAATCCCTGTGCGTGGCCGGGATGGGTAGGTAGTTGCAGGAATCCGTGCGGTGCTTCGTCGATGACGACGAACCGATGCTGCACCTCGGCTGCGGCCAGCCTGCCGGCCAGAGCCACGGACTCGGGATAGAGCGGGTCCTCGTCCCCCGTGAGAACGAGGGTGGGCGGGAATCCCGCACAGTGTCGTTCCGGTTGCAGCCGACGGTCCTCGAGTTGCTCACGCGCATCGGCGGGTTCGAGGTAGAGCTGGCTCTCGGGGTCGGGACCGCCGACCAGGTCCGTCAAGCTGGGGAGCGCACGATGCACGTCGTAGATTCCGTAACACAGCACTGCACCGCTGACCTGTGCGGCCGGGCGGTCGGCGAGCACGGCCGCGGCCAGATTCCCCCCTGCAGAGTCGCCACCGAGGTAGAGCCGGCTGGTGTCGCCACCGAATTCGCCTGCGCGCCGGGCCACCCAGTCGAGCGCGTGCGCGCAGTCCTCGACGGCCGCCGGGAACCGGTGCTTCGGAGCCCGGCGGTAGTCGAGCACGAACGTGAGAAGCCCCAGTGCACACAGGTCGGCCGCGAGCCGGCGGTGGGTGGCGGGCGCACCCAGCACCCACGCTCCGCCGTGCAACCAGAGCAGCGTCGGGAATGGCGGCTCGCCGTGCGGACGGTAGACGTCCGCTGTCACGCGCCACCCGCCAATCTCCCGGACCGGGACGTCGTGCACGATCTCGGCGCACGACGGCCCGTCCTGATTGGTGTAGGAGTCGAAGGACGCGAGAAGGTCGAGCGCCGACCCCCGGCCGTTCGTGGACAGGGTGCGGTCGAACTCGAGCAGCTCGACCGGGACCCCGGTGTCCGGGTCCACGCGCCCGTCGTCGGTTCTCGTCATCCGCCGATCCGCCTGTCGTGACCGGCCCAGTCCCGCTCACGCAGCACGTGGCGCTGTATCTTCCCGCTCCCGGTCTTGGGCAGCTCGTTCACGAACTCGACCACTCGCGGGCGCTTGTAGCCGGCAATCTGCTCGCGGCAGACACGTTCGATGTCTTCCTCGCAGATCCGATGTCCCTCGCGGACGACGACGACCGCTTTGACAGCCTCGCCCCAGCGGGGATCGGGGATGCCGATCACGGCGACCTCCGCTACTCCCGAAAGTCCCGAGATGGCGGCCTCGATCTCGGCCGGGAACACGTTGAACCCGCCGGAGACGATCATGTCCTTCTTGCGGTCGACGATGTAGAGATACCCGTCCTTCATGCGGCCGATGTCACCGCTCGCGGACCAGCCGTCCTCCAGAAGAACCGCGGCGGTGGCCTCGGGGTTGTTCCAGTAGCCCATCATCGTCGTGTCGCCGCGCACCTGGATTTCGCCTTCCTCCCCCTCCGAGACCGGCTGGCCGTCCTCACCCATCAGCCGCACCTGAACGAAAGGGTTGACCCGTCCAGCGGACGCCAGACACTCCGGCACAGCCGAGTTCGGGTCGAAGCGGTGGTCGTGCTTTGCGAGCGCGGCCAACGGGAACGGCACCTCGGTCAGGCCGTAGCCCTGAACGAAGACGTCGCCGAGGCAGTCGACCAGCCGGCGCAGGCGCTCGGGCGCGATGGCGGAGCCGCCGTATACGACGGTGTGGAGGGTGTCGATGGCCCACCCGCCTGCCTCGAGCTCCGGCAGCATCATGTTGAGCATCGTCGGCACGGCCGGCATCACCGTGACCCGGTGTTTCCCGATGTCTTCCAGGGCCCGCACGGGCTCGAACTTCGCGACGCAGACGTGGCTCGCGCCCCGCAGGGTGTACGGCACCGACAGATAGCCGGACAGGTGCGTGAGCGGCGCGACGTGGAGTACGACGTCGTCGGATTGGATCGCGTCCAGTTCGACCATCAGGTTGCGGGCGCACGCCAGCACGCTGCGATGACTGAGCATCACGCCTTTGGGCTCCCCGGTCGTTCCAGAGGTGTACGGCAGCCACGCCAGTTGCTCCGGCTCGACCTGCGGCGACTCCAGCTCGGCGCGCTCCGCGAGGTCGGCGAGGGTAGCCCCGACCTCCCCTTGCGGCTCGTCCACGGCGACGACCACCACGTCTAGGCCGGCTTCGGCGAGGGCTTCGGCCACCTCGCGCTCGCGCTCGGCGTCGACGAACGCCACCACGGGCTCGCAGTCGCGGGCGACGTCCGCGATTTCGCGGGCGTGGAGCCGGTAGCTGAGCGCCACCCGCACGAAAGCCCCTGCGGCGAGGGCGTGGTCGATCACGAAGCACTCGGGGCGATTCTGCATCACGACAATGGCCCGGTCCCCGGGGCCCATGCCGAGATCGGCCAGGCCCCCTGCGACCCGCCGGGCCCGGCAACCGAGCTCGGCGTAGGTGAGTGTGGTCCCGTCTTCACCGATGACCGCCGGGCGGTCGGCGTACCGTCGATAAGTCTCGGCGAATGCCGTGGTGAGGGTCGCCGCGACGAACGGAACCTGCCTCGGATGTGACCTGTTCTGGTCTGTCATCAACTGCTCCTTCTGATTGACCGAAACCGATCAGCTCATGGTGAGTCCGCCACTGACGCTGAGTGTTTGGCCTGTGATGTAACTTGCGTCGTCGGATGCCAGGAACGCGACGGCGCCGGCGACGTCGTTCGGTGTCCCGATCCGCCGGAAGGGGATCGCCTTGGCCAGGGCCTCGCGCAGGCCCGGGCCGGCGAACGATTCGAAGAGGTCGGTGTCCGTCGGGCCCGGGCACACGGCGTTCGCGCGGACTCCGGAGCGCGCCACCTCGCGGGCGATGGTCTTGGTGAAGGCGATGACGCCGCCTTTCGTGGCCGAGTACACGGCCTCCCCTGACGAGCCCACTCGCCCCGCATCCGAAGCGATGTTCACGATCGAACCGGACTGCTGCCCTACGAGGGTCGGCAGCACGGCCTTCGAAGTGTTCAGCACCCCGTACAGATTGACCTGGATGATGCGGTCCCAATCTGCTGGATCGGAGTCGAGGAACCGACCGGCCTTGTCCCACCCGGCGTTGTTGATCAGGACGTCGATTCGCCCATAGGTCCCCAGGACCTGATCCACCATCGCGGCGACCGAGGCAGAGGAGGCCACGTCCGTTCGAATACCGACCGCATCTTTTCCGAGCTGCTTGGCGACGTCGTCGGCGGTCCCGCCGTCCAAATCAGCGACAACCACCGTCGCGCCCCGGTCGGCGAGCTTCTCGGCGATGCCACGCCCGATCCCGCGGCCGGCACCGGTGACGATGGCGATCTTGCCGTCCAGCGTTTCCATCTTCAGTCCTGTCCGCGTCGATCACTGTCGACGCTAACTAGTATCAGAGTTATTACATAAACTAGTATGAGAATTACGAGGAGGCAAGACCCAGCCGGAAGATTTCTCGGCTGACCGACGAGGAGGCGTGATGCGCGACCGCAACGACAGGGCCGACACCGGGCGCGCGAAGCCGGCAACAGCCGCAAGACCCACGGTTCCCCGGGGTTCACTCCCGGCACACACAGCACGACTGATCATCCGCGACTTCACCTCTCGCGGGCTGCACCCCGGCGACGGCCTCGCGGACGAGGCGACCCTGGTCGAGCGCTACGGCGTCTCCAGGGCCACGCTGCGCGAGGCTCTGCGTCTGCTCAATTTCCTGGGAGCCGTGACCGTCAAGGCCGGCCCGCAGGGAGGACCGCGGCTCGGCATGCCCGGTCCCGCAGTTGTGGGCAGCGCACTCGGGATGGTCGTCCAATTCCAGGGCGCCACTCTGCGCACGGTGTTCGAAGCGCGAACCGCCGTGGAATCGTCCGTCGCGGCACTCGCCGCGGCGAACCGCACCGACTCCGACCTCGCCCTTCTCGAGGAGTCGGTCGCGGCCTTACGCGCGACCGAACGAAAACGAGGACCTGGCTACGCCGAGCACGCGGCCACCTGGACACTGCGCGTCGCCGAAGCCTCGCACAACTCTCTCCTCGCCACTGTCGTACCCGCGCTGGTCGCCATGAACAGCACCGTGCCGTGGCGGTACCCGGAGGGCAGCCGCCCCCGCCTCACCGTGGGAGTCACCAACGTGGTCGAAGCCATTCGGGACGGCAACGGCGACCGAGCAGCGGCAGAAACACGAGAGATGATCCAATGGCTGATCGACGAACTCCAAGCCGCCCAGCCCGAATGTCTGGACCACCGAATCTTCTGGCCGGAACTCGACGAGATCCTCTCACAGGGAATTCAAGGCTGATTCGCGGCGCACGCGAACGACACCCCAGGCCCCGATGACGGCAGTCGAGACGCGGGGCCACACGCAGATCGTGCAGGCAACGAACACGATTTCCGGCCGGGCGGGCGTCACAGGTTGTGACGTGTCAGAAACGCCTCGATTGCGGCGGCGAACACCTGATTGTCGTCCCCAGCGACCATGTGGCCGGCTCCTCCGACGTCCGCGACCTCCGCGTGCGGCATCAACGCCCGCATCTGTGCAATTCCCGCATCGCTCACGACGTCCGACTTGCCGCCACGCACCACGAGCGTCGGCACGTCGACCTTGCTTGCCGCGGCGGAGAGTCGAACGGGATCGGCATGACTTCGGGGCTCGTTGTCGTCGGCGAGCAGGAACTTCGGGTCCCAGTGCCAGTACCAGCGCCCGTCTTCCCGCAGGCGGACATTCTTGCGAAGACCGTCGAGGTTGCGTGCCCGCTTCCGCTCCGGGTTGTACCCGGCAACGGCGTCCGCGACCTCGTCGAGCGAGGAGAACCCGCCGACGTGTGCCGTCATGAAGTCATGGATGCGTTCGATTCCCTCGGGTTCGACGTGGACGAC
>JBCEBZ010000543.1:0-9344 GCA_039206675.1 Rhodococcus sp. (in: high G+C Gram-positive bacteria) | reverse complement strand
GTCGAGGTGGCGCTCGGCGCCCGGGTGCCGCTGGCCTGCCCGCTGCGCACCACCGAGGACACGCACGGCCCGCAGGGCATCGGGTACGCCGTCCTCCCCCCGTCGGGGCGGTCGCTGTCCGAGCGGGACGCCACCACCCTGTGGGTGGAACTGGTCCGGGACGCTCCGGGCGAGCTGACGGGGCTGGTGACCGGGCCGCTGACGAACCTGGCCCTCGCGATCCGCGAGGAACCGGAACTGCCCCGGCTGCTGCGGCGCCTGGTCGTGATGGGCGGCGCGTTCAACCATCCCGGCAACACCACCCCCACCACCGAATGGAACGTGTCGGTGGATCCGGAGGCGGCGAAGGAGGTGTTCGACGCGTTCTCCGGTCTGCCCGTGGGCCGCCGGCCCATCCTGTGCGGGCTGGACGTCACCGAGACGATCGAGATGACACCGGACCACGTCCGGCGGCTGGCGGAGGCGGCGGGCAGCAGTCCCGCCGAGATCATCTCCCCCGACGACGGACCGGAGGTCCGCTCGACGGCGAGCAATCCGGTGATCCGGCACCTGTCCGACGCCATCCGCTTCTACATGGACTTCCACCGCACCCACGACCAGGGGTTCCTGGCGCACATGCACGACCCGTTCGCGGCGGCCGTGGCGCTGGACCCGGCGATTGCGCGGACCCGGCCGGCGACCGTCGACGTCGAACTGCACGGCCGCCTCACCCGGGGCACCACGGTCGCCGACTGGGTGGGCCACTGGAACCGGGAACCCAACGTCGACATCGCGGTGAGCACCGACCCGGCCGCGTTCTTCGACGATCTCGTCGACCGGGTCGGGCGTTTCGCGAAATCAGTCGGCTGACGCGTCCGTACCGTCGAACGCGTCGAGGATCTCGGCGGCGGCCAGCGCCGCCGTCAGGGACCCGTCCCGCACCCGCTGTTCGACGTCGCCGCGGATCGCCTTCACCGTCGTGTTCGACGCGAGGCGGCGCAGCAACTGGTCGTTGACCATCGTCCACGTCCAGTCCACCTGCTGACGGCGCCGGTTCTCCTCGAACTGCCCGGCCGCGGTCAGCACCTCACGATGCTTGCAGACGGTGTTCCAGAAGTCCTCGAGACCGACACCCTCGAGACCGCTCATCGTGATCACCGGCGGCGTCCACACGGCGTCGTGCGGGTAGATCAGGCGCAGCGCCCCGGCGAGTTCCCGGGCGGCGCCCTTCGCCTCCCGCTCGTGCTTGCCGTCCGCCTTGTTCACGGCGACGAGGTCGGCGAGTTCGAGGACCCCCTTCTTGATGCCCTGCAACTGGTCGCCGGTGCGGGCCAGGGTGAGGAAGCAGAAGCAGTCCACCATGTTCGCGACCGTCACCTCGGACTGGCCGACACCGACCGTCTCGACGAGGATCACGTCGAAACCGGCCGCCTCGAGCAGCACGATCGTCTCGCGGGTCGCCTTCGCGACCCCGCCGAGGGTCCCCGAAGTCGGGGACGGCCGGATGTAGGCGTCCTTCTCGACGGTCAGCCGCGCCATCCGCGTCTTGTCGCCGAGGATCGACCCGCCGGTGCGGGTCGACGACGGGTCGACGGCCAGGACCGCCACCCGGTGCCCCTGCCCGATCAGGTGCATCCCGAGCGCGTCGATGAACGTGGACTTCCCGACGCCGGGCACCCCGGTGATCCCGACCCGGTGCGCCTTCCCCGACTCCGGCAGCAGCTCGAGCAGCAGCCGCTGCGCCGCCTCCCGGTGGTCGGTGCGGGTGGACTCGACCAGGGTGATGGCCTTCGCCAGGCCGGCGCGCTGATTGGCGCGCACGGCCTGGGCGAGGGCATCGATGTCGACTGGAGGCCGCCCCATGCTATTCCGGGGTGCCCGTCAGGTCGTGGCCGAGCTGCGCGGCCAGCTTCTCGAGCAGACCGCTGGCGGCGTCCGCGATGACCGTTCCGGGCGGGAAGATCGCGGCGGCACCGGCCTCGTACAGTTCGGCGAAGTCGCCGGGCGGGATGACGCCACCGACCACGATCATGATGTCGGGGCGTCCCACCGCCGCGAGTGCTTCCCGGAGCGCAGGCACCAGCGTGAGGTGACCTGCGGCCAGCGACGACACACCGACCACGTGGACGTCGTTGTCGGCCGCCTGGTTGGCGACCTCTTCCGGGGTCTGGAACAGCGGTCCGACGTCCACGTCGAAGCCGAGGTCGGCGAAGGCCGTGGCGATCACCTTCTGGCCGCGGTCGTGGCCGTCCTGCCCCATCTTGGCGATGAGGACACGCGGACGCCGGCCCTCCTCTTCGGCGAACTTCTCGACGAGTTCCGTTGCCTTGTTGATGTTGTCGACCTTCCCGGCCTCGTCCCGGTACACCCCGCTGATGGTGCGGATCTCGGCCTGGTGACGCCCGTACACCTTCTCCAGCGCCTCGGAGATCTCGCCGACCGTGGCCTTCGCGCGGGCCGCGTCGATCGCGAGCGCCAGCAGGTTGTTCTCCATGCCGCCCTCGGTGGCCGCGGCGGCGCGGCTCAGCTCGGCGAGCGCCGCCTCGACGGCTCCCGCGTCCCGGTCTGCGCGCAGGCGGTCCAGCTTCTCGAGCTGTTCCTTGCGGACCCGCGAGTTCTCGACCTTGAGGACCTCGATCTCGTCCGCCTCGTCCGGCACGTACTTGTTGACGCCGATCAGCGGCTGCCTGCCGGAGTCGATGCGGGCCTGGGTGCGGGCCGCGGCCTCCTCGATGCGCAGCTTCGGGATGCCCTCGCTGATCGCCTGCGCCATGCCGCCGGCCTCTTCGACCTCGGCGATGTGCGCGCGCGCCCGGTTGGCCAGCTGGTGGGTGAGCCACTCCACGTAGTGCGAACCGCCCCAGGGGTCGATGGGACGGACGGTGCCCGACTCCTGCTGCAGCAGCAGCTGGGTGTTGCGGGCGATGCGGGCGGAGAAGTCCGTCGGCAGCGCAAGGGCCTCGTCGAGCGCGTTGGTGTGCAGCGACTGGGTGTGCCCCTGCGTCGCCGCCATCGCCTCGACACACGTGCGGGCCACGTTGTTGTACACGTCCTGCGCGGTCAGCGACCAGCCCGACGTCTGCGAGTGGGTGCGCAGCGACAACGATTTCGCGGACTTCGGTTCGAACTTCGCGACCAGCTCGCTCCACAGCAGTCGGCCGGCGCGGAGCTTCGCGACCTCCATGAAGAAGTTCATGCCGATCGCCCAGAAGAACGACAGCCGCGGCGCGAACTTGTCGATCTCCATGCCCGCGTCGAGGCCGGCGCGGATGTATTCGACACCGTCGGCGAGGGTGTACGCCAACTCCAGGTCGGCGGTGGCTCCGGCCTCCTGGATGTGGTAGCCGGAGATGGAGATCGAGTTGAACTTCGGCATCTTCGCGCTGGTGTACGCGAAGATGTCGGAGATGATCCGCATCGACGGCTTCGGCGGGTAGATGTAGGTGTTGCGGACCATGAACTCCTTCAGAATGTCGTTCTGAATGGTTCCGGCCAGCTGCTCCGGCGCGACACCCTGCTCCTCGGCGGCCACGACGTACAGCGCGAGGATCGGCAGCACCGCCCCGTTCATGGTCATCGAGACGCTGACGCTGTCGAGCGGGATGTGGTCGAACAGCTGCCGCATGTCCAGGATCGAGTCGATCGCCACACCGGCCATACCGACGTCGCCCTGCACCCGCGGGTGGTCGGAGTCGTAGCCGCGGTGCGTGGCGAGGTCGAACGCCACCGACAGGCCCTTCTGCCCGGCCGCGAGGTTGCGGCGGTAGAAGGCGTTGGATTCGGCGGCGGTGGAGAAGCCCGCGTACTGGCGGATCGTCCACGGCTGGTTCACGTACATGGTGGGATACGGGCCGCGCACGAACGGCGCGGCGCCCGGGAAACTGCCGACCGGGTAGCCCTCGGCCTCGGCGGCGTCCCGGTCGGCCTTGGTGTAGACCGGTTTGACGTCGATGCCCTCGGGGGTGGACCACACCACCTGTTCCGGGCTGTAGTGGTTCGCCGCCGCGGCGGACGCGATCAGCTCGTCCGTCTGCTCCGCGGTCGGAGCGGACGGCGGCGGAGACTGCGGATCCTCCAGCGGTACTTCGGCGAAGCTGCCGATCGCGTGCTTGACCTCGCGAGTAGTCACTTCTTGCTCCCTGTGTCGCCCGAGGAGTCGCTCGGGCTCTCGATGGTGTCGAGCAGTCCGGACAGGACCGAGACTGCGTCGATGCGGGCGGTGACGAATCCGTCGGGCCGGGCGGCGCCGTCCGCGTCGGCGACGACCTTCTCCGGGCCGGCGAGCAGCACGGTGCCGATTCCGGCGGCGCGCAGTTCCTCCACCGCGGCCGTGGCCTCGGCGGCGTACCGCTTGTCGGTGCCGCAGATCACGGCGATCCCGGCGCCGGAGTCCTTCGCGGCGGCGGCGATGCTGCCGTCACCGACCGCGAGGGGGCCGGGGTTGCGGGCCTCGATGCCGCCCGACGCCAGCAGGTTCGCGCTGAACGTGGTCCGCACGTTGTGCTCGGCGACGGGTCCGAGCGGGGCCAGGAAGACCGCCGGTCGCGCACCGTGGGCCGCCAGGTAGGCGTCGGAGCGGTCCCGCAGCGCCTCGAACGCGGCCGCGTACCGGGCGACGCGGCCCGTTTCCGCGGCGCCCGCCGGCAGCGGAGCCTCGCCGAGGTTCGGGAACTCGTTGACCCCGGTGACCGTGGTCTTGCGGTGCGCGATGTCCGAATCACGTTGCGCACGAGTGGAAGCGATCCGTTCGCCGATCAGGCCCGCGTCGAGCGCGGCGACGTAGCCGCCGGCCGCCTCGATCTGCTGGAAGAACTCCCACGCCTTGGCCGCCACCTGCTGGGTGAGGTCCTCGACGTACCAGGATCCGGCCGCGGGGTCGAGCACCCGGCCGAGGTGCGACTCCTCGAGCAGCAGCAGCTGGGTGTTGCGGGCAATGCGCGCGGCGAAGGTCTTCGACACCCCCAGCGCCCCGGCGGGCAGTGCGGAGTCGAACGGCAGCACCGTGACCGCGTCCGCGCCGCCGACGCCGGCACCGAACGCGGCGAGGGTCGTGCGGAGCATGTTCACCCACGGGTCGCGCTGCGCCATCATGGCGGCGGAGGTGACGGCGTGCTGCGGGGCGCCACCGAAGTCGGAGGCGCCGCACACCTGGGCGATCCGCGCCCACACGAGCCGCGCGGCACGGAACTTGGCGATGGTCTGGAACTGGTCGTCGGTGGCCGAGAACCGGAAGCCGAGCTGCCCGAGCGCCTGCCCGATGGTCAGTCCGCTCGCGGTGAGCACCCGCAGGTACTCGAGACCGGCCGCGATCGACGCGCCGAGTTCCTCGGCGTCGGAGGCGCCGGCGTCGTGGAATGCGGTGCCGTCCACGACGATCGCCCGCACGCTCTCGGACCGGGCGGCGGACTCGGTGGCGAGGGTCACCGCGTCGCCGAGTTCCACGTCGGCGGTACCGGCGAACGCGCTCGTCAGCGGTGCGGCCCCGAGGTCGACGCGGACCGCGGTGCGGTCGGTGACCCCGTCTCCGGCGGCGGCACGCGCGTCGAGCAGCGCGAACAGCGCCCGCGCCGCGAGCGGTGCGTCGGTGCCGGCGTCGAGGGTGAGCGGTGCCAGGTCGAGGAGCACACCGTCGAGGGCCGTCTCGAGGGACCGGACGGGAAGGTTGGCGCCGCCGACGGCGAGCCAGAGGGCGCTGACCCCGTTCTCCAGGGAGTCCAGGACGGCGCGGTTGACGTCCGCGGCCTCCGCGCCCTCACCGAAGCGGGCGCTGACCAGCCAGCCGGCGTTGACGTCGCGGGTGGCGTCGGCGCCGCGCACGTAGGGGAAGGTGCCGGGCAGGGGCTGCTCCGGGCGCTCGTCGCGGGGGCTGTAGAGCGGTGCGACGGTGACACCGTCGTAGGTGACGGTCTCGAGGAGCTTCTGGGGTTCCGGACCGAGTTCCGCGGCGTCGATCCGACGCGACTTCGCGAGGACTCCGGCCACGGAGTGCTGCCAGTCGGCGTACGCCCGCGCAGCTTCCTCGGTTTCTGAAGCGAGTGACACGGTGTCGGCTTCCTCTCCCTGATGAGCGATCGATCAATATGTTGTGTGACTGTGATGCTAGCCGCAGTTCGGCGCCCCCTATCGTGAGGATCACCACACGATGAATAACCTCAGGTCATGAGCATTGCGCACGAACCGGCGGTGACCGGTCGCACGAACACCCAGCGGCTGTTCGGGCTCGGTGCGCCGACCCGGGACGTCGACGACCGCGGCGAACCCCTCAATCGTATGAGCATGGACATCTCGGCGCTCGCCTCGAAGACCACCGACATCTCCTACGGCGGCGTCCTCGCCGTGCTGCTCGACGACCTCCTCGGATTCACGGTGTACGACCGGCGAGGCACCCGCGACGGCCTGGTCACGGCCGAGTTGTCGCTGGACGTCGTCACGCCCCGGCGGTGGCAGGGCCCCACGCTGTGGGCGGAGAGCCGGCTCCTCGCCGTCACCGCCGACGGCGGCACCTCGACCGCCCGGGTCCACGATGCGGCGGGCACCCTGATCGCCACCGGCACCCTGTGGGGCAACTTCGTGGACCTGCCGGCGCCGGTCGCGAATACGGCGGCCCTGCCCGACTTCCCGGAAGCGGGGGTCGCGCCGCTCGACTGGATCGGCGGGCGGATCGAGGACGCCGGTGCGCGGGTGGTGGTGCCGGCCAGTCCGCTGATCGCGAACAAACTCGGGTTCGTGCACGGCGGCGTCCAGGCATGCGCGATGGACCTCGCGGCGAGCGCCGCCCTGAGCCGGCGGGGTGCGGACATGGACACCGCGTCCGTGCGGGTCAACTATTTCCGCCCGGTCCCCCTCGACCGCGACACGACGTTCACCGCGGACGTGGTGCGGGCGGGCCGCGCGGTGGCGACGACCCGGGTGGCCGGGACGTCGGGCGGGCGGGTCTGCGTCGAGGCGACGGTGACCGGGCGCCGCCGGCTGCGCTGACCGGCGCTCGCGGCGCCCCGGCCCGGTTCCCCGGGTAGCCTGGTGCCCTGTGAAGAGACGCCTCGGGGACCGCAGGGTGATCGGCGTCGCAGCACTGGCAGTCGCGCTGGTCGTCGTGGCGTTGCTGGCCCCGCATCCGTCCGTGCTGCAGGTGCGGGAATGGGCGCACTCCGTCGGTCCGGCGTTTCCCCTCGTCTTCTTCGCCGTGCACGCGGTGGTGACGGTGTTCCCGTTCCCCCGCACGGTGTTCACGCTCAGTGCCGGACTGCTGTTCGGCGCGTGGCTCGGCATCGCGATCGCGGTGCTGGCGTCGACGGTGAGCGCCGTGCTCGCCCTCTACCTGGTGCGTGCCGTCGGCCGGGACGTGGTGTGGCAGCGCATCTCCAACCCGACGATACGGCGGGTGGACGAGCGGATCGCCCGGCGCGGCTGGCTCGCCGTCGGGTCGCTGCGGCTGATCGCGTTCGTCCCGTTCTCCGTGGTGAACTACTGCGCCGGCGTGTCCTCGATCCGGCTGGTCCCGTACGTGCTGGCCACGGTGATCGGTGTGCTGCCGGGCACCGTCGGCATCGTCGTGCTCGGCGACGCTCTCACCGGGGAGACGAAGCCCGGGCTCCTGGTGCTGTCCGCGGTGTGCATCGCCCTCGGCATCGCCGGGCTGGTGGTGGATTCCCGGCGGCCGCTGGACGGTTCCGGCGACGTGGTGCCGGACCCGGCCGTCGACCGCCCCGCCGAGGACGAGTCAATCCCACAACCTTGAAACCTTAGAGTCAAGCTTTGAGTCTTGACATCGAAGTATCCAGTTTCTAGCCTTGACTCATGTTCGTGTTGACGGTCGACCAGCGCGGCAGCCGCCGCGACATCGACCGTGTCGCCCCACTCCTCACCGAATTCGCGAACCGCAACCTCGCCCGCCCTTTCCAGCGGACCGCCGGCGACGAGATCCAGGCCGTCGTCGCGGACCCGGCGACCGTCGTCGACCTCGCCCTCGACCTCGTCGCACGCGAACACTGGAGCATCGGCATCGGCGCCGGCCCCGTCCAGGAACCCCTCCCCGCCGAAACCCGGGCCGGGCGCGGTCCCGCGTTCGAATCCGCGCGGGTCGCCGTCGACCGCGCCAAGAGCACCCCCGGCCGGGTGGCCGTCGAGGGCTCCGACCCGGACGCCGCCGCCGACGCGGACACCGCGCTCACCCTCGTCGCGGTCCTCGTCGCGCGCCGCACCGAGGAGGGCCGCGAGGCCGTCGAGCAGATGCGGCGCGGCGCCACCCAGACCGAGGCGGCCCGCGCGCTGGGCATCAGCAAGCAGGCCGTCTCCCAACGACTCTCCACCGCGGGCTGGCACGTCGAGACCGCGGGACGACGACTGGCCGAACGACTCCTACGCAAGGCGGACACGTGACGACCCTCGCCCTCCTCGCCCTCGGCGTCGCCGCGCTCGCGCCCCTGGTGTTCGGCGCGCCCCGCGGGCCCCGCTGGATGTCGCAGTGGGCGGCGCCGATCGTGGTCGTGCTCGCGCTCGCCGTCGCGGCGGTCGCCGCGTCCGCCGCCGCACCGGTCACCGGATTCGCCCTCGCCGCGACCCTCGTCCTGTGCGTCGCCGCCGCGACCACCGGCGGGGCGCCCCTCGTGCTGGCCGCATTCCGCATCGCACGCCGCCAGCCCGACGCCGGATCCGACCCGCCACCCGACGCCGGGCCGCTGCGCGGCGGACGGATCATCGGCCTCCTCGAGCGTGCCGCCGTCGCCGTCTCGATCCTCGCGGCCTGGCCGGAGGGCATCGCCGTCGTCCTGGCGGTCAAGGGATTGGCCCGCTACCCCGAACTGCGCGAACCGCACGCGTCGGAACAATTCATCATCGGCACGTTCACCAGCGTGCTCTGGGCGATCGCGGTGTGCGGAACCGGACGCGCCCTCATCACCTAGCCCTCCCGGTGCGGAAAACATTCACCCCCCGGGGGGCATGAAACCAGCCCTGGGGGTGATGGGTTCCCGCCTCGGTGCGGACGAGAGTCGTACTCGTCCGGTCCCGAGGAGAGGTCATCCGTGCCTACCGATTTCGTGTCACACGTCCGCACCCAGGTCGCCGCGTACGGCGACGACCGGTCCTACATCTACCACCGTGAGGTCGGCCGGGAACTCGTCGCCGAGACGGTGAGCTACCGCGCACTCGACCGGGACGCCCGCGCGCTGGCGGTGTGGCTGTCGACGCGGCCCGAGGCCGCACATCCGGTGATGCTGCTGTACGTCGACGGAATCGACTTCCTCCGCGCGTTTCTCGGATGCCTCTACGCCGGGGTGGTCGCCGTGCCCGCCCCCGTCCCGCACGACGGACGCAGCATGCAGCGGGTCGCGACGATGTTCGCGGACGCCGACGCGCGCCTCGTG
>JBCEBZ010000542.1:0-9349 GCA_039206675.1 Rhodococcus sp. (in: high G+C Gram-positive bacteria) | reverse complement strand
GAACGCGATGGGCGACGGACCGACGGGCTGCCAGCCGCCGTGCTCGGCGGGGACGTTGCCATCCGGGCGCTCGCCCCACTCGCGCCACGTCGAGGCCTTACGGCCGGCGTGGGCGAGCTGGATGCCGGCCTTGGCGCCCTGCGAGTGGAGGAAATCAGTGATCCGGCGGAAGGCATCACGCTGATCGTCGTTCCAGAGGCCGAGGTCCTGCGGGCTGATCCGTCCCTCCGGCACCACGCCGGTCGCCTCGACGACGACCGCACCGGCGCCGCCTCGGGCGAGGGAACCCAGGTGCATCAGATGCCAGTCGGTGGGCACACCGTCCTGCGCATCGACCATGTACTGGCACATCGGGGGGACCCAGATGCGGTTGCGGATCTCGACACCGCGGAGGGTGATCGATTCGAAGAGTGCGTGGGTCACGCAATTCCTTCCTGGATTTGCACGACGTCCGTCGTAGTACGACGGGTACCGTACCAACGGACCCTTGACGCGCTGCGAAGGACGACGTGGTCCGTGAACTCGAACATCCCGATCGGGCGGCGAGCAACGTCGACGCCGTGCTCGGCGCCCCGGCGGATCCGGTCCGTCAGCGGATCGTGACGCAACTCGCCGAGGGGCACATCGAGACAGGGTGCCGGGCGCGAACGAGCCGAGGCGTTGGCAGTGCACGGTCGGACTGCTACGACCCTCCGAGAGTCGACGCCCGGGGCACAAGCAGGGGAGAAACCCGATGAACGCCTGGTTGCGGGTCCCCATCGATTGCGGAAGTGAGGAGTTCAGCGGCACGCCGACCAAGGGTTTCAAGGTTGTTGTCGATCGTCGATAGCGGGGGCCGTGACTGTGCAGCGAGCAGCTCCCAGTTGTCGTGCCCCATTACGGCTATGTCTCCAGGAACCCGAAGGCCATCTTCCCGAAGCGCGTCAAGCGTTCCGCGCGCGATATGGTCCGAGCCGCAAAGAAGCGCATCCATTTGTGGGTGTCTCTGCAAGAGACGGCGGGCCCCGGCCCGCCCCCACTCCTCGCTCCACGGCCCAAATAACGCTTCAGCCCCGAGGATGTCGGTTCCCGCCTTGCGAAGCACCTCTCGTGCTCCACGAACTCGGTCCTGAGCAGCTTCGTATGAACCGTCGCCGCTGAGGTAACCGATCTCAGTGAAGCCCAGTCCTAGGAGATGGTCGGCTGCGAGGCGACCGCCCGCCACGTTGTCCGGGACCACGGACACATCGGACGGGTGCAAGCTTGGCGCGTACGCATAGACCACCGGCACGGGGATGTCGGCGCCGAGCGTCTCCCGCGCGTTTGTCTCAGAGCCAACGACAATGATTCCATCGACACGGCGCGCGAGAAGCTTTCGGAGATGGTGTTGTTCCCGGATTGTGTCGCCCCGGGCATCGCATAAGAAAACTGAAAGCTGCTCGATACCAAAGGCATCTTCAGCGCCCATCATGACGGGCAGTGAGAATCTACCGTCGATATCGCTCGCGATCAGACCGACTGTGCCGGTCCGGGATCCGTGCAGGCTCTGTGCGTACGGGTTCGGGGAGAAGTCGAGGGCGGTCGCAGCGTCCCGAACGCGCTGTTCCGTCTCCGGGCGAAGTCGATACCCCCCACGAAACACTTTCGAGACCGTTGCAGTCGAGACGCCGGCGGCGACGGCAACGTCACGGATCGTGGGACGGCGGCGCGAGGCCGACACGCCGTCGACGGGCGCCTGGGGTTGTGCTGCCCCAGCGGGCGTTCGCATGGTTGACATCTGACTCAGTATGGCACTACATTCGGGTAAACATTTTCCTAGGTTTCCGAGATGGGTCATCCCACAGTACAAAGGAGTACGAAACATGACGGGTTCTCATGGTGCCGCTGTCGCCTCGTCGACCGCTCTCGACGGGCCCGTTCGGTCAACCCCGTTCGGTGCACTACGCCCGGTGGGGTTCAATCATGTGCGTCTCAACGCGGATGGCTTTCTCGGTGCTTGGCAGTATCGAAACGCCGCTGCGACTATCACGCACCTCATCGACAACCTCGAGACGTCTGGCGTGCTGCACAATTTCCGTCGTATTGCCGACCGAGAGGACGGCGTGTACATCGGTATGGATTTTGCCGACACCGACCTGTACAAGACGCTTGAAGCAATCGGTTGGGAGTCGGGGCGCCGGGGTGAGGTGGTTGAGGCCGCGTTCGTCGATCTCGCGGTGGACCTCATCGGCCGAACTCAGGCAGAGGATGGCTACATCAACACCCGTGTCCAAGGGGATCCTTTGCGGGACCGCTGGTCGTGGCTGATCTGGAGCCACGAGTTGTACTCGGCGGGACATCTGTTCCAGGCGGCGATCGCTCTGAGCCGCGGCGCGAACGACACTCGGCTACTTGCAGTCGCCGAACGATTTGCGCAGCGGATCCTGTCGGACCTGGCCGAGCGAGACGAGGCCTACGACGGACACTCCGAGGTCGAGACAGCGCTCGTCGAGCTCTCTCGTGAGACCGGGAATCGGGCCTACCTGGACTTCGCTCGCATACAGATCGAGCGGCGCGGTCATGGGAAGCTGCCCAAGCATCCCTTCGGCGCTGACTACTTCGGCGATCACCAGCCCCTGGACCAGGTGGACGAGGCGACCGGACATGCCGTCCGACAGCTGTACTACATGACCGGGGTCGCTGACTTGTTCCTCGAGACCGGTGAGCCCCGTTACTTGGACGCCGCCGAACGAATCTGGGACAGCGCCTATTCCACCAAAACCTATCTCACGGGTGGCCAGGGGTCCCGGCACTTCGACGAGTCGTTCGGCGACCCGTACGAACTCCCCGCCGATCGCGCCTACGCCGAAACCTGCGCCGGTATCGCGAGCTTCCAGTGGAACTGGAGGATGCTGCTCGCGACCGGTCGGTCAAAGTATGCCGCCGAGATGGAACGTGTGCTGTACAACACCATTGCGGCATCGGTGGGACTGGATGGCTGCCACTTCTTCTACACGAACCCGCTGCAGATGCGCACCGGCCACCGGGGAGCGCAGGAAGGTTCGCCATCGGAACGGCTGAGCTGGTTCGAGTGCGCCTGCTGTCCACCAAATCTCGCGCGCCTGATCGCGTCGCTGCACACGTACGTCGCGACGATGGACGACAACGGCGTGCAGCTTCACCACCTCACGCCGGGCGTCATCGAATCGGCCGTTCAGTCCGGAGCCGCGCGGATCAGTGTGCACGGCGACTACCCATGGTCCGGCCACCTCACACTGCACGTCCAGGGGGAGGGGGCGTTTGAATTGGCCGTCCGAATCCCCGAGTGGGCGCAAGGCTTCTCCGTTTACATCGACGGCGCCGAGACCGACACCATGGTCCGCGACGGCTACCTTCGCCTGCGTCGAGACTGGTCCAGTAGCAGCGTCGTGGAGCTGCGTTTCGGCCTGCATCCCGAACTCGTGCATGCACATCCTCGCGTCGACGCCGTCCGCGGCGCCGTCGCGCTGGTTCGAGGGCCGCTGGTGTACTGCCTCGAGGACGCGGACCAGAAGCCCGGAAGCGTGCTCGAGGACCTCCGAATCGACCCCAGCGAGCCCATCGACGAAATCGACTCGACAGCACCAGAGGTCAAGGTGGCGCTGCGCACCGAAGGGCGACTCGTCCGGCCCGGTTCTGATTTGTACGCCGGCGACGGCGTGCCATGGCGTACCGACGAGGCCGCAACACTTACCGCGATCCCCTACTTCGCCTGGGGCAATCGAGGCCAGGGTGCGATGCGCATCTGGATCCCGACGAACAGCAACTGACCTCACGCCCACCCCCTCACCCAAACAGCAATCACACTCAACGGAGAGAACCCATGATCACGAAACGATCCCTCGCTGGCGCCGTCGTCGCAGCGGCGCTCGTCGCAGGCGGTCTGACCGCCTGCTCCACCGGCAGTGGCTCCGGCGGCGTCACCACCATCAACTGGTGGGCTCGCGTCGGCGACGGCCAGAAAGAACTCGCCAAAGAGTTCAACGCCACCCACAAGAACATCCAGGTCAAGATCACGCAGCTGCCCGACGACCAGTTCGTGAATAAGGTCGGCACCGGTGTCCGTAGTGGTAACGGTCCCGACGTCATCGACTTCGACGTAGCCAACGCGCCCCTCTTCGCAGCCACTGGCGTCCTGGCCGATATCTCCTCCAAGGTCGACTCTCTTTCTTACAAAGATGAGCTCAACCCCGGCATGATGAAGCTGGCGAAGTACAACGGCAAGACCTACTCCGTGCCCTTCACAGCAGGGCCCTCGTTCGTGCTCTACAACAAAACGCTATTCGAGAAAGCGGGCCTCGATCCGAACACGCCACCCAAGACTTGGGCGGAGATGGAGGCCGACGCCAAGAAGGTCCGCGCGCTCGGCAGCGACACGTACGGCTTCGATATCCCCGGCGCCTGCGGCGGTGGCTTGTCCTTCACCGTTCAGCCCTACATCTGGGCCTCGGGCGGCCAGACCTTGACCGCCGCGAATGCGAAGCAGAAGACCACCTACGCCACGTCACCCGAGGTCGCGAGGACGTTCCAGCTGTACCAGGACATGTGGAAGGCCGGGGTCGTGTCGCCGCGCGCTCAAACCACCGACTGCGCCACCTGGGGGCAGGAGTGGGAGGCCGGCAAGGTCGGCATGATCACCTCCGGTGCATGGATGGTCGCCCCGACTGAGAAGACCGGCGCGAAGGTCGGCTACTTCGCCATTCCGAGCTCCGACGGCAGCGGCACATCCACCTTCGCCGGCGGCAACAACGACGGCATCGCCGCCTCCTCGAAGAAGCAGGAGCAGGCCTGGACGTTCCTCCAGTGGCTGATGGGCGCGAAGGCCCAGAAGGCCATGTCCGCGTCTAATGGTCAGGCGCCCGTCCGGTCCGACGTCAAGGTGGACAACGCTCTGGTGAGTTTCCAGCAGAAGATCGGCGAGCACAGCGATGCGCCGGACAGCATCGCGACCAACGCCCTGCAGTTGAGCGCTTCTTCCCCGTGGCTGACCGCTTTCCAAGAGATCGTGTTTCAAGGGAAAGACGTTGACACGTCGCTGCAGAAGGCCGACAGCGACTCGAAAAACCTCATCGGCCAGGCCTACCAGCAGGTGGGCCAGTGACAAGGACCGAAACTGAAGCGGTTACGACCAATAGCCGGGGGGCGCGGTCCAAGCGGACCCGCGCCCCCCGCGGGGGCGCTCCGAGACGCGTCCATCGCGACCATCTCGCACGAGCCCGTAACCGTGCCGGCCTAATTTATGCAGCCCCGGCCCTCGTCCTGATCGTCGCGTTCTTCCTCATTCCGCTTGGCTTGATGTTCTGGATGTCGCTGAACAACTGGCCGCTTCTGGGAGTGGTGCACCGGTTCGTCGGCGCCGACAACTACGCAGGCGTTGTCTCTGACGGACAATTTTGGCAGAGCCTGCTATTCACGCTCAAGTACACCGTCATCGTTACCCCGATCCAGATCGTTCTCGGCTACGGACTCGCAATGCTCGTCCGGCGCAAAATCCGCGGCGTGGCATTCTTCCGGACGACGTTCTTCTTTCCGGTTGTTGTTGGTTTCGCCAGTGGCGCGTACATCTTCCTCGTACTCATCCAGCCTGACAGCGGCTTCTTCGATCAGGTCCTGCAGCGGCTGGGTCTGACTCACACTGGATTGCCCTGGTTGTCGAACAGCAACCTCGCCCTGTTCGTGGTGGTCCTGATGATCACCTGGAAGACCGTCGGCACTGCCGTCATCCTCCTCATGGTCGGCATGCAGGCAATACCGGAGGACGTGGGCGAAGCCGCGCTTGTGGACGGAGCCGGCAAGTGGCGCCGTGAGCTGTACATCACGCTGCCGCTGATGCGGTCCTCGATCGCGCTCGTACTCATCCTGACGATCACAGGGTCATTCCTGGCCTTCGATCAGTTCTTCGTCATGACTCACGGTGGCCCGAACCAGTCCACGGTCACCATCGTGATGTGGATCTACACCACCGCGTTCGTGCAATACCGACTCGGTTACAGCGCTGCACTATCGATCGCGCTGCTGATCATCCTCATCATCTTCACCATCCTGCAAGTTCGGTCGCTGCGCGACCGGGGGAGTGAGTCATGACCGTCACCACAGCAGTGCCTACCTCCCCGTCGGGACAGGCCGATCTGATCCGAAAGGGCCCCCGGTACACGGGGCGCTACGTCGTCGGTGTGATCATCGCCGTGTTGTTCATCTTCCCCGTCGCCTGGACCGTTCTCCGCTCCGTGCAAACCGCTCAGGCGGCAAGCGCCGGCCTCGGACCGGGCATGTTGCGCGGGCTCACAGGCGCGAATTACGCGGCCCTTGGTAGCTCAGACGTCGGCATCTGGACGTACGTCCTGAATTCCGCGATCGTCGCTCTCGGCACCACCGCCTTGACCACCGTCGTCGCCACGCTCGCCGGATACGCGCTCGCCCGGCTCCGCTTCGTCGGAGCAGGCCTAATCTTCATCGTCATCCTCACGCCGTTCATGGTGCCGTTCCAAGGGATCCTCACGCCGCTGTTCACGCTGATGAACATGGTCGGACTGACTGACAATCGGTTCGGGTTGATCCTCGTGTACACCACATTCCAGCTGCCGTTCGCCGTGTTCGTTATGCGCAACAGCTTCGCGACCGTCCCCGCCGAACTCGAGGAGAGCGCCATGATCGATGGCCTCTCGACCTTCGGCATCCTCCGGCAGGCGTTGCTGCCCTTGGTCACGCCCGGGATGGCGACCGTCGCGCTCTACGCCTTCATCGCGGCGTGGAACGACTTCCTTGGCGCGCTGGTTCTGATGACCAGTCAGGACAAGTTCACCCTTCCCGTAGCGCTGGTCAACATCCAGAACGGACTCTTCGGGCAGGTCGACTTCGGCATACTCAGCGCCGGCGCGACCGTCGCAACGATCCCGTGCCTGATCGCGTTCCTGCTCCTCCAGCGTTACTACGTCAACGGCCTCAGCGCCGGCGCAGTTAAGGGCTAACGGCTCTCTGCCTGACCGACCGAAAGCGAACTCCATCACCGTGCCCAAGCAACACACCTGGGGCAGTGACGCCATCGAACTCACCCTCGAGTGGGATGACGCCACCGCACCACAACTGAGACGCATCCGAACCACCGCCGAGGCGCTGCTGCCGGCGGGTACGTCCGCCGTTGAGATCCTCACCGCCGAGAGCGGCCACCAGTACGCCAATTCCCGCCTCACCCACACCCCCTTTGGGACGAACGCGCGCCTCCAGGCCATCACCGAAGACGCCGACGACGACGGTGCGCAACGGCTGCACGTCGACCTCCTCGACCATGCCTCCGAACTCGCCGCAACATGGACGCTGGTGTGTCGCGACGGCATTGCCGCCTTCACTTCCACCGTCACAGTTCGCAACCTCGGCGACCGAGAGACACTGCTGCGCAGTGTGCCATCTCTCGTCGTTGGAATCGGAGATCCAGCCGACGGGGAGCCCGGTCATTGGACACTCCACCAGGCGAACAGCGACTGGATGGCCGAGACACGCTGGACCAGCGCACCGCTCAGCGAGTCCGTCCTGCCAAACATCGACGAACCAGGACACCGACACTGGCGGCGCGGCGCGCACGCCGTCTCATCCAATGGCACCTGGTCCACTGGCGAGCACCTCCCTGCCGGCGTCCTCGTCAACGCCGCCGACTCGACCGCCTGGGCATGGCAGATCGACCACAACGGCAGCTGGCGCTGGGAGATCGGCGAAGATACCGGCGGCTACGCACTTGCGCTCAGTGGACCGACCGACGCGGACCACCACTGGGCCAAGATCCTTCGCCCCCACGAGACATTCAGCTCGGTACCCGCGACGATCGCCTTCGGAACGGACCTTCCGGACGTCGTAGGATCCCTGACCTCGCACCGCCGGGCGGTACACATCCCGCATCCGGACCTCGAGGCCATGCCAATCGTGTTCAACGACTACATGAACACCCTCAACGGCGACCCGACCACCGAAAAGCTACTCCCGCTCGTCGCCGCTGCCTCCGCGACCGGCGCCGAAGTCTTCGTCATCGACGCCGGCTGGTACGACGAAACCGGTGCCTGGTGGGACAGCGTCGGCGAGTGGGTACCGTCCACAACACGATTTCCATCTGGCCTCAGCGAGGTCATTGACAGCATCCGCGGCCACGGCATGACCCCGGGCCTGTGGATTGAACCCGAAGTGATCGGCGTGCGCAGCCCGATCGCGGCTCATCTACCGGACGCAGCATTCATCTCCCGGAACGGCCACCGCATCGTCGAGCACGAGCGCTTTCATCTCGACTTCCGAAGCCCCGACGCGCTGGCTCATGTGAATGCCGTCATCGACCGGCTCGTCGACGAATTCCACGTCGGCTACTTCAAGTTCGACTACAACATCGACCCGCACACAGGATCCGACCACGCCACCGACAGCACCGGCGACGCGCTCCTCGAACACAACCGGGCCTACCTGCAGTGGATCACAGATCTGTACCGCCGCCACCCCGGCCTGGTCATCGAAAACTGCGGGTCCGGCGGCATGCGCGCCGACACAGCATCCACTGCGCTGTTCACCGTGCAGTCCACCTCGGACCAGCAGAACCCGCTCCGGTACCCGCCAATCGCGGCATCAGCGCCGATGACAATGCTCCCCGAGCAAGCCGCGAGCTGGGCGTACCCACAAGCCGACATGACCCGCGAGGGACAGACATTCACCCTCGTCACTGGTCTCGCCGGACGGCTCTACCTTTCCGGGTACCTGAACCGAATGAGCGAGGAGCAACTCGCATTGATTCGCGATGCGGTCACTGTCGCCAAGACACACCGGTTCTTCATCCGGGCGGGGAAACCGTTCTGGCCGCTCGGCCTCCCACGTTGGGACGCCCAGCACGTCGCACTCGGGCTCATCGCGGATGACCGCGCCACCATCGCCGTGTGGGACCGCACGAGCGGCGGCAATCCATTCGACATTGACCTACCTCAGAAGGCGACCGCAGTGACAGCATTGTTCCCGGTGAGCATCGACGGATGGACGGTCGACCTTCTTGCGGAGGGCAGGAAGCTACGTCTGACTAATCGGACTGGTGAGCCAAGCGCCCGCCTGATCGCGCTGTCATGACGGTGACGGAGCAGACCCTTTCACGCCGGCGGGCCGCCGTCGTGGACGGCCGCACGGCCCTGGGCATCGAGCTCGGCTCCACCCGCATCAAGGCCTGCCTGGTGGACGAGGACCTCGTCCCGATCGCGGCGGGCGCCCACGAGTGGGAGAACGCGTTCGTCGACGGCCGCTGGACCTACTCCCTCGAGGCCGTCGAGACCGGACTCCGCACCGCCTACGCCGCCCTCGTGGCCGACGTCGAGGCGCAGTACGGCGTCACCCCGAC
>JBCEBZ010000541.1:0-9449 GCA_039206675.1 Rhodococcus sp. (in: high G+C Gram-positive bacteria) | reverse complement strand
CGGCGGCCCGGATCACCCGCACTGCGATCTCACCGCGGTTCGCGACGAGCACCTTCGTGATGTGCGCGCTGGCATGACTGGGCACTGAGCCTCCTGTGGTTCGCATGGTCTGTCTCCGCGGTGGTCCCCGGGGGTGTTCACCGGCGGTGGGTTACGGCATCACTTCGGAGTCTAGGCACCGAACCGATCGGTGTTGCCACCGGACCGAAATTCGCCCTCAGGCCTGTCCGACGCTGCGCAACCCTACCGAAGGGTAGCTGGTTGAAACCTGTTCCAGTTGTCGGCGGAGGCTCGCGACCCACGTGTGGACGCTCGCGGCGGCGATGTCGTTGCCCGGATATCGGACCGCCAGATTGACGCCGCGGGGGGTGCGATTGATCCACGCGTACACGTCGTGGGTGTACTGGCGGCTGCGCAGCGCCCGGGCGTTGCGCTCGTGCCAGCGGCCCGCTTCGGGAACGAACCGGACGTCCATGTAGGAGACGACGAAACGCGGCCGGATGGGGATGTCGAGTTCCTTCTCGATCTGGTCGAACGGGACCACCGAGATCGGTTTCGTCCGGACCACGCTGTCGGCGGCCTCACGCGCGACGGTCGCGAAATCGTCCGAGGTCACCGCGAAGTCGATCGGGCTCAGACCCACGAACCACCCCAGCGCCGACGCCCACTGCGGGGAGTGCCGGGTATGGACGGGAGTGACGGTCCGAAAGCGGTCATCGCCGGCCACTTCCGCACCGGCCAGGCCGAGGCACGCGAGCAGGCCGGGGAAGAATCCCACATCCGCCTCGCGACACGCCGAGTTGAACGCCGCGGCCTGGTCGGCGTCGAGGATCCAGGCGGACAGGTTCTGTTGCGCATACGTCGTGCGCGGGCCGACTTCGAGGGGGAACTCGGGGAGCCCCGGCCCCTCCAGTGCGGACCGCCACACGTCGAGCGCCTCACGTTTCACCTCGGCGTCGGCGGAGTTCTCACGCTCCTCGCGGCCGAAGTCGATGTAGCTGCCGACGGGGAACAGGTTGGCCGTGCGGCCCGACAGCGCCTCCTCGTACAGGGCGGTCAACTCGTGGGCGATGAGCACGATGGAGAACCCGTCGATGATCGAGTGATCCGCCGCGAAGAACACCGTGAACCGGTCGCGTCGGACGGTTTCGAGCGTCGCGAAGACGTACGACGGCCAACTGTGCGGCGACGCGTACTCGTCGAACAGCTGCTGCAGGTGTGCGAAGTTGTCGCCACCGGCGGCGTCGTAACCGTGGCTGACGACCCCCACGTGCAACCCGCCCTGCGGCACGGTCCGCCGGCGCACCCGCTCGGTCTCCGTGTCGAACGTCGTGTGCGAGCGCAGCACCTCGTGACGGTCGGTCCACTTCTCCAGCGCGGTCCGGAACGCGGTGACGTTCAGGGTGCCGTGGATCTCGAATGCGGTGCCCAGCCAGGATTCGCGGCCGTCGGCGTCGGCGCACCGGCGCAGATGTGCCTCGTGGATGTACGACGCCGGACGGGGGTCGTCCACCCACTCCGAGCGGGCGCACGGTAACCATTCGGTGAGCGCACCCACCGGAACGGGGTAGTCGGCAAGTTCGGTGAATTCCATCGGTATGTGTTCAGACCTGCCTAGCCGCGAAGGTGCCGCTTGATTCGCGCGAGCATCGCCGACATCCCGCGCAGCCGCAGCGGACTGACCGCATCGGCGAGCCCGAGCGCGGAGTAGAAATCGTCCGGCACGCCGAGGATGGTGACAGCACTGTGCCCATCGAGGCCCTGGTGCAGAATCGACGCGAAACCTCGCGTCGTCGGTGCCTCCGCGGGTGCGCTGAAGTGCAGTCGCACGTGTTCCGGATCGGAGTCGTCGACCGACAGGAACAGCGGAGACTGGCACTCGGGCACCGGTTCCATCGCGTCCTGCTCGAGTTCGGCGGGCAGGGGCGCGAGTTCGCGGCTGAACTCGAGCAGCAACTGCAACTTGTCCGAGCCGTCGACGGCGGCGAAGTCGTCGACGATCTCGGCAAGCGAATCGGGTAGTTCGGTCATGACGATGCGCCGGGAACGTCGCCCGGCTCTTCACCCCTGACGATCGGAACGCGAACCATGTTGCCCCATTCCGTCCACGAACCGTCGTAGTTGCGGACGTTGGGGTAACCGAGCAGGTGGGTGAGGACGAACCAGGTGTGGCTGGAACGCTCACCGATACGGCAGTACGCCACGATGTCGTCGTCGGCGGACACCCCGCCGTAGATCTCGTTCAGTTCACCGCGCGAACGGAAACGGCTGTCGGGTGCCGCGGCCTTGGCCCACGGAATGCTCTGCGCACTCGGGATGTGGCCGCCGCGCAGTGCCCCCTCTTCCGGGTAGTCGGGCATGTGGGTGCGTTCGCCGGTGTACTCCTGCGGCGAACGGACGTCGATCAGCGGCCCCTTGCCGAGGTGCTCGAGAACGTCGTCCTTGAACGCGCGGATCGGGGCGTCGTTGCGCTCGACCACCGGGTAGTCGGTGCGGGAGGTCTCGGGGACGTCGAACGCGGTGTCCCGGTTCTCGGCGATCCACGCGTCGCGGCCGCCGTCGAGGAGGCGGACGTCCTCGTGCCCGAACAGCGTGAACACCCACAGGGCGTACGCCGCCCACCAGTTGCTCTTGTCGCCGTAGATCACGACGGTGTCGTCGCGGCTGATGCCCTTGCGGCTCATCAACTCGGCGAACTGCTCCCCGTCGATGTAGTCACGCGTCACCGGATCGTTGAGGTCGAGGTGCCAGTCGACCTTGACGGCGCCCGGGATGTGACCGACGTCGTAGAGGAGCACGTCCTCGTCCGACTCCACGACCTTGAGGCCGGGTGTGCCCAGATTCGCGGACAGCCACTCCGTCGACACGAGCCGACCGGGATTGGCGTACTCGGCGAAGGACTGGGTGGGATCTGGCGCTACGGGCACGGGTGGGCTCCTGGGGCAGATGCGACGGGGACGGATCAATTCTAGGCGGACGCCGGAAGTTCTTCCGACCGGCGTTCACACTTACCTTCCGTGCACGGTGAGGACTGGTGAGAGCAGGCGCGTAAATTCGCATCCGGACGGAGGACCCATGCCCGACATCGCGACGCGCGCCGACCTGGAACTGCTGCTCCGGCACTTCTACGGCCGGGCATTCGGCGACCCGGTCCTCGAACCGGCATTCGAGACGCTCGCCGTGATCGGCCTGGACGACCACCTGCCTGTCATGTGCGACTTCTGGGAGACGATCCTGCTGCGCACCGGTGTCTACCGCGGCAGCGTCGGTGCCGTGCACCGGGCGCTGCACGGCAGGCACGGATTCACCGACCGGCACTTCGACCGCTGGGTCGAGCTGTGGACGTCCAGCGTCGACGAGTTGTTCCTCGGCGACGTCGCGCAGCAGGCCAAGGCCGAGGCGGCCAAGATCGCCGTCGGGATGCGGCGACGGCTGTTCGAGCCCACGCGCGGTCAGACGACCGGAGTGCCCTCCAGGTTCAGCTGACTGGTGAGCTCCGCGATGGGAGTGACACCGTTCTCGCAGATGTCGTGCATGATCTCCCGCAGCCGTATCACGAACTCCGTGACCGCACGCCGTGCCGTCGGCGTCTCGGGGAACCGCGACCGCAGCGCGAGACCCCGATGGGTGCGTGAGATCCAGAACTGGGCGTCGTCCGCGACCGTCACGTTGCTGATGTGGTGGGCGTTCAGTTCGTCGTGGTCGTCGGTGCCCGGCAGCTTGCGGTAGTCGATGTACGAGACCATGAACACATCGGTGCGGGTCCGGCGATATCCGTCACCGAGCGCCTCCCGCACCTGAGCCATCGTCACGCCCTTCAGCGTGAGCGCCGTGCGGAACGAGGCGTGGGTGTGTGCCAGCGAGGACTGGAAGTCGCAGTCGGGGGTCAGTTCGACCGTCAGCGGCGCGCTCGTCGTGAGCCATCCGATCGCGTTGGCCCACTGCGGGTCCTGGCGGATGTGCAGCGGAAACTGCAGCGGCATCCGGTCGGTGCCGTCGATCGAGTGCACGGCCAGACCCATCGCGGTGAGCGCCCCCGTGAACAGGCTTCCCCCGGAGTCCAGGCAGATCTGCTCGAACCGGTCGGTGCCCGCGGCGTCGAGGAGGGGACGCACGTCGGCGCCCTGCGGGGCGGGCCTCCCGGCCTCGACACCCAGATCGAGCGGGAAACTGGGCGCGGTGCCGCCGCAGCGCTCGTAGAAGCGGGCCCATTCACGCACCCGGGGGTCGCCGATCTCGGTGAGCGGCGCCTCCGCCTCGAGTTCGCAGTACCGCAGGAAGCTCCCCGGATCGCCGAGTTCCTCCGTCAGCTCCGCTTCGGTGAGCACACCCGAGCGGCCGAGCCCGATGATTCTCTGATAGATCCGTCGGAGTTCGCCCAGCGCGATGACGAGCGAATACCCGTCGACCAGTGTGTGATCGAACGCGCTGACCACGGTGTAGTGCGAGTCGCGCTCGATGGTCGCGAACAGGTAGGCGGGGAACGTCAGCGGGTCGCACGCCTCGGTGAACCGGTACCGCAAATGGTCGCGGAGCTCGTGCGGTGACGTCGTCACCGAGGACTCGGATACGACGACGGTGATGTCGTCGGGGTCGAGATCCACCCGCTCCATCGCGTCCGGGCTCACGTCGAAGCCGGTCTGCAGCGTGTCGTGACGCCGGATGAAATGCACCAGCGCCTGCGCGAGCGCGTCCCGGTCGAGTCGGCCCGGGAGGTCGAAAGCCGCTGCCATCCAGACACTTCGGCCGACGCCGTGTGTGCGTGCGGTTTCGAGATGGAACTGCTGGTTGTACGACGGCGGCACGGCGGAGGCGGACACCTCGCCCGGCGCGACGGACCATTCCGTCACCAGGCCGGGTTCGAGCATGTACCGGTCGATCGACGTGACGTGCACTACTCCACCCCTGTGGCGGTCGCGGATTCCGCGGCCACCGGCGCGAACGGCGTCACCGTGTAATCGCCGTCGCGGGCCACGGTCTTCATGACGGTCGACACCCGCTCGGCATACGCGGTGACCGACCGGTGCGCCTCCGCGGTGTCCGGATGCGAGACGGCCATCCACGTGCCCTCCAGAACGCGGTTGATCCAGATCGACGCGATCTGGGTGGCCTTACCGCCGACGATGCCGGTCGCCCGGGTCGAGACGAAACTCTCGGTCTGCGGCAACCGCCGCCCGTCGATATACGACACGATCGGCGGCGGTGCGAGCGTGGTGTGCTGCGACATCGCCCCGGGGCCTGCCTCGGCGAGAACCGTGTCGATCACCTGCTGCACCGACACCTCGCCGAGAGCCTTCCCCGACCGGTAGGCGTCCTGCGCGCGCCCGGCGAGCCCGGTGAACGTCGTGGTCTCCTCGAGGGCGAACCCGACCGGAATGAGATTGATGAACCACCCCTGGGACCAGTAGAACTGCGGGTCGTTGCGGGTGGTGACGGGGGAGAGCGCCATGTAGCGGTCGCGTCCGACGAGTTCGTGTTCGGTGATGGCGAGGGCCGCGAACACTCCGCCGATGAAGTTGGAACCGTGTGCCTTGCACACGGCGCCGAACCGCTCGCATTCGTCGGCGTCGGCGAGGTCGAACCGGCTGCCGATGGCCGGCTTGGGTGCGTCGGACGCCCCGAGGTCGAGCGGAAAGCTCGGAAAGCTGCCGCCGTTGCGGGTGAGGTGACCGATCCAGCCGTGCACCTCAGGGGAAGCGAGCGTCAACGTCGCCGCCTTCTCCCGTTCCTGCCGGCTGTATTCCACGTAACTTCCGGGGGCGGGCAGTTCGGGCGAGGTGCCGTCGAGTTCCGCCTGGTAGATGATCCGCGTCTCGGCGAACGTGAGGATCATCGACTGCATGTCGGTGTGCGCGTGATCGACGGCGTGGAACAGGGTGAAGCTGTCCTCGGCCCCGGGGGTCTCGGCGTCGTAGTGCTCCACCACACCGAAGACGAATGCGGGCCAGGCCAGCGCGCTCGTGTCGTTCGCGAAGCGCGCGGCGATGTGGTCACGGACCTGGTCGGAGGTGGTGAGCGTCTCGCCCTCGCGTGCCGTGAGCGCGATGGCGTCGGCGGGCACGACGTGCCGCCGGACGGCGTTGCCGGTGTTCGTGGGGTCGGCGTCCGCGTCCTCGAACGAGAACCAGCTGTGCAGCGTGTCGTGCCGCAGGACGTAGCGCTCGAGCGTCCGGGTCATCGCCGCGCGGTCGAGCCTGCCCGGGAAGTCGAACGCGATGCCGATCCACGGCGACTGGGTTTCGCCGTTGTTCGCCGCCAGCCGGGCCCGCCGCAGGTGCCGTTCCTGCATCGTCGTCGGCAGTGCCGGATCCACCGGCGCTTCGGCAGCCGCACGTGCACTTGCGTCCGTGACTTTCCACTCGACAACCCGCCCAGGCTCCGGCTTCCAGTGGGTGATCAAGTTCAAGTCCATCGAGCGGCTCCTGGTGTCGAATTTCGGCTGCGGGATCGGTCGGGTGTGGCACGGCCTACTCGCAACAGGATGCGGCACCGAGTGCCTTACCGCGAGAGGTAGAGAAGTACGAGACTGATTACAGGCCGGTCCCAGTTTAGTCAAGTGTCGGGCAAAGGGGTTCTATGCTGCAAGTTCTTGGCGTAACATGCAGCAACTTCGGAACAACCTCACAGTTACCTGTGAGGTTCGAGCCGCTAGCCTGTCCGGATGCCTGTGACTCAGCGTGACGCACTCTATCGGGGCGAACTCGGCCGGTGGGTGCCTTGGCTGGGTTTGGCCACCAGTCTCGCCGCCGTGTTCATGCAACTCCTGGACGCGACCATCGTCAACGTCGCGCTGCCGAGCATCGCGGTCGACCTCGGCGCGTCGGTGTCGGCGCAGTTGCTGATGGTGAGCGTCTACACACTGTCCTTCGCGTGTTCGCTGATCACGGCGGCGCGACTGGGTGACCTCCTCGGCCGGCGACGCGTCTTCCTCACGGCGCTGGCCGTCTTCGTTCTCGCCTCACTGCTCTGCGGGCTCGCCCAGACGCCCACCGCTCTCGTCGTGTCGCGGGCTCTGCAGGGCCTCGCGGCGGGGTCGATGTCGGCGCAGACGTTCGCCATCATCTCGGGGCTCTTCCCGAAGCGAGCCCACCCGAGGGTGTTCGGGATCTACGGCGCGACCATCGGGCTCGCCACGATTTGTGGCCCACTCGTCGGCGGACTTCTCATTCAATGGAACCTCCTCGACTGGGGCTGGCGGCTCATCTTCTTCGTCAACCTCCCGCTCGGTCTCGCCGCCCTGGTCCTGGGCTACTTCTACCTCGTCGACGCGAAGCCGGACGGTGTCCGCCAACTGGACATCGGCGGCGCCGTGCTGTCGGCGGCCGGGCTGTTCCTCCTGATCTTCCCGCTCGCGGAGGGACGCGAACGCGGCTGGCCGACGTCGATCGTGGCGATGCTGCTGTGCTCGGTGCCGGTGCTTGTCGCCTTCGTCGTCTACGAGTGGCGCCTCGGCCGCCGCGGCGGCGACCCGGTCCTGCGCCTGGAGTTGTTCACCGACCGCGCGTTCTCGCTGGGCGCCGCCATCGCGTTCGTGTTCTTCGGCACGCTCACGTCGCTGATCTTCACCATCTCCCTCACCCTGCAGTTCGGGTTCGGGTTCTCACCACTGCGAGCCGGGATGATGACGCTGCCGTGGGCACTCGGCACCGGTCTCGCCGCGCTGGCCTCCGCGGCCGTCTACCGGCGCATCGGCAACCTGGTCCTGCCGTCGGGGATGGTGCTCTTCGCAGGTTCCCTCGTCGTGCTGGCAGCGCAACTGCAGCACGAGGGCACCGATCCGCGGTGGTCGGCGCTGGCCGGGCCCCTGTTCATCGGGGGAGCCGGTCTCGGATTGTTCGTGGCGCCGCTGCAGACGGCGATCCTCGCGACCGTGCGACCGCAGAACGCGGGTTCGGTGTCCGGGCTGCTCCCGACGGTCCAGCAGGTGGGCAGTTCGATCGGGCTCGCGGTGATCGGGGTGGTGTTCTTCAATCTCGTCGCTACGCAGTCGGCGGACGCGGTGCAGGCCGAGCGGCCGGCGCTCACCGCCGAGCTCGCCGACGTCGGGGTGCCGCCGGCGCTGATCCCGCGCGCGGAGGAGACGTTCGTGCGGTGCGCGTCGGAACAGCTCGGGTCCACGTCCCCGATGAAGGTGCCCGAGGAGTGCCGAACCCCGGTGCCGGGGGGAGTCCCGCTCGGCGCTGCCCAGCAGCAGATCGCCGACTCCGCGGTGGTCGCGGCGCGGGAGTCGACCCGCAGTGCGGCAGGCGAGGCGTTTCTGCAGGCGGAACGCCGCATCCTCTGGATCATTGCGGCGGTCGCCGCTGCCATCGGGGTGGCGTCGCTGACCCTGCCGCGCCGGAATCAGCCGGTCGACGAGGGGTCAGTCGCCGCGGCCTGACGTCGCCCACAATTCGGCGACGCCGACCCCGACGTCCGCGAGCAACCTCCGCACGAGTGGCAGGCCGATCCCGATCACGCTGGACGGGTCGCCCTCGATGCGGTCCACGAACCACCCGCCGAGGCTGTCGAGGGTGAACGCGCCCGCGACCTGGAGCGGTTCCCCGGTCGCCAGGTAGGCCTCCAGATCGGCGTCCGGTGGGCTCGCGAAATGGACCACGGTGGCGCTGTGGTCGTGTGCGTCACCCACCACCGCGCCCTCGGCGATCCGCAGGACACTGTGCCCGGTGAGCAGGGTCGCGCTACGGCCTGCCATCGACGACCAGCGCTCGCGCGCGACGTCGACGGTCCCGGGCTTGCCCTGCAGGGCACCGTCGATCAGCAGCATGGAGTCGCATCCGACGATCACGGCATCCGAGATCCCGTCTCGTGCGAGAACGGGGAGGACGTCCTTGGCCTTGGCGCGGGCCAGTTCGGTGACGACGTGCTCGGGGGCGGCGTCGGCACCGAGTGCCGTGATGAGGGCGTCCTCGTCGACTCCGGAGACTCGCACCACCGGTTCCACCCCGGCGCTGCGCAGGACTGCCAGCCGCGCCGGGGAAGCCGAGGCGAGGACGAAGGACGTCACGAGACCCGGATCAACGTCGGTACGCCGACACGTTCGGGAACGCGTACGGCGAGAACGGTGCGACGCTCCGGTGCATCCGGGTGGGGGCGCCCCAGGACTCGGGCGGGATACCCGAATCCGGCTCACCGCTACCCGCGGCGGCGACCGCGGACAGCACCGCGACGAGTGCCGCGATCTCCTCGTCGGACGGGGACCCCTTGACCACCTTCAGGAAAGGCTCGCGGGCCGCATCGGCTGCGCCGTCCACGGGCAGGTCGGGGGCCACGCTGTCCGGGAGCGTCGTGTCCGCCGCGGAACCGTTGACCGACGACGCCGCATCCGGACCGGTCTCGGTGCGCATGTCGTCCTCGGGAAGTTCCGTCATTCTGTCCAATGATTCGCCGACGCTCATAGCGGGATGTTCCCATGCTTCTTGGGCGGGAGGGTGACCATTTTGCGTTCG
>JBCEBZ010000540.1:9081-9496 GCA_039206675.1 Rhodococcus sp. (in: high G+C Gram-positive bacteria) | reverse complement strand
AGCCCATCGTGCTGTTCCTGGTCATCTTCTTCTGGACGCCGCCGCACACCTGGGCACTCGCGATGCGCTACAAGGAGGACTACAAGGCGGCCGGTGTCCCGATGCTGCCGGTGATCGCCACCGAGGAGCACGTCACCAAGCAGATCCTGCTGTACAGCTGGGCGATGGTGGTCACGTCTCTCGTGCTCGTCCCCGCCGCCGGTGTCGTCTACGCCGCCGTCACGCTCGTCGCCGGCGCCTGGTTCCTGCTCATGGCGCATCAGCTGTACCGCAGCGTCCGCGGCGGAGCGGCCGTGAAACCGCTCCGCCTGTTCCTGCAGTCCAACAACTACCTGGCCATCGTCTTCGTCGGGCTCGCCGTCGACTCGGTGCTCGGACTGCAGACCATCGGCAGCCTGCTGAGCTGACCCTCCGC
>JBCEBZ010000540.1:0-8981 GCA_039206675.1 Rhodococcus sp. (in: high G+C Gram-positive bacteria) | reverse complement strand
GTCAGCGCCGCAGTCGACGCTCCGCGTCAGCGCCGCAGTCGACGCTCCGCGTCAGCGCCGCAGTCGACGCTCCGCGTCAGGGCAACAGGACGATCGATCCGGTCGTCGCACGCGCCTTGAGGTCGCGATGCGCCTCCTCCGCCCGCTCGAGCGGGTACTCCGCTCCCACCCGGACCGTCAGTGCGCCGTCGGCCAGGGCGGAGAACACGTCCCCGGCCCGCCACGTCAGTTCCTCCCGGTTGCGGACGTGGTGCGCGAGGGTGGGCCGGGTGAGGAACAGCGAACCGGCCGGGTTCAGTCGCTGCGGATCGAACGGCGGCACCGGCCCGCTCGCCGCACCGAACAGCGCGACCGTTCCCCGGATCCGCACCGACGCGAGACTGGCCTCGAACGTGGACGCGCCGACACCGTCGTAGGCGGCTGCGACGCCCTCGCCGCCGGTCAGTTCCCGCACCCTGGCCGCGATGTCGTCGTCGTAGCGCAGCACCTCGTGTGCCCCGGCGTCACGGGACAGCTGCTCCTTCGCGTCGGAGGACACGGTGGTGATCACCCGGGCGCCCAGTGTCGTCGCCATCTGGGTGAGGATCAGACCGACCCCGCCCGCCCCGGCGTGGACGAGCACGGTGTCGCCGGATCGGATCGGGTACGTGGAGTGGGCCAGGTAGTGGGCGGTCATGCCCTGCAGCAGCGCGGAGGCGGCCTGCGGGGCCGGCACGGAGTCGGGGACGGCTATCGCGGCCGCCGCGGGCACGGACACCTTCTCCGCGTAGCTGCCGGGAGCGGCACACCAGGCCACGCGGTCGCCGGGCGCGAAATCCGTCACGTCGCCGCCGACGGCCTCCACCACACCGGAGCCCTCGTCGCCGGGAACGTAGGGCAGCGGCCGCGGGTACAGCCCGGTCCGGAAGTACGTGTCGATGAAGTTGATGCCGATCGCGTCGGTGCGAACGAGCAGATCCGTCGCTCCGACCTCGGGTTCGGGAACCTCCACCGGTTCGAGGACGTCGGGACCACCGAGACGGGAAACCTGTATGGCGCGCATGGTTTCAGTTCTACACGGCGCGGGTCGCGCCAGTCCTGGACGGCGCGGCCCGCCGCACGGAGCCTGGCGGACACGCCGCCGCTACCGCCCAGTATTCTCGGACCATGAGTACCGACACCCATGCGGAACAGGCCCCCTCGAGCCCGGCGCCCTCGCTGCCGTCGCACACCGTCGACGCGATCAAGAAGTTCGTGGCCGAGCACGGCGGTTCGGCCAGCGCCGTCATCCAGCCCATCGGGCTCGCCGGCGTCCGGATCACCCTCGTCGGAGCCGACGGCATCCTCGGTGACCAGGTGGTCGCGGACCTCGCCACCGCGAACGCCGTCGTCGCCTCGCTCGACGACGTCACCGTCTCGGAGTGGGACCGCGCGATCACCAGCATCGTCACGCCCCGCAAGGGTCACTTCCAGAAGATGGCAGGCTGGGTCGCGCGGCAGACCCGGTTCCCGAAGGCCCGCAACGAGCGCTAGACGCTCGCGGTGTCGGGCTGCGTGACGTACTCGCGGGTGCGTCCCGCGGCCCACACCGCCGCGGTGGCCGCGGTGCACAGCCCTGCTCCCGCCACGTGGAACGCCACCAGGGCGGCGGGCACGTCCGTGAAGAACTGGACCAGCCCGATCAGCGCCTGCGCCACCACCAGCGCCAGCAGGACCTGGATCCGCACCTTCACCGCGCGGGTGGCACCGACGGCGTACAGACCGAAGCACAGGCCGACCAGCAACGCCAGGTAACCCACCAGCAGTTGTGCATGCAGGTGCACGAGCGTGACGATTTCCACCTCGAGGCGGGGAACCACGCGGTCGAGACTCTTGTCGCCCGCGTGCGGGCCCGCGCCCGTGACCAGCGTTCCGGCGGCGAGGACCCCGGCGAGCGCGGCCGCCGACAGCGCGGTGAGCCAGCGCAGCGGCGCCGGGATCACGTCGAACGCCGGGGCGTCGTCGGGCTCGCAGATCTTCGCGTACATCACGGTCGCCAGCCACACCATCGCCATCGACGCCAGCAGGTGCACCGCGACCGTCCACCACAGCAGACCGGTGAGCACCGTGACACCGCCGATGACGGCCTGCACGACGGTGCCGAGAGGCATCATCCACGCATAGACGAGGACCTCCCTGCGGCGGCGCGCGCGGGTGACCGCGAGGACGATCAGGGCGGCGGCCACGACGACGACGAACGTCAGCAGCCGGTTGCCGAATTCGACCGCCTGATGGATGACGGCGACCTCACCGTGCCCGACCGGCACGAAGCTGCCGGGGAAGCACTGCGGCCAGGTGGGGCAGCCGAGTCCGGAGGCCGTCACTCGGACGACGGCCCCGGTGACGGCGATGCCGCCCTGCGTGAGGATCACCGCGAACGCGATGACACGCTGCACGGTCAGCGACGGAAGGGGGAGACGGTCTACCAGGCTCAGAAACCCGCGATACAGCACGGCATCGATGGTAGAGGGCCGTCAACTACAGCGTGTCGTTGGGCCGGTGGCGGCGCAGCCGACTTCGTGCTACTCGCCGCGAATACGCAGGATGCCGGTCACCGTGCCCTGCCAGAAGTCGCCGGTGTCGGTCACCAGTCCGGACATCTGCAGGGTGTCGTTGACCGCGGTCCCGGGGAGCGGACTGGTGTGCTCGACCGAGCCGTCCGACGGGTCTATCACCGCGAACGCGAAACCGTCCAGGGGTGTCGTGACGTCGAATCCCTGACGGATCACGGTGTACAGCAGGCCGTCGCCGGTCGACAGGTGCGGGACCGCGGCGCTGCGGACGTCGTTGCTCCACACCTGGTGGCAGCCGATCGGGTCGATGTCCACCCGGGTCATGCCGCCGGTGAACGGCGCGTTCGTCGGAACGGCCGGTCCGGCCCCGTCCGGAACCGTGGGATACGGGTAGCCGTACGTTCCGGCGACGTACACCGAGTTGCCGATGCCGATCGGGGAATTCTCGCTGCCGCCCGGATTGCCGAGCACCGGGAGGGTGCAGATCTCGTCGCCGGAGTCGGCGCGGAAGACCCGGAGATTCACCTGCGGGTCGGCGTTGTCGACGATCGCGACGAAATCGCTGCCGGTCGACGGCCCGAAGTAGGTGGGGGTGGAGCCGGTGCCGTGGCTCAGCTGCCCCGGTTTCCGGTCCGGTCCGCGGTCGTATTCGCGGCGCCAGTCCATTCGGACCTCGCCGTCGCGGAGCGCGAACTGGTACAGGGCGTGGGTGGTCGCGACCGCGGCGCCGGCAGGGGAGGTGGAGATGCTGTTCTGCACCTGCTCGCCCGCGGCCAGCGGCAGGATGTGCGCGACACCGCCGCGATCCACGGCTCCGACGACACCGCCGCCCGTCGCGAACCAGACGTTGCCCTGCCAGTCCGGCGTCAGCCCGGTCACGTTGTCGCCCTGGGGAACACTGCCGGACAGGTCGACGTGCGAGTCGACGGTGAGCCGCCATCGGCCACCGGGGTCCTTCGAATGTCCGAGGCGCAGTAGCTGACGGTTGCCGTCGACGACGACGAGGCGGTTGTCGTTGTCGAGGAACGCGTACACGCCGCCGAGCAGGCTGCCCTTCGCCAGCGCGAACGTGGCGAGCGAGCCGCCGAACGGCGCCGCGGGGGCCGCGGGGTCGATCAGGTGCACGGTGGGAACCTGGCCGGCCACCGACGTGCACAGGGCGACGACGAGGCGGTCGGAACCCTGCAGGAGGGTCGGGCACGCCGACACCAGTGGGTACGCGGACAGCGTGACGGGGCCGGTGCCCGGACCGGGCAGCGGCGTCACGTCGGTGGACCCGGCGTCGCCGTGCATCGTGGACGTGCCCGCGGGTCCGAGGAACGGATTCGGCGAGGCGGGCGGACCCCACTGCGGCGCGGCGCCCGCGGGCAGCGCGCCACCGCAGAGGACGGCGAGCAGGACTGCGAGGACGGTGCCTGCGCTGCGGGCGCGGCGGGCCGTGGGTCGACGGATCACGTGAATCGGAACGTCCGTGCCGCCAGGGCCCCCGCGGCCGCGCCCCAGACGGCGAGGACCACGACGCTGAGCAGATCCACCGATCCCGACAGTGCCGCGTCCAGGGCGTGCGCGAGCGCTCCGGACGGAATCAGCCGGGCCCCGGTGTGGAGGAGCCAGGGGAGGTCGCCGGTGGCGAACACCACACTGCCGACGCCGACCATCACGAACCACAGGATGTTGGCGAGGGCGAGGACGATGTCGGCGCGGAGGGTGCCGCCGAGCAGCAGGCCCATCGCCGCGAACGTCACCGTGCCGAGGGCGATGATCACCGCCCCGAGGACGAGCCCCCACGCACTCGGCCGCCAGCCGCGCGCCAGCCCGATCGCACCGAGGAGGACGGATTGCAGGGCGACGACGATGACCACCGCCGCGCTCTTCCCGGCGATGATTCCCCACGTCGGCAGGGGAGTCGCGCCGAGCCGTTTGAGGGCGCCGTACCGGCGGTCGAAACCGACCGCGATCGCCTGCCCGGTGAACGCGGTGGACATCACGGCCACCATCATCACGGCGGGCACCACCTTGTCGACCCGCGACGTTCCCAGGTCGCCGATGGGCAGCAGGCACAGCCCGATCAGCAGCGTGATCGGGATGAACATCGTCAGCAGCAGCTGTTCGCCGTTGCGCAGGAGCAGTTTCAGCTCGAGCGCGGTCTGCGCCCGCAGCATGACCGCCGCGCCGCTCGGGCGGGGGTCGGGGGTGAATGTGCCGGGGGCGAAACGATTCTCCGTCAGACGGTCACTGGTGCTCATCGTCATCCCCTCAGTTCCCGGCCGGTGAGTTCGAGGAAGACGTCCTCGAGGCTGCGCTGGTCGACGCGGATGTCGCTGATCAGGGCGTCCAGATCGGCGCACCACGACGCGACGGTGGCCACCACCTTCGGGTCGATCGGCCCTTCGACGAGGTAGGTGCCCGGTCCGGACTCGGCCACCCGGAAGCCGTCGGGGAGGGTCCGTGCGAGCGGCCCGGTGTCCAGTCCGGCGGGCGCGGTGAGCCGCAGCTGGCCCTCGGCGCCGCGGCTGGTGACCTCGGCGGGCGTTCCGGCGGCGACGATCGATCCGTGGTCGATGATGACGAGCCGGTCCGCGAGTTCCTCGGCCTCGTCCATCAAGTGGGTCGTCAGCAGGACGCTGACGCCGTCGCGGCGCAGCGCGTCGATCAGTTCCCACACCAGCAGGCGGGCCTGGGCGTCGAGCCCGGCGGTGGGCTCGTCGAGGAAGACCAGTTCGGGGCGGCCGACCAGCGCGCACGCCAGGGACAGGCGTTGCTGCTGCCCGCCCGACAGCCGGCGGTACGGGGTGCGACGCGAATCCTCGAGGCCGAGGCTGCGCAGCAGCCAGTCGGGGTCGAGGGGGTCGGCGGAGTACGCGGCGACGAGGTCGAGCATCTCACCGGCGCGGGAACCGGGGTACGCGCCGCCGCCCTGCAGCATCACACCGATCCGGGCCCGGACGGCGCCGGCGTCCACGACGGGATCGAGCCCGAGGACGCGGACGGTGCCGCTGTCGGGGCGGACGAAACCCTCACACATCTCGACGGTGGTGGTCTTACCCGCGCCGTTGGGACCGAGCAACGCCACGACCTGTGCCGGCTCGACGGTGAGATCGAGCCCGTCGACCGCCCGCACACCGTCGAACGTCTTCACCACGCCTTCCAGGCGTACAGCAGGTTGCGCCGATCCGGGCGTTCGCGAGGTCACGGGGAATCAGCGTAAGCCCTGGCCGGGTGTGACCCGGCCGGTGCCCCGGCTTTCCGCGCCGGCGTCGTCCCGGGGCGGTTCCTGCGGTTCCGGTGCGGCCGGCTGCTGCCCGGGACCGACCCGCCACGGCAGGCGGTTGCGGGTGATCACGATCAGCGTTCCGGCCGTGAAGATGGTGGCGATGGCGGCCTGGACGATGACGAACGGCTGGTACTCGCCGCCGTTCGGCATCAGGATGACGCTGACGATGGACGAGAACACGATCGCGGGGACGCGGAACGCGGGTGCGGTGGCCCAGGCGGCGAGCGGCAGGACCGCCCACAGCAGATACCAGGGCTGCACCACGGGGAACAGCAGGACGACCGCGCCGAGGGACAGTCCGAGCGCGCCGACCGCGTGGATGCGGCCGACGAGCGTGGCGACGAGCATCCGGAGTGTGATGAACGCCGCAGCGACGGCGGCGATCGGCCGGGTCAGGCTCAGCACCGCCGTCGTGTGATCGCCGAGGCCCAGCAGGACCCCGGCGAGTCCGGTGCCGAGGCCGAGGAGCGTGGGTATGGACATCCAGCTGCGGACCGCGTTCGCCGTGCCGAGCGTGTGTACCCAGCCGATGCCGAGTCCGCTGGACGTGCTGATCACGAGGGTGACCACCAGGGCCACGCCGCCGAGCAGGGCGGCCGCCGTGAGCACCGCCTTCGGGGTTCCGCCCCATCGCCGGGCCAGCGCCATCCCGACGAACCCCAGCGCGAGGAGGGAGGGGATCTTGATCGTCGACGACAGGGCGATGAGCGCCGCCCCCGACAGCAGCAGGAGAAGGGACTGCCCGCGGATCGGTCCCGACCGTTCGACGGCCCGCAGCGCCAGTTCGATCCCGGCCAGCATGAGGCCGAGCATCAGCGCCTCGTTGTGGATACCGGCGACCAGGTGGAACAGCAGCAGCGGGTTGGCGGCGCCCAGCCAGAGGGCGCTGACCTCGGCGACGCCGCAGCGACGGGCGAGGCGGGGGAGCGCCCACACGATCATGGCCACACCGGCGAGGGCGAGCAGCCGGTGCAGGAAAATTCCCGCGACGATGTTCTCGCCGGTCAGCCAGCTGATCCCGCGCCCCATCCAGAGGAACAGGGGGCCGTACGGCGCGGGTGTGTCCCGCCAGATCGTCGGCACGGTGCGGGTCAGGACGTGATCGACGCCGAGAGCGCCCGCCGGACCGATGGCGTAGGGATCGAGACCGCGGGCCGCGATCTCGCTCTGCGCGAGGTATGAGTACACGTCCTTGCTGAACATCGGCGGTGCGACGGACAGCGGGATGATCCACAGCAACAGGGTGCGGTCGAGCTGGGACCGGTTGAGGCGGCGCACGGCCCCGGACTGCAGACTGCCGATCGCGAACCGTCCGAGCAGCAGCCACGCGAGCACGATCATCACGGTGCCGGTCATGGTGAGCGTCAGCGCGACGCTGGGGATCCGGGCGGGAAGTCCGATGATCCGCAGACCCTGGACGGGGTTCTGCAGTACCGGCTGGGCGCCGGCGCCGAGTGCGCCCACCGCCATCAGGACGGCGCCGGTCGCGCCGAACCGGCGGATGCCGCGGAGCTGCGCGGTCTCCTGCCCGTTCAGGCCTGCCGTCTCCGGTTCGTCGCCGTGCAACGCGGCCGCCACCGACGAGCGCGGGGAGGGTCCGTCGATGCCCAGCGCCCGCCGGACGAGCTCGGCCGGATGTCGGAGAGCGGCGCGAGCCGTCAAGGTCGGCTCCGCGCGGGTCGGCTCCGGGTTCTCGGGGGTCTGCGGCACACAGGCAGCGTAGCGGTGCGCCGAACACGGCCGGTTCGGCCAGTATTCCCGCGCCCGGGCGGTACATAATCACAGGTGTAAGGCAGGGCACCCTTAGTAGACCTGCGATCGGAATTCCGTCACACTGGTGTTGTGAAAACGGATACGACACCACGTGCAACGAAGGAAAGCGCAGTTCACGCGCCTTCTTCGGCGGCGCCTGTCGCAACCGCGTCACCCGTCGCCGTGGGCCACGAAGGGCACACCCGCGCCGCCGTCGTGAAGCTTCTCCTCGAGGAGGGGCCGATCACCGCGTCGGAAATCGGAACCCGCCTGGGGCTGAGCGCCGCCGGTGTCCGTCGTCATCTCGACGCACTCCTCGAATCCGGCGAGGCGCGCGAGGCGTCCTCCGTCGCCGTGCGTCACCGCGGACGGGGACGGCCCGCCAAATATTTCCAGATCACCGCCAAGGGCCGCGGACGGCTCGGCCACGCGTACGACGACCTCGCGGGCGCGGCCATGCGCCAACTGCGGGAGGTCGGGGGAGATGCGGCGATCACCGAATTCGCTCGTCGCCGAGTCCAGGCGATCGTCGGGGACGTCACTCCGGCCACGGATCACAGCGCCGAGGGCCTCGAAACCACCGCCGATGCCATCGCCGACGCGTTCACCACCGCCGGATTCGCGGCCTCGACCCGCCCGGTCGGCAACGGCGTGCAGATCTGCCAGCACCACTGCCCGGTCTCGCACGTCGCCGAGGAATTCCCGGAACTGTGCGAAGCCGAGCAGGCAGCGTTCGCCCAACTGCTCGGCACCCACGTCCAGCGGCTCGCGACCATCGCGAACGGCGACTGCGCCTGCACCACCCACGTTCCACTCGTCCCGCCGTCCGGTCCCAGATGAACGCTTCACCGATAGATCGCTTCACCGATAGATCCTCTAGTCAGCAATTCCACCGGCGACCAGCCCTCGCCGGTCTCGTAACAAGACTCCGGAAGGAGCTCGCATGACCGTCACATCAGACCAGGTGACATCCACTGCGTCGGCCAACGCCGAGCCGCTCACGCAGGAAGAGACCATCGCGTCACTCGGGCATTACGGGTACGGCTGGTCCGATTCCGACGAGGCCGGTGCCAGTGCGCAGCGCGGTCTGTCCGAAGACGTCGTGCGCGACATCTCGGCGAAGAAGAGCGAACCGGACTGGATGCTCGACATCCGCCTGCGTGCGCTGAAGACCTTCGACAAGAAGCCGATGCCGAACTGGGGATCCGACCTCGAAGGCATTCACTTCGACAACATCAAGTACTTCGTGCGCTCGAGCGAGAAGCAGGCCGAGAGCTGGGAAGACCTGCCCGAGGACATCAAGAACACGTACGACAAGCTGGGCATCCCCGAGGCCGAGAAGCAGCGCCTCGTCGCCGGTGTCGCCGCTCAGTACGAGTCCGAGGTGGTCTACCACTCGATCCGTGAGGACCTCGAGTCGCAGG
>JBCEBZ010000539.1:7063-9528 GCA_039206675.1 Rhodococcus sp. (in: high G+C Gram-positive bacteria) | reverse complement strand
GTGATCGCCCCGGATCTGCTCGGCTGCGGGTTCACCGATTCGCTCGAGAATCCTGGACCCGAGCCGATGAACGAGATGCTCGACCATCTCGGTGCCTTCCTCGACACATTTGGACTGGACCGCGTGGACCTCCTGGGGACCTCGCGCGGGGGGCTGTTGGTCAGCAACCTGTATCTTCGCGACCTGGAGCGGTTCCGAAGCCTGACCGCGGTCTGCAGCGAGGTAGCCCTCGGCGGTACCACCGAGATGCTCACCGAGAAGTTGGGTGGGTCCCGCGCCAATGCCGGGTCGTACTACGACAACCCGGATCTGGCGAACGTCCGCAGGACGATGGCGAACGTGGTGTACGACATCGACACCGTCTCGGATGCGGTCCTGCTCATGCAGATGACCTCGGCAGCACTCCCCGGCGCGCCGGCGGCCTACGCACGCCGGGCCGGCGGGACGGCCGCCCACGGTGTCGTGAACGCCGACTTCTACTCCGGCGAGGAGCTCGGTCGCCGTCTCGGCGCGGCGGCGGGTCCCTTCTTGGGAATCTGGGGTGCGGACGACCCGCGCGGCAACAAGGCCGCGGCGGACAACGTCGCCCACCTGGTGCCGCACGGGGAGTACGCCGTGTTCGACAGGTGCGGGCATTTCCCCTACCTGGAGCAGCCAGAGAAGTTCAACAGAATCGTCGACCAGTTCTTGCGCAGGATCGAGGAGTGAAAGTTACATGACAAACAAAACCGAACGTGTAGCCATTGCCGGTTACGGCGCGATCGGCCGCCGCCTCGTTCAAGAGTTGCGTGCCGGAATTCCCGGCCTCGGGCTCGTGGCGGTTGCGACCCGCCGCCCGGTCGACGTCAAGGCGGAGCTCGTCGCGGACGGCATCCATGACGTCGAGGCCGTCGGGCTCGACGACCTGCACCTGGTCGCGGACCTGGTCATCGAGTGCACGTCCGGACATCTGCTGCCGCAGATCGCGGCCCCGGTGCTCGAAGCCGGCAAGGAGGTCGTCGTCGTCAGTGCAGGCGCGCTCCTGGAGTTCCCGGAGCTCATCGAGACCGCACGTGCTCACGGTGGACGGCTGCTGATCCCCAGCGGGGCGCTCCTCGGCCTCGACGTCGTCGGCGCTGCGGCCCTTTCGGATCGTTGCGAGGTTTCGATCGAAAGCGTCAAGCCGCCGCGGGCGTTGGTCGGGGCACCGTTCTTCGAGGGCACGGACATCGACCCGACGAAGATCACCGAGCGCACCCGGATCTTCGAGGGAACGGCGCGTGAGGCGGCAGGCGGATTCCCGGCGAACCTCAACGTCACGGCAGCGCTCGCGTTGGCGGGTGTGGGACCGGACACCACTCGGGCCGAGGTCTGGATCGACCCGGAGCTGGACACGAACCAGCACACCGTGAAGGTCGATTCCAATGCGGTCCGGGTCTCCATGACGATCAACAACATTCCGTCGGAGAACCCGAAGACGGGCCGGGTCACCGCGTTGTCGGTGATCAGCCTCCTGTGGAAGCGGCACGCGCCACTCGTCGTCGGTTCGTGAACTAAGCATCAGCACCGAAGTACTTCAATCTCGAAGGGGCACTGAACCATATGACCACCACCGAAATCACCGAAGCGGAACAGGTCCGCTTGCGATTCCTGCAGGTTGACACCGCCAACGTGTGCGATGTGCTCGACGAGATGGGATACGTCGACCAGGCCCTTTCGGGTAGTTTCCTTCCGCAGCCGCCGACGGCACCGTCGTTCGGAGGCTGGGCATTCACGATTCGCGGCGAGATGGCATCCTACCCGCTCGCCGACGGCGACAAGAAGAAGATGCTCGCCTGTGAACAGATCGGTCCGGGCGAGGTCTCGGTGTGGGGCGGCGGCGCCGACGGCATCGCGCTGTTCGGCGACATGATCGCCTACCGCATGCAGGCTCAGGGCTGCGTCGGTGCCATCATCGACGGCGGCGTGCGTGACCTGGCACCGCTGCACGAGCAGGGATTCCCGGTGTTCGCCCGTTACCGTGCTGCCGTCCAGTCGATCGGCCGTTGGCGCGTGATCGAACACGGAACGCCGGTCACTCTTCCGGGCGCAACAAATGACGTCGTCGTCCACCCCGGCGATTTCATCCTCGCTGACCAGAGCGGTGCCGTGGTCGTACCGAAGGACGCCGTGCTGGAAGTTCTGAAGCGTACGGAGGCCCTCCAGGAGCAGGAGCGCGCACTGCGCGTCGACCTCGAAGCCGGAATGTCACTCGACGATGCACTGAAGAAGTTCGGGCATGTCTAAGACCCTGATTCACCCGTCTCGAAGGGGGACGAACCAATGACCACACAGGCCGAATGTCCGATCACAGCCACCGATGACGGCGCGCGCTTATCTCCAATGCTGGTGTCGCGCAAGAACTACACCGACGCCGAGATCTTCGAGCAGGAGCGGAAGAACATCTTCCGCCGCACCTGGCAGCTGATCTGTCACACGTCCGAGCT
>JBCEBZ010000539.1:0-6963 GCA_039206675.1 Rhodococcus sp. (in: high G+C Gram-positive bacteria) | reverse complement strand
CGCGACTTCATGGAAGGCACCGAGGTCATCGGCCGGGCGCGGTGGGATTACCCGGGCAACTGGAAGCTCTGGACCGACAACTTCCGCGACAACTACCACCCGCAGTTCCTGCACCGCCTGGTCGCCGACGGTCGCGGCGGCATGCAGCCCGGCAAGAACGTCGAACTCTCCAGCGGGCACTCGATGCTGACGTTCCCGGCCTACGGGACGTTCAACATCGAGAAGTTCGCCGCGGGACTGACCTCGGAGCTCGGTGAGAAGGTGGAACTCAAGCCCGCCGACAACCAGGGCCGCGGCCACACCGAGGAAGAGCAGCAGGCACGCCTCGATGCGTGGGAGCGCGATGTGCGCCACGGAACCACGATCTTCGCGGTCTTCCCGAACTTCGATCTGCAGTACGACATTCAGGGCCACAACATCTTCGTGGAGGTGGCGAATCCGCTCGGTCTCGACAGCACCGTGGTCGAACTCCTCGTGTTCGGCAAGGTCGGAGATTCCGAGGAGGAGCGCAAGCGCCGGCTCCAGGGCAGCGGCGACTCCCAGGGTTCGTGGGGCAAGATCTCGTCCGACGACATCGAGGCTGCAGTGCGCGCGCAGAGCGGCCTGCAGGGAAGCAGCCTCGCGACCTCGCACATGGGCCGTGGTCTCAAGCCCGGCAAGGTCGGCGACAAATTCGACGAGTACTCGTTGCGGTGCTTCCACAAGATCTGGAACGCCTACATCAACGAAGAGCCCATCGAGCTCGAAAGGAAGTTCGTCCATGAGTGAGCAGCAGGTGCTGGAGCACGAGGCCGAGGTCATCCAGGCCGAGTCGACGCCGATCAGCGGAACCCGCTCCTACGATCCCGTCCTGATGGAGCGTGTCCGCGGCTTCTACGCCGACTGGGCTGCGTGTCTGGCCGAGGACCGCTACCGCGACTGGCTGGGGTTCTTCACCGAGGACGCCGAGTTCATGCTGATCGACAGTGGGAACGTGGAGACCGGCTTCTATCTGATCAGGGAGAAGGGCTACACGGCCCTGCAGATCCGCGCGGCATACCTGTCCGGGTACTGGCGGATGTCGCGGAAGCCGCGCACCCACGTGATCGGTAACCACCGCGTCTACATCGCCGAGGACGGAACGCTCAACGTGAAGGCGGGCGTGGTCCTGGTCCGCAACGGCCTGGACGGTCACTCACAGGTGCACGCGGCCGGCACCTACGACGACCTGCTCGTCGTCAAGGGGGACAGCTTCGAGATCCTGCGCCACTCGGTGGTGCTCGATGCCGAGGTGCAGCCGTACGACATGACCGACGTCGTCTGATTCTCTGGTCTGGAGGCTGTCATGACAGAGCAACTGATCCGTGCGCTCGGATACGTAGGATTCACCAGTGCCCGTCTCGAGGACTGGCGATCGTTCGGAACTAATATCCTCGGACTGCAGGATGTTTCGGCTTTCGAGACTGCAGATGAAGAACTGCGCCTGCGTATGGACGAGCGCTCGTGGCGCCTCGCCGTCGAGGCAGGCGCCCAGGAAGGCCTGGCGTATCTCGGGTGGGAAACCAGTTCACCGAGTGCACTCGCTGCCCTGGTCGATCATCTGACCGCGCGTGGCGTCGAGCTGACCGAAGAGAGTCAGGATCTCGCTGACCATCGTGGCGTCGCGCAGTTGTACAGCGCCCTCGATCCGGACGGAAACCGGGTCGAGTTCTACTGGGGGCCGCGCGCCGAACCGCTTCCGTTCCAGTCGCCTACGGGCACCGAGTTCGTCGCCGGGGCACTGGGTATCGGCCACATCGTCCTTCGCACCGTCGAGTTCGACGCCTGCAACGAGTTCTATCGTGATGGGCTCGGATTGGGACTGAGCGACTACCTGATCGCGCCGCCGCGGCTGATCAATTTCCTGCACGTCAACGAGCGCCACCACAGCCTGGCCCTGATCCAGGGTGACCCGGCGGCTCCTTCGGTCAGTCATCTGATGGTGGAGCCGACCGAGATCGACATGGTGGGGATGGCGCTGGACCGGGTGTACGCCTCCGGTGGCGCCCCGCTGATCGGGCTCGGCCGGCACATCAACGACGAGATGATCTCGTGCTACCTCGAGTCACCGTCCGGGTTCCGGCTCGAGTACGGCGCCGGCGGCCTGCTGATCGACCCGGCGACGCACGTCGCCACGCGGTACACCGGGGACAAGGTGTGGGGACACCGCAAGAACTGACCTGCCCGCTACGGCGGTCACTGAACATTCGCAAGAAGGAGGCGGGCGGTTGTCCGTGAACAGCATCTGGAACGACCTGATCGGTGCATCGGTCGGATTCCGGGGTAACAAGTACAAGACCCGTGTCATCGAGGCGGGCGAAGGACAGCCGCTCATCCTCATGCACGGCAACGGCGGGCACGCGGAGGCGTTCAGCCGGAACATCATGCGGCTGAGCAAGGACTTCCATGTCCTGGCGATCGACCTGATGTGGCACGGCTTCTCGACCGGTCGCGAGTTCACCACGGACATGATCCCCGCGTATGCGGACCAGGTCGTCGACCTGCTGGATTCGATCGGCGCCGAGAGCGCTCACCTCGAGGGCGAGTCGCTCGGCGGATGGGTGGCCATGTGGACCGCTCTGCATCACCCGGACCGCGTGGGGAAGATCATTCTCAACACGACCGCTGGTGCCGAGCTGGAGGCGGTGGAGATCACGCCGGAGCGGCGCGAAGCCAAGCAGTCTCTGCGGGACCGGTCGCTGGCCGCCATCAACGACCCGACCCGCGAGACCGTGCAGAAGCGGCTCGAGTGGCTGATGTCGGATCCGAGTCGGGTCACCGAGGAACTCGTCACACTGCGTCAGTTCTTCTACCAGCGTCCGGAAACTCGCGACAGCCTCGTCAACGTGATGCAGAACAGTTTCACCTTGGACTCACCGCACCGCATCACCGCGGAGATGCTCGGACGGATCAAGCAGCCCACTCTGGTGCTGTGGAGTGACCACAATCCTGGAACCGGCCCGGAGTTCGGTCGCCAGCTCAGCTCGGTCATCCCCGACGCGCAGTACCACTGTGTCGCGGATGCCGGCCACTGGCCGCAGTGGGAGAAGCCCGAAGAGCACGACTCCGTTGTCACGGCATTCTTGCAAGCCTGACTCCAGACCCTTCGAAACCAGACGCACAGGAGACACGGCACATGTTGTCAACCGAGGATAATCAGTTACTCACTCAGACCGGCCCCGGCACGCCTATGGGGGAATACCTGCGTCGTTACTGGATTCCGGCGCTGATGGCCGAGGAGCTTCCCGACGACGGTTGCGCGCCCGTCCGAATCAAGCTTCTGGGCGAGGACCTGATCGCAGTCCGCGGCGCAGACGGCAAGACCGCATTGGTCGAGGAATTCTGCCCGCATCGCCGTGTCTCACTGTTCTTCGGACGCAATGAAAGCAGCGACAACTCACCCGACGGTCAAAACGGGTTGCGGTGCTCGTACCACGGGTGGAAGTACAACCTGGAAACCGGTGCTTGCATCGATATGCCGAGTGAGCCGGCCAACAGTCGGTTCAAGGAACACATCAAGGTGTTGACGTACCCGCTGGTGTTGCGTGGCGACGTCTACTGGGTCTACATGGGCCCACCGGAGAAGCAGCCGCCCGTGCCCGAGTTCGAGTGGACGACGGTGTCCTTCCATCGTCGACACGTCTCGAAGCGCATCCAGCACGCGAACTACTTCCAGGCCATGGAAGGCGGGATCGATTCGAGTCACGTCTCGTTCCTCCACAACGACGCCGAACTGTGGCGCCCGGACTGGAAGCGGAACAGGCGCCGCGACCACGGCGCAATCAAGACGGACACGTCGCCGCGTTTCTTTCTCGAGCCGACAGACTACGGCGTGCTCATCGGCGCCCGACGCGAACTCGAAGACGACCGCTACTACTGGAGAATCACCCCCTGGACCTCTCCGTGGTACACCCAGATCCCGTGGAACGGGGACGACCCGGCGGGTGCCCATGCCTGGGTCCCCCGCGACGACGGCAGCTGCTGGGCGTGGAGCATCGACTATCATCCGGAACGCGACCTCCGCAAGGAAGAAATCGACTTCATCAAGCTGGGTCTCGACATCCACCCGGCACTGCAGCAGGGCACGTTCGAGACCATCCAGAACGCCGGCAACAACTACCTGCAGAGCCGGGCACTGCAAAGGTGGGGGTCGATGACGGGCATCGCCGGCATCACCATGCAGGACGCCGCACTGCAGGAAAGTATGGGTCCGATCGTGGACCGGAACAACGAAAACCTCGGTAGTTCGGACGCGGCAGTGATCGGTGTTCGCAAGCGGTTGCTCGCGGAGATTCGTTCCCTGCAGAACGACCCTGATGTGGTTCCGCCCGGCATCGATCCGGAAACTCACCATATCCGGTCCTACGCGACAGCGCTCCGACGGGACGAACCGTGGGTCGAGGCCACCGCCGGGGCCCGCACAGGCCTCCGTCCCATCCCAGCCGGCGAAATGACCGGAGCAGGCCGCGATGGAACTCCGTGATCTCCTGGCCGTGCCCTTCATGCTCGTTGTGCACTCGGTCGAGCACGAGGACGGCACCTGGCGAAGGCGGGCTGAGTACCCCGAGCTGCCAGGTGTCTTCGCCGAAGCCGCCACAGCGCTCGAGGCAATGGAAGAAGTCGAGCGCGTGAAGGTTCGCTATCTGATCGAACGGCACGTGCGCGGCGAAGAGGTTCCCAGCAGTCGCGCTCCGCTGAAGTCCGGGGGATCCGGCCTCAGCGGTGAGGCGATCTATCAGATTCTCGGTGAGCTCAGCCTCTGATAGTGAGTTTCGGACCATCACCGTGGGCGGCGTCCCCAACGAATGAAACCTAGACCTAGAGAAAGCAGCACATGGACCTTCAGCTGAAAGACAAGGTGGCGTTGGTGTTCGGCGCCGGCGGCGGACTGGGCGGCGCCATCGCCGACGAACTCGCGCGCGAAGGTGTGCGTCTGGGCCTGGCGTCCCTGCGCCCCGAAGGGCTGGAGAAGACCCGCGATCGGGTGGCGCAGTCGACCAGCGCTGTCGCGGTTCCGTGGGATCTCGCGGATCGCGACGTGATCGCCGGGAACATCGAAACCGTCGAGAAGGCACTCGGCCCTATCGACATCGTCGTGCACATGACCGGGGGCCCGCCGCCGTCTCCGATCACGGGCCAGCCTGCGTCGTCGTGGCAGACGCACTTCGAAGCCATGGTGCTGTCGGTTATCGGCATCACCGATGCCGTGCTTCCCGGGATGCGTGCCAGGGGATGGGGGCGCGTGATCACCAACGTCTCCAGTGGCGTGATCACACCGATCCCCGACCTGGGGCTTTCCAACGCGCTGCGATCCACATTGGTCGGATGGAACAAGACACTGGCTCGCGAGATCGCCGCCGATGGAGTCACCGCCAACTTGGTTGTGCCGGGTCGCATCGAAACCCCGCGCATCGGCCGTCTCGACGCTGCGCGCGCAGAGCGTACCGGAATCACCCCGGAGGAGGCTGCGAAGGCCAGCATGGCCTCAATTCCTCTGGGGCGCTATGGAAATCCGGACGAGTATGCCGCTGCAGTTGCGTTCCTTGCGAGTGCGCGAGCGAGTTACATCACCGGCACCGCCCTGCGCGTTGACGGTGGCCTGATCCCGTCAGTGTGACCTCACTGACGTCATGAAGTGGAGCAAGACATGCAGTTGCTGGTGAGAAGTGCTTGCTGGGAAGCCGAAGGTGTTGTGTCCCTCACCCTGGTGGACCCAACCGGGCAGGACCTTCCCGTTTGGGAACCCGGGGCGCACGTCGACCTGACGGTCGGCGACGGCTCGATTCGGCAGTACTCGCTGTGCGGCGACCCGCGCGACCGCAGGTACTACCGTGTCGGGGTCCTGAGGGAGGCTGATGGACGCGGGGGTTCTCTGTTCATCCACGATGAGCTGAGAGTAGGCGCACTCATCGAGGTCGGGGCCCCTCGCAACCACTTCTCGTTCGATCCGCCTGCACACATCCGGTTCGTTGCGGGTGGTATCGGCATAACTCCGCTGATACCGATGATCCGGGAAGCGGAGCGCCGGGAACTGGATTGGCATCTCACTTATGGAGGCCGCAGCAGGGCCTCGATGGCGTTCCTCGATGAACTCGACGCTACGCGCGTAACCGTGCAGCCCGCGGAGGAAGTCGGGCTGATCGACCTCGATCGGGCACTCGGCGACCCTCGCGAAGACGTTGCCGTCTATACCTGCGGACCCGCTCCGTTGCTGGACGCAATCGAGGCGCGGGCCGAGTCCTGGCCACCGGGTGCGATCCGGCTGGAGCGATTCTCGGCTCCGGCGCAGTCCGCCGTCGACGAAGGCGCGGATGCATCGTTCGAGGTTGTGGCGAAGCGCAGCGGTGTCACCGTGACGGTGCCTGTTGGTCAGAGCATTCTCGCAACGCTCGATGAAGCGGGGGTGAGCACGCTGAGTTCCTGTTCGGAGGGGATCTGCGGTGCGTGTGAGACCCCCGTGGTGGAGGGCACGCCCGACCATCGCGACTACGTACTGAGCGATGAAGACAAGGCAACCGGGTCGTGCATGATGATCTGCGTTTCTCGCTCCAGCAGTAAACGGATCGTCCTCGATATCTGAGTTCGGGCGATCAAGTAGTGAGGCCAATAATGGCTAGGATGGTTGCAAGAAACGGAGCTCGTTGTGAGTGATCAGATTCAAACCGCAGCAAGACCTCAGGGCCGGTTATCGCTGTTGACAGTGAGCCCCGCGGTTCTCATCGCCATGTTTATGACGATGGAATTCATCAGTGGTGTCGACCAAGGGTATCTTGGTCCGATCCTTCCCGACATCGGGGCTGAATTCAGTGTGTCGGAAAGTGCTTTGCTGTGGGTCATCGTCATACAGAGTCTGAGTGTCGTCATCGCTGTACCCATCCTCGGCAGGCTCGGTGACCTCTACGGGCACCGGAAGATGCTGCGGATCGCCGTGGTCTGTGTGGGACT
>JBCEBZ010000538.1:0-9552 GCA_039206675.1 Rhodococcus sp. (in: high G+C Gram-positive bacteria) | reverse complement strand
GTTCCAATACCACGTCCCACCGGGACCGTCGGCCTTGTCGAAACCGACGGTGGTCAGACCTTGTTCGTTGTGCAACTTGTGGACGGCATAAATACCGCCGAACCCGGCGCCGATGACGACGGCGTCGACGATACGAGGTGTGATCTGGGAAGTCATGGCGAACTCCTGTGTCGTGACAAATGCAGGGGAAGAAGCGGTGAAAGATGAAGCGGCCCGGATAGTTACCGGCGGTACCAGGCGGCGAGCTTCTCGAGCTCCTCGGCGACGAGGGCGGAGCGACCGGCGAGGAAGGGGTAGACGTGCTGCTGGCCTTCTCCGATTGACAGGGTGACATCGACACCTGCCGCCGTCGCGCGCTCCTCCAGCCGCGTCGCGTTATCGAGAAGCGACTCGACGCTGCCGGCCGTGACGTACAGCCGCGGGAACCCGGTGAAGTCGGCGTACAGAGGGTTCGCCAGCGGGGACTTCGGGTCGACGGTGTCCCCGAGGACACCGTCGATCATGCCTTCGAGCAGTTCCGGGGTGATCAGGGCGTCGGTGTCGTTGTTGGTGACGAGGGTTTCACCCCTGTTCTCCATGTCGAGCCACGGGGAGAACGCGATGACCTCGCCGGGGCCATGCTTGTCCTGTTCCTTCAGAACCAGAGCAATGGCGATGGCCAGGTTGCCGCCGGCGGAGTCACCGATGGTGGTGACGTCCTGCGGGGCGATGCCGGAGGCGACGAGCGCATCGAACGCGGCCACGCCGTCCTCGACCTGCGTAGGGTGCTGGAACTCGGGGGCGCGGCGGTAGTCCAGCACGAAGCTGACGGAACCGAGTGCCTTGGCGACGTGGGCGGCGAGCTTGCGGTGGCTCGAGGCCGAACCGACGGCGAATCCGCCGCCGTGTGTATACAGGAGGACCTTGGATGCGTCCGCTCCCTCCGGCAGGCACCAGATGCCAGGGACTCCGCCGACGATGTCCTCGCGGTACGTCACGCCCTCCGGCTCGACGGTCGGCTGATGCCACTCGTCGAACATGGAACGGAACAGGCGCATCGTCAGGTCCGGCGTCGCCGCCATGATCTGGGACCATTCGGCGTAGAGGTCGTGCAGCACGTCCCGGCCCTCGGCATCGGCGGACGTGACGCTGAACTGTTCGGAGATGTTGGTGGTCATGATTACCTTCGGTTCGGTGTCGGAGCAGGTGGGTGGGTCCCTGGTCCGCGTTCTGTTACCTGCCTGCGTCGGCCACCTTGATGTGATGGCCGCCACGGTGCCCAGGTCAAACGTAGGAGGACCGTGCCGCTCCCCTGTGTTCCGATGTGAAACACATCGAGCCTCGAAGTTCTGCACATGATGAGGGGACATCTGACAGCCACACCCCGAACGAGGTACTCCCCGATGCGCGCATTCGCCGTCCTCCCCGACGACAGCACGATCCACGACCTGGACATCCCGACCCCGAACCCGGAAGGCCGAAAGGTCCTGTTGAAAGTGACGCGGGCCGGCGTCTGCCACACCGACACCCACCTGCGTGCGGGTGGATACGACCTGGGCAGCCGCGGGCTGATGAGCATGAAAGACCGCGGCATCGAGTACCCGATGGTGCTCGGCCACGAGGTGGTCGGCATCGTCGAACAGGTCGGCGACGAGGTGGAATCCGTTCGTCCGGGCGACGTGCGGCTGATCTACCCGTGGATCGGCTGCGGCGAATGCCATCACTGCCGCGAAGGCAACGACAACCATTGTGCCGCAGGGAAAAACCTGGGCGTTGCCCGCCACGGCGGCTACGCCGAATACATTCTCGTGCCCGACGAGAAGTACCTCGTGGACATCGAGGGCGTCGACCCGAGCTGGGCTGCCACCCTGGCGTGTTCGGGTCTCACCGCCTACAGCGCCGTGGACAAGATACTTCCCCTCGAAGCGGACGAGCCCGTCGTCGTCTTCGGCGCGGGAGGCCTGGGCCTCACCGCGATCGCCTTGCTCCGCGCCCGCGGCCACCGCAACATCGGCGCGGTCGATGTCGCCGAGGGGAACCTCTCCCTGGCCCGGAACATGGGTGCCTCGAGCACCGTCCTCTCCGAACCCGGCAGCGGGGTCAAAGACATCCGACGCGCGGCCGGCGGACCTGCCGCCGCGGTGATCGACTTCGTCAACAACGGAGCCACGGCCACGACGGCCTTCGAGGTCCTGACCAAGGCCGGGCACATGGTCCAGGTCGGACTGTTCGGCGGCGAAGTCACCATCCCGACCGCGTTGCTGGCCCTGCGCATGATCCGCATCGAGGGCAGCTTCGTGGGCACTGTCTCGCAGTTGCAGGACCTGGTGCGGATCGCCCAGAGCGGAAAGCTGCCGAACATCCCGTTGGTCGAACGGGCACTGTCCGCGGCGGAGGTGTCCCGTGCCCTGGACGACCTCACCGCCGGGGGTATTGCTGGACGCATCGTCTTGACTGCCTGACACTGGATTGGTGATGGAAAAGTCACGCCGCGAGGACGAGGTCCGGAGTGCCCGCGAACTGCTGATCACGCAGGGGCTGGTCCGGGCTTCCGTTCCCGCGTCCCTCGTCGCCGACGAGATCGAGCAGAGCTGGCGCCGGTCGGTCTCGCACCGCGTCGATCCAGGGGCCGGGCCCCATATCTTGGGGGAGATCGACCCGGACAGCGCCATCCTGCGTGCCGCAAGCAGGATCCTGGACCAGTGGCAAACCAACCTCACCGACTCGCGGATGACCCTGTTCCTGGCCGACGAGGACGGTCGCATCGTTTCCCGCCGCATCGTCGACACCCAGGACGAGCCCACACTGGACCGGGCCAACGCAGTGGAGGGTTTCGACTTCTCAGAACAATCCTTGGGCACCAACGGGCTCGGCACTCCCATCGAGTCGCGTGGAATTGTCTTCGTCCGCGGCACAGAGCATTTCAACGACGCGCTCGCCCAGCTGGCGTGCGCGGGCGCTCCGATCAAGCACCCCATCACCGGACGGATCGTGGGCTCACTGTCCATCGCTTCCCACATCGACTCCGCCAGTCCCTTGATGGTCGCGATGGTGCGGCAGGCCGGGTATCAGATCGCCGAAGCGCTCGAGCTGATGGCCGATTCCCGGGACCTCGAGCTGGCTCGCACCTACCGCCTCTTCCGGTCCTCCCGGCATCCTGTCCTCGTCATGAACTCGGAAACGGTGATGACAGACCTGCCGGCCCTCGCCCATTTCGACGCGGAGTCCCACGCCGACTTGTGGGAAAAGCTGCGCCGCCACCGCTGGGATAAGGACGAACTGCAGCTCGAACTGCCCACGCTCGGCGCCGAGGCCATGGTTCGGCGCCTCGGCCGCGCCGGTCAGGACGCGATCTTCGCCCTGGAGTTCACCGAGCAGACCGTCACGGCAGCATCCGGACAGGTGACCGTCGCCCCCGACCCGGACGGTGCCGACGGCGTCGCGCTGGGCGGTGTGGCGTCCCCTCGTTTGCGGCCGGCCCCGTACGGCGACGTGCAACGCCAGCTCACCGCTTCCGCAGACGTCGGCGGGCTCCTTCGCGTCGTCGGAGGCCCCGGCACCGGCAAACGCCACCAGGCCTCGCGATGGCTGCGGGAGAACACCAGCCAGGAGCCGGCGGTCGTCACTGCCCACGACCTCGCTGCGGACGATGCGGTGTGGGCCGGCGGAGAGGCCGCGTTGCGCGAAGGCCGTGGCATCGTCGTGGTCGGAGGTGACGACCTTTCCGACGACTTGCGCGCACGTCTCCGCGACTTCTCCGCGCTGCCCCGCACCGGAGTACCTCCGGGCGCCCGGATCGTCCTTACCGAACGTAGCGGCGATGCAGACCAGCACGCCACAGACGCCGTTCCGGCAACAGTACGCGTGCCCACCCTCACGGAACTGCGCGACGAGCTACCCGACATCGTGCGGGCGGTCGCTGCCGAGCTCTTCCCGGGCGCGCCGACGCCACGGTTCTCCCCCGCCGCGCTCCAATGCCTGTTGGCCTGGCGCTGGCCCGGCAACGTCGCCGAGTTGACCGGCCTCCTCACCGCGCTCCCCTATCCGGTTCGCAGCGGCCTGATTCAGACCAAGGACCTGCCGGTCTCCATGCGGCAGACGGCGTGGTCCTCGCTGAGCCGCTACGAGCAGGCCGAGCGCGAGACGATCGAGGGCGCCCTGCGTGAAGCAGACGGCAACAAGGCGCGCGCCGCCAAGATTCTAGGCATCGGCCGCACCACCCTGTACCGCAAGATGCGGGCCCTGAAAATTGATGCCGACGAACGGATGATCGCTCCCGGTCGATGAACTCGACCGATACCTCCCAGTCCTCCTGTCCGATGCCGGAGTGTCGTGGTGTTCCGCTTCGTCGTCCCTGCGCGCCGAGCTCTTGCTGCCGTTTCGCCGCAAAGACACAGTTCCCCGACGGTGGACCGTCGGGGAACTGTGCATGCGAGAGTTCCTGCTAACGCACCGCCTGCGTCTGCAGCTCGCCGAGAAGACCGGAACTCTCGGGCTCACCAATCAGCGCTGCAATTCGCGGACCGCCGAGCAGTTCGGCCGGAGTCTTCGACGTCTCACGCATCCCGACGACGGCCATCGCGCCGATCCCCGTGGCAATCGCGCCGAAGAATGCAACCGGAAGCCAGCCCGACGGGCCCGCGTCCAGGAGCAGGGCGGCGATCAGCGGAGCGAAACCTGCAAGGAGGTTACCGAGCTGGTTGCTGACGGCCATGCCCGTGAATCGCACAGGGGCGGGGAACTGCTCAGCGAAGAACGACGTCCACACGCCGTTATAGCAGCTGAAGAACAGGGACATGTTGACGAACGCGAAGATCGCAATCAGCAAGACATTAGTTGTCGAGATCGCCCACAGGTACGCAAATATACTGAGCGCACCGCCGGCGGCGCCGATCAGCATCGTTCGCTTCCGGCCGATGACGTCGGAGAGATAGCCGGCTGCCGGGATGCCGATGATCGACAACGCGATTGCACCGGAGATGACAGCGAGCATCGCGCCCCGGTCCACCCCGACCGAGGTCGCGTAGGACAGGCTGAACACGGCGAACAAAGTTTGCATCGACGCCATCAGAGAGGCTCCCGCCACACGGATGACGTCGCGCCAGTGATACCTGATCACGTCGCTCAGCGGTCGCTTCCGGACCTGACTTCCTTCTTTCGCCTCGGTGAACGCCGGAGTCTCGTCCAGATGGCTGCGAACGTAGTAGGTGACGACGACGACTACCGCGCTGAGCCAGAAGGGAATTCGCCAGCCCCACGTGTATAGCGCGTCGTGGGGCAACATCGCGACCGGGAGAAACACCACGGTGGCCAGCGAGCAGCCGACCGCGTAGCCGACCATCACGAAACTGGTGAAGAATCCCCGGCGCCCAACCGGTGAGTGCTCCACGGTCAGCGTCGACGCTCCCGCCGATTCGGCTCCCGCGGAGAATCCCTGAACGACACGGAGCGCGACGAGCAGGGCCGGAGCCAACACGCCCACCTGTGCGTATGTGGGAAGACATCCGATGGTAAAGGACGCGACGCCCATCATCACGACTGTGGCCAGCATGACACGCTTGCGGCCGAGTCGGTCACCGAGATGTCCCATCACCATCGCGCCGACAGGTCGTGCCACGTAGCCCACGGCGAAGGTGGCGAACGATGCGATGAGCGCGACGGCCGGGTTGCCGACAGGGAAGAACAGCACATTGAAGACCAGAGCGGCCGCGGCCCCGTACACGAAGAAGTCGTAGTACTCCAGAGCACTACCGAGGAGCGCGGCCGTCGCGGCGCGACGGGGCGTCATCGCGGGCGGAGACGATGTTGCAGTTGTCATGGGTTTCTCCTGAAACAGGCTCAGTGGTAAAGGGGCGGGGTCGAGGACGTCGGGGCACTCGGCACCAGCGGGAGCGACATCGGGCATTGACGGTCAGGGAGGCGTTGGCTGAATTCGGGCCGGCCGGCGGGTGTCCGCGTTGTGGTCCCTGTCGCCGCCCTTGCGCAATGTGATGACCGCCACGGTGGTCGAGTCAAAGATAAAAGCAAGTGCCGAATGGTCTGTGTTCCGATGTGAAACACCCCTGCCACGGTGATCGGGCCTGTGCACGATTCAACTCCCCCGCCACCGGTATCAGCCGCGGGATACTCTGGGATCACTGCCCGCCGACAACGGGATGACTCGAACCGGCCACCGGCGTGGTGATGTCGGCCGGGATGGGATGTGCGATGGCCGAATTCGATCCGATGGCCACCCAGCGTGACAACGCCGGGGACATCACCGCGGAGCTGGAAGCCGACGGATATTCCGATATCCGAGAAATCGGGCGCGGCGGATTCGGAGTCGTCTATCGCTGCCGACAGCCACAGCTGGATCGCACGGTCGCGGTCAAAGTTCTCGCCGCGGACCCGGCCGCCGAGGACCTGGAACGATTCCTGCGCGAGCAGCGAGCGATGGGCCGATTGTCCGGGCACCCCCACATCGTCACCGTTCTGCAGGTCGGCACCACCCAGGCCGGCCGACCATATCTCGTGATGCCGTATCACCGGCACGGCTCGCTCGACGCCGCGATCCGCCGCACCGGACCCCTGAGCTGGGCCGACACGCTGCAGCTGGGGATTGCGTTGGCCGGGGCGCTCGAGACCGCCCACCAGGCCGGCGTCGTGCACCGCGACGTCAAACCGGCGAACATCCTGCTGACCGAGTACGGCGACCCGCAGCTGGCCGATTTCGGGATCGCCCGGATTTCCGGGGGCTTCGAGACCGGAACCGGTGTCATCACCGGTTCGCCCGCGTTCACCGCCCCCGAGGTCCTCACGGGGCAGAGCCCCACCCCGGCATCCGACATCTACAGCCTGGGCGCGAGCCTGTTCTGCGCGCTGACCGGGCACGCCGCGTTCGAGCGCCGCAGCGGCGAAGACCTCGTCGCTCAGTTCGTGCGAATCACCACGAAGCCGGTGCCGGATCTGCGGGATCCGGCCATACCCGGCGCGGTGGGGGCGGTGATCGGACACGCCATGGCCGCCGAACCCACCGCTCGGCCACGCACGGCGGCAGAGTTCGAGGCCGAACTGCGCGACGCCCTGAACCGGGCCGGAGCGCCCGCGGACGAGGACTCACCGTTGCGCGGTCCCGAGGAGGTGCACGTAGCCGCGCCGGAATCGAAGCGCGTGCAACGTCTGCGACGTGCGCCGCCGACTCCCGCGACGAAGTTCCGGCCACCCACCGCACCGAAGTCCCTGGTGCGCCGGGCGCGGCTGCTCGAGACTCTGCGGGCCGCGCGACGGCGCCGGCTGGTGCTCATTCACGCGCCCGCCGGATACGGCAAGTCCACCCTCGCCGCTCAGTGGCGCGACGTGCTCCTCGCCGGGGGCACCGCCGTGGCGTGGCTGTCCGTCGACAACGACGACAACAACCTCGTGTGGTTTCTCGCGCATCTGATCGAGGCGATCCGGCGTGCGGAGCCTGCTCTGGGCAATGATCTCGGTCAGGTACTCGAGGACCGCGGCGCCGACGCCGACCGGTACGTGCTGACCTCGCTGGTCGACGAGGTCCACGACCGCGGGATCCCGGTGGCGGTCGTGATCGACGACTGGCACCGGGTTTCCGATTCCGCGACCGTCGCCGCCCTGGGCTACCTGCTCGACAACGGCTGTCATCACCTCCAGCTCATCGTCACCAGCCGGACCCGATCAGGGCTGCCGCTCAGCCGAATGAAAGTTCGCGACGAACTGGTCGAGGTCACCGCCACGGACCTGCGTTTCGACCTCGACGAATCCACCCGCCTTCTCGTCGACGTGAACGGACTCGCGCTGGCCGAATCCGAACTGGCCTCGCTGACCCGGTCCACCGACGGGTGGGTCGCCGCTCTGCAGCTCGCGTCCCTGTCGCTCCGCGATCGGCCCGATGCGGGAGAACTGATCGCCCACCTGTCGGGGCGACATCATGCGATCGGCGAATTCCTGGCCGAGAATGTGCTGAGCGCACTCGAACCCGAACTTCTCGACTTCCTCATGGCCACCTCCATTCCGGAACGAATCTGCGGCGACCTCGCGGGAGTCCTCGCAGACACGCCCCGCGGGCAGGCCCTGCTCGAGGACGTCGAAGAGCGGGATCTGTTCCTGCGCAGCCTCGACGACGACCGGGACTGGTTCCGCTATCACCACCTGTTCGCCGACTTTCTCCGTCGCCGGCTGGAGCGCGACGCACCCGAGCAGCTCGCACGGTTGCACCGGAGAGCGTCGGACTGGTTCGCCGACCACGACGCGCTCGGTGAGGCAGTAGATCATGCCCTGGCCGCCGGCGACGACGACCGTGCCGTGGACCTGGTCGAGTCGCACGCGATGAGTCTGATCGAAAGTTCGAAGATGGGAACGGTTCTCGCGCTGGTCGCGAAACTGCCCGCACCGCCCGCGCAGAGTCGCGCCCGGCTGCAGCTGATCGTGGCGTGGGCCAACGTCCTGCTGCATCGGCTAGAGCCGATGCGGACCGCTCTGGCGCTCGTCGAGGCCGCCCTCGGCGCCCACACTCCGACCGAAGCGCAGGCGGCCGATCTGCGGGTGGAGGCGGCGGTCATTGCCGACGTCGGCCGGTGCCATGCCGATGCCATCGACGAAGTCGGTGAGCAGGTCCGCGAATGCCTGAGGCGATCGGACACCCTGCCGCCGTTCGTCGTCGCCGCCGCCGCCGACGTCACCTCTTTCGCCGACATCTGTGCCTTCGACTTCGATGCCGCCCGCCGACAGCAGGACTGGGCGCGGGTTTTCCACCAGCAGGCCCACGGCCCGCACTTCGGGATGATCGGGCACTGTTTCGCCGGTGTCGCCGCCCACGAACTCCTCGACATCACCGCCGCCGAGGGCCATTTCCGGGCCGCCTGGGACCTCGCCGTCGCCTCCGTCGGTGTCCACTCCTACGCGGCGCAGCTGTCCGGGGCTCTGCTCGGCGACCTGCTGTACCAGCAGGGCATGATCGATGAGGCCGAGCACCTGCTCGACGCCAGTTACCGCCTCGGCGCCGAGGGCGGCGTCGTGGATTTCATGCTCGCCAGTTACGGTACCGGGGCCCGGATCAAGGCCCTGCGCGGGGACTTGGCCGCGGCCGCTCAGCGGTTGGACGAGGGCGCCGCCACGGCCCGGACATTGTCACTGCCACGGCTGGCTGCGCGGATCGACAACGAACGGATTCGCTGCGGACTGGACCCGGGCATGGAATTCCGCGCCCGCATCCAGCAGCGATCACCATCAGAACGGAAGCCGAACGGGATCAGCACTCGGACGACCGAAATCGACGAAGACTCCCAGATCCGGCTTCTCCTGGCGGCCGGGACCGATGATCGCGCCTGCGCCTGGATGGAGACGGTGGTGCGGACTCTCGAAGCCGCCCGGCGACCGCGGGCCCTCCTCGAGGCCAGGGTGCTGTACGTGCGGAGCCTGGCCGCCGCGGGCAGGATCACCGACGCGAAACAGGTCCTCATCCCCGTCGCCGCGACCTGCGCCGAGTGCGGTCTGCCCCGCATACTGGCCGACGGCGGCGAATCCGTCAGCGAACTCCTCGACGAGATAGCCGGCGATCAGCGACGTCGATAGCGCCAC
>JBCEBZ010000537.1:0-9582 GCA_039206675.1 Rhodococcus sp. (in: high G+C Gram-positive bacteria) | reverse complement strand
TGCGCCAGGTCACGGTCAAGCGCGGCCTCGACGTCCGCGACTTCACCCTCGTCACGTTCGGCGGTTCCGGGTCGCTGCTCGCCTGCCGGCTCGTCGACATCCTCGGGCTCAAGGACGTTCTCGTCCCGCTCAACCCGGGCAACGTGTCCGCGTTCGGCCTGCTCACGGTCGACGTCCGCAACGACTACGTGCAGACCCACGTCTGCAGGCACGACCGCCTCGAGATCGCCGACCTGCAGTCGGGGCTGGACGCGCTCGCCGCCGAGGCGGAACGCGCACTCGCCGACGAGGGGTTCGGCGAGTCGGAGCGCAAGTACGCCCGCTCGGCAGACCTGCGCTACCTCGGCCAGGCGTTCGAGGTCCGCGTGCCCGTCGGTGACGGTCCCGTCACCCAGGAGCTGATGGACGAGGCCGCGGAGCGGTTCCACCAGGCGCACCAGGAGCTGTACGGCTACGACTTCCGCGGCGACCCGCACCAGCACGTCGAGTGGGTCAACCTGCGCGTCAGCGGCATCGGCCCGATCAAGCGCCCGACGCTCAACGAGATCGCGGCCGGAACCGGCGCCGAGTCCGCGGTGACCGGCACCCGTCCGGCGTACTTCGACGAATGGGTCACCACCCAGGTCTACGACCGGGCCCGCCTCGGCGCCGGCGACGTGCTCGAGGGCCCCGCGGTGATCGAGGAATTCAGCTCCACCATCCCCGTGCACCCCGGTTTCCAGGCACGGATCGACACCTTCGGAAACATCCGCATCACCAAGATCGCCGACTCGAACGGAGCGAACCGATGACCGCCACCCTCGAACCCGTTGCAGTGCAGGCGGTCAAGCCCTACCGGCTGACACCGGCCGACGGAACCACGCCCGACCCCGTGCTGGTCGAGATCGTCGCCGGCTACCTCGCCAGCGTCGAGATGGAGGTCGAGACGTCGATCTCGCGGACCTCCCGCTCCCCGATGATCCGCGACGCGCACGACTTCCGCGCCGGCATCCACGACCGCAACCTCCGGAAGCTCACGGGCCGTTCGTATTCGGCGCTGGTGCACCCGGTGGCACGCGACTTCCCGCTCGACACGATGAAGCCCGGCGACGTCTACTTCCACAACGACGTCTACCTGTCCGAAGGCGGTATCGGCCACCTCCCCGACCTCTGCGTCACCGTCCCGGTGTTCGCGACCCGGCCCGGCGACACGGAACCGTCCGTCGTCGCGTTCGTGCAGGCGTTCGGCCACCACGACGACATCGGCGGCTGCTGCCCGGGCTCGATGCCGTCCGGCGCGACGACGGTGTACGAGGAGGGACTGATGGTCCCGCCGATCAAGCTGTGGGATCAGGGTGTGCCCAACGAGGCCGCGCTGCGCATCATGACCCGCAACTCGCGGATGCCCGACGCGCTGGCCGCCGACCTCGACGCCGAATGCTCGGCCTGCCTCATGGGCGCCCGCCGCCTCACCGAACTGTTCGAGCGGTACGGCTGCGACACCGTCGAGGCCTGCTTCGACGCGATGATGGACGCGACCACCGAGACGTACCGTCGGGAGATCCTCAGCAAGATCCCGAAGGGCGAATACACGTGGGAGGACTACGCCGAACACGACGGCGTCGACGAGCCCATGCTGCACCGGCAGCGGATCACGCTCACCAAGACCGGCCCGGAGGACGAGGGCGGCGAACGCCTCATCCTCGACTTCAACGGCACCGGACCGCAGGCCAAGGGTCCCATCAACCACTGCGGTGACTACGCCGACGGCAACTTCCTCATCAAGTGGCTCGCGCCGATCCTGCGCAACCTCGCCGACAGTCCCGAGCGGATGGCGGAACTCGACGTCAACGAGGGCGTCGTGCCGCTGATCGAGATGAAGTTCCCGGAGAAGGGCACGCTGATCACCCCGATCTTCCCGGCGCCCACCAACGCCCGGACGTTCGTGATCCTGCGTCTGCTCGGCGTCCTCGCCGGTGTCGTCGCGAAGGCCGTCGACGGCAACATGCCCGCCGACCAGGAGACGATCCGCTACACCGGGGTGTACGGCGAGGACTTCGACGGGCACTCGTACCTGATGCGGGAGGTGCTCGGCGGCGGCTCCGGCGGCCGGCACTACGCGGACGGGGAGGACACCATCCACGTCGTACCCGACTCCCGGAACCTGCCGACCGAGTTCACCGAGAGCCGGTTCCCGTTCATCGTCGAAAAGCTGGGCCTGGCGAAGGACTCCGGCGGCGCCGGGCGCTACCGCGGCGGCCTCGGCTACGAGAAGCACATCCGGATGCTCAAGGACGCGAACTTCATGTCCATCGCCGACCGCTCCATCCTCTCCTGCTGGGGAGTCAAGGGCGGCAAGGCCGGACGGCCCTTCTCCGTGGTCCTCGACCCGGGCGGCCCGAACGAGCGCGAGTTCGACGCGCTGACCGACGCCGAACCGATCAAGGCCGGCGAGGTGGTGCGCATCCGCACGACCGGTGGCGGCGGCTGGGGCGACCCGCTCGACCGTCCGGTGGAGGAAGTCGTCCGGGACGTGCTGTGGGGCAAGGTGTCCGCCGAGGGTGCGCGTCTGGACTACGGTGTCGTGCTGGCGTCGTCGACGGAGGAACCGGTCGCGGACGTCGACGCCACCGAGGCGCTGCGCGAGCAGATGCGCACCGACCGCGGCCTGGACGAGCCGTTCTTCGACCGCGGTCCCGGCTACGAACGGCTCTCCGGCGGTGCGAAGTTCGCCGAATTCGACTTCATCGACCGGTGATCCGATGACCGAGTTCCTCTCCCGCGGCGCCGACATCGCCGTCGTCGGTGCCGCGGGGAAGACCGGAGCCGCCGTCGTCGCGGCGCTCGAGGGGCTCGCCGACGTACGCCGGGTGGTGCACACCGCCCGGCGTCCCGGCGATGTCGCCGTCGACCTCGACACGGGTGCGGGACTGGATGAGGCACTGTCGGGGTGCACGGGTGTGTACGTCATCGCCCCCAACGTGCATCCCGACGAACCGGCCCTCGTGCGACGGGTACTCGCGGCCGCCGCCGGGGTCGAGCACTTCGTCTACCACTCCGTCGCGTGGCCGTACACCCCGGCGATGCCGCATCACGTCGACAAGGCGCGGTGCGAGGACCTGGTGCGGACGTCCGGACTGCGGTGGACGGTTCTGCAGCCGTGCGCGTACGCGGAGAACTTCGCGGCGGTGCTGGACGGGACGGCCACCGCGATCGAGGTGCCGTACAGCCCCGATGCCCGGTTCTCGTTCGTCCGCCTCGCGGACGTCGCGGAGGTGGCCGCGCGGGTGCTGGTGGAGGGTCCGGACATCCACCACGGGGCCACCTACGAACTCGGCGGCCCGCAGGCCCTCAGCGTGCGGGATCTGTGCGAGCGGGCGGATGCGCCGGTGTCGGTGAAGCAGGTCTCTGTGGACGAGTGGATGTCGCGGCACGGGCAGTCGCTGTCCGAGGATGGTCGTGTCCGGCTGTCCGCGATGTTCGAGTTCTACGACCGGCACGGCTTCGTCGCGGGCAACGCCGTGTTCGAGTCGCTGCTGGGCCGTCCCCCCATGTGAGCGGCAAAGCGTGCCGGGGCACACTTTGCCGCTCACCTGGGGTCAGACGCCGATCCGGCCGCCCGACTTCCACACCGCCACGACGGCGGGACGCGGCTGCGTGTCGCCGCCGTCGGGCCAGTGCGACGCCGGGTTGTCGGCGCTCGCGTCGTCCAGTTCACCCGGGTGCTGCACGCACACGGTGACCCGGTCCTCGCTGACGATCGGACCGCACGTCTCGGCGCCCTTGGGCACGGTGAGGAACTGCTTGGTCTCCCCGCGGTTCGGGCCGTCGAGGACGACGCTGAACAGGCCGTCGTTCGACTTCAGGGCGTTGCCGTCGGTGGAGATCCACAGGTTGCCGTGCGGGTCGAACGCCAGGTTGTCGGGGCAGGAGATCGGGCTGACGCTCTCCTTGTCGAACCCGCCGAAGTAGGTGTCGGCCGCCGTCGGGTCGCCGCACACGAGCAGCAGGTTCCAGGTGAACGCGGTGCCGGCGTGGTCGTCGGTGAGTTCGAGGACCTGGCCGTTCTTGTTGTTGTTCCGCGGGTTGGCCTCGTCGGCGGCGGCCGCGCCGTCGACGCCGCGCTTGGTGTTGTTGGTCAGGGCCACGTACACCTTGCCGGTGGTCGGGCTGGGCTCGAAGTCCTCGGGGCGGTCCATCTTGGTGGCGCCGACCTTGTCGCCGGCCTGACGGGTGAACACCGCCACCTCCTCGGCGCTCATGCCGTCGACGAGCGACTCCCCCCTGCCGTCCTCACCGGTGCGCAGCAGCGGGATCCATTCACCGGTGCCGTCGAACGTGCCGCTGGACGGCAGCGTCCCCGACCCGTCGATCTGGTCCGCGGAGTTGCCGCTGAACTTCGCGACGTACAGCGTGCCCGCGTCGAGCAGCGTCATGTTGTGACGCACAGCGGCCTGGCTGTTGCCGTCCATCGCCTTGCGGCTGGAGACGAACTTGTACATGTAGTCGAAGCGTTCGTCGTCGCCGCTGTACGCCACGACGGTGCCGTCGCCGGTGACGTGGATGGTGGCGGCCTCGTGCTTGAACCGGCCCAGAGCCGTGTGCTTGACGGGTGCGGACGTCGCGTCCCACGGGTTGACCTCGACGACGTAGCCGAAGCGGTTGACCTCGTTCGGCTCCTGGGCGAGGTCGAACCGCTTGTCGAAACGCTCCCACTTACGCTCGGACGCAGCGCCTTCCACGCCGTACCGCTTCAGCCGCGCGGCGACCGTGGGGTCGGTGACCAGTTCGGCGTTCGCGAAGTACTGGTTGAAGTTCTCCTCCCCCGACAGCACCGTGCCCCACGGGGTGACGCCACCCGAGCAGTTGTTGAGCGTGCCGAGCACCTTCGTGCCCGTCGGGTCTGCGGACGTCTTCAGGAAGTCGCTGCCCGCGGCGGGGCCGGTGACGAAAAATTCCGTCGTCGCCGTGATGCGCCGGTTGTACGGACCGAAGTCGGGAGTGAGCGCGCCCGAGCCGGATTCACCCTTCACCTGCACCACGGACAGTCCGTGGGCGGCGAGCGCCGTCTGGAACTGCTCCGGCGACGGGTTGTCGGCGTCGTAGCCCGTGAACATGAACGGCTCGGTGGTGTACTCGTGGTTGACCACCAGCAGGAAGGTGTTCGGCTGCCCCTCGACCGGCAGCAGTCCGGCGAAGTCGTTGTTGAACCCGAACTGCTGCGCCTGCGCCTGGGCGGTCTGGTTGTCGAAGTCGAATGCGGGCGCCCCCGGCAGCACCGGGTCGCCCCAGCGGATCACGACGGCCTGCTCGTACCCCTCGGGGACGACGACGGCGTCCTCGGTGTTGGGGGCGACGGCACCGAAGTTCGTTCCCGCCGGTGCGGCGCCGTCCGAGCCACCGGTGCCGGTGCCGCTTCCGCTGCCGGAGTCGTCCGAGCAGGCCGCCAGGGCACCGCCCGCGCCGACGGCGAGGACGGCCATCCCCGTCCCGCGCAGCATCCCGCGACGCGACAGGGCGGTGCGGGCGATGTCACGGAAGTACTCGCCGCGCGAGGTGTTGGGCACGTCGTGGGAGCATGCGTTTCCGCACTTGTACTGGCAGGTGACGGAAGCGCGCGAGGACGCGCCGTCATGGTTGACGAACAGTGCGAGGGGTTTCAGGCTCACCGTGGCTCCCGATTCGAATGCGGACAACTTCGGCACCGTAGAAGTCGTAAGCGAGACGAAGGGAACGTTCGCATGAACGTGCGGACAACGAGGTGACCCTAAGTTCTGGCAGAAATTGCGTCTAGCCAGCAGCCCGACCGGCGTGCACGATGGATAGATGGACGCCGTGGATGCGCTGCGGGAAATTGCGTTCTGGCTCGAACGTTCGCGCGACGAGGGACCCAGAATCGGCGCCTTCCGCCGGGCGGCCGATGTGATCGAGTACTCGACCGCCGAGGAGCGGGAAGCCCTGGCGGCGAACGGCTGGGTGTATCTGCCCGACATCGGCACCGAGGCGGCCGCGATCATCCGTGAGTGCGCCGATTCGGTGCCGCTGTACCTGACGTATCTGCGCGGTTCCGCGGAGCCGATCGGGCTCGGCGGAACGGAACTGCTCGAGGCCCTCCGCGGCGACCTGCACACGCATTCGGACTGGTCGGACGGCCGGTGCCCGCTCCGGGAGATGATGCGGCGCGCGGCCGCGCTGGGGCACGAGTACTGCGCGATCACCGACCACTCGCCGCGGCTGACGGTCGCGAACGGGCTGTCGTCGGAGCAACTGCTCGTGCAACTGAACCTGGTCGCCGAACTGAACGTCGAGCTCGCGCCGTTCCGGGTGCTCACCGGAATCGAGGTCGACATCCTCGACGACGGCTCCCTCGACCAGGACGCCGACCTGCTCGCCGACCTGGACATCGTGGTCGCGAGCATGCACTCGCACCTGGACACCGACCGGGCGACGACGACCAAGCGGATGCTGCAGGCCGTCAAGTCTCCGCACGTCGACGTGCTCGGGCACTGCACCGGCCGTCTCGTCGAGGGAGTGCGGGGACCACGGGCCGAATCGAAGTTCGATGCGGAACGCGTGTTCGACGCGTGCCGCGAGTACGGCACCGCGGTGGAGATCAACTCCCGCCCCGAGCGTCGCGACCCGCCGGGCCGGCTGATCGACCTCGCATTGAACAGCGGCTGCAAGTTCTCCATCGACACCGACGCGCACACCACCGGGCACCTCGCCTGGCAGGGCTACGCCTGCGAGCGCGCCGCCGAACGCGGAGTCGAGCCGACGGACGTGATCAACACCCTGCCCGTGGCCGAGTTGCTGGAGTGGACCGGCGCGCCGATCCGGCGATGATCCGCGTCGCGCTGATCGCGGTCGCGGTGGTGGCCCTGCTGATCGCCGCCGCGTGGGTGCTGCAGCGACGGCTGATCTACTACCCCGACACGAGGCCGGTGCCGCCCGCCGGCCGGCTGATCGCCGGGGCGGAGGATGTCACGTTGACCACGTCGGACGGCCTCGAACTCGGCGCCTGGTACGTCCCGCCCGCGGTCGGGGAGCCGCGCATGACCGTCCTCGTGGCCGCCGGGAACGCCGGCAACCGGGCGGACCGGGCACTGCTGGCCTCCGACCTCGCCGCCGCGGGCTTCGCCACGCTGCTCTTCGACTACCGCGGGTACGGCGGCAACCCCGGTCACCCCAGCGAGGAGGGGCTGGCCCTCGACGTCCGGGCGGCCCGCCGGTACCTGGTCGACGAGCGGCGTGTGCCGCCGGATCGGCTGCTCTACTTCGGGGAAAGCCTCGGCACCGGCGTCGTCACCGAACTCGCCACCGAGCACCCGCCCGCGGGCCTGCTGCTCCGGTCGCCGTTCGTCGACCTCGCCGCCGTCGGCCGGCATCACTACCCGTTCCTGCCGGTCGGGCTGCTGCTGCGCGACCGTTTTCCCGTCGCCGAGTTCGTCGCACGCATCGACGTGCCCGTCACCGTGGTCTACGGGACGGCGGACACCGTCGTCCCGCCGCAGCAGAGCGCCCGCGTGGCCGAAGCGGCGCTCGGCGACGTCGACACCGTCGTGCTGACCGGCGCGGGGCACAACGACGACGTGATGTTCGGCGGCCCGGAGATCGTCCGCGCCACCGCCGATCTCGCCGCGAGGGCGCTCCGCGCCCCGTGAGTGGTTAAGGAGTCTCTGGACTCGCTAACCACGCACGGGCGCGTCAGCGCACGATGACGACGTCCAGCGTCCGGGGGCCGTGCACGCCCTCGACGCGGTTGAGTTCGATGTCGCTGGTGGCGCTGGGGCCGCTGATGAACGTCAGCGGCTTGGTCGGATCGAGGGTCTGGAACGCCTGCGGCACGGTGTCGACGATCTGGTCGGTGCGCACGATGCAGATGTGGTGATCCGGGACCAGGGTCAGCGCCCGCCGCCCCTGACCCGGTCCGCCGTCGAGCACGATGGTTCCGGTCGCGGCGATCCCGAGGGTGCAGCCGGTGACCACGACGTCGAGTGCGTCGAGTTCGACCGTCGACAGTTCGGCGGGTGCGCCGTCGACGACGACATCACGTCGGGGCCGCCACGACTGCGGCAGGTCCGGTGGGACGACGGCCCGCTTCCCTTCCTCGATGAGTCCGGTGACGATCTCGGCGACGGTGCTCTCGTCGGCGCGGTGGACCTGCGCGCGGTAGTCGTCGACGGTGTGGGCGAACAACTCGACGTCTCCGGGACCGGACGCGGGCTCGCGGTGGTAGTCGCGGGGTACGGGTGGGCTCGCCGGGGTGTCGCCGATCGCGTGGCGGATGCGGCTCAGGATCTCGGTGCGGGCGTTCACTTCTCACCGTCCTCGTGGGTGCGGGCCCACCATTGCCGGAACGTTTCCTTCGGCGGGGCGGGCAGGTCGCGGCTCGCGGTCCATTTCGATCCCGGGTACGGCAGCGCCGTGATGCGTCCCTTCTTTCCGCCCAGCACCCGGCCGATCTTGGCCGCTGTCTCGGCGGCGGCGAACCGTGTCTCCGACCCCATCACGAAGCCGGCGGCCTTCATCGCCAGGTCCTGGCCGCCGGGCAGACCGTGCCGCTCGGAGTCGACCTGTTCCGCGCGCAGGTGTACGAGAATGCCGGGGATGTCGATGCGCACCGGGCAGGCGTCGAAGCACGCGCCGCACAGGGTGGAGGCGTAGGGCAGGGAGGCGTTCGGGTCGTCGTGACCGGTGGTCCCGGTGAGTTGCGGGCTGAGGATCGCGCCGATCGGCCCGGGGTAAACCGACCCGTACGCGTGCCCGCCCGCCCGCTCGTACACCGGGCACACGTTGAGGCAGGCGCTGCAGCGGATGCAGTGCAGCGCGGACCGCCCGGTCTCGTCCGCGAGGACGTTGGTGCGACCGTTGTCGAGGAGGACGACGTGAAAGTTCTGCGGGCCGTCGCCGGGATGCACCCCCGTCCACATGGACGTGTACGGGTTCATCCGTTCGGCGGTGGACGACCGCGGCAGCAGTTGCATGAACACCTCCAGGTCGGTGAACGACGGCACCAGTTTCTCGATGCCCATCAACGTGATGAGGGTGTCGGGGAGGGTCAGGCACATCCGTCCGTTGCCCTCCGACTCCACCACCGCCAGGGTCCCGGTCTCCGCGACCCCGAAGTTCGCGCCGCTGATCGCGACCTTGGCGGACAGGAACTTTCGGCGCAGGTGTGCCCGCGCAGCCATCGCCAGCGCCCGGGGGTCGTCGGTGATGTCCTTGTCGATGCCCGGCATCGCGTTGAGGAAGATCTCCCGGATCTCGGCGCGGTTGCGGTGGATGGCGGGGACGAGGATGTGGCTCGGTTTGTCCTCGCCGAGTTGGACGATGAGTTCGGCGAGGTCGGTCTCGATGCGCGCGATCCCGTTCTCCTCGAGATGCTCGTTGAGGCCCGTCTCCTGCGTGGCCATCGACTTGACCTTCACGACCTCGTCGGAGCCGGTGGCCCGGACGAGGTCGGTGACGATCCGGTTCGCCTCGTCGGCGTCGGCGGCCCAGTGGACCGTACCGCCCGCCGCCGTCACCGCCTCTCCAACTGGACCAGATAGCGGTCGAGATGGCGCAGCGTGTGGTCCTTGATCTGCTTGCCCGCCTCGCGCA
>JBCEBZ010000536.1:0-9637 GCA_039206675.1 Rhodococcus sp. (in: high G+C Gram-positive bacteria) | reverse complement strand
GACCTGATCCGGGAAGGTATCGCGAAGGTGGAGCGGATTTTCGAAAGCGACGAGCACCCCGCGAGCGAAGATCTCGACCGCAATGAACTGCACGCGTCGACAACCCTGAACGGAAGGGTGTCGGTCAAGGGCGATCTGGATGCGGTGACAGGCGAGATGCTGCTGACCGCGTTGTCGAAGCTGGCCGCACCACGACCGGCCGCGGATGGGACCCGGGACGCCCGCACCCCCGGACGGCGGCGGGCCGACGCGTTCACCGAACTGCTGCGGCGCTACCTCGCGGCGGGACTGAACGGCACCGAGGCCGGCGAACGACCGCACATCAGCGTGCAGGTGCGGGCACGGGACCTGATCGACACCCGCGGCGACGACCGCACGGGCGGCGCGGACGGCACCGGCACGCACGCTTCAGGCACCGGCCCCACTGGCCATACTGGCCCCGCCGGCTCCACCGGTGGCGACCGGCCCGCTTCCCCGGAGGACTGGGCGGCGGTGCTGGCGGAAACGGGCGTCGCGTGGGCGGCGTGGATGGGGCCGCTGACGATCACCGCCGCCCGGTATCTGTCGTGTGATGCTCAGGTGAGCACGGTGATCCTCGACGATCACGGCGCACCCCTCGACGTCGGGATCACCAGCCGGACAGCCACCCGCAAGCAGCGCCGAGCGCTGGCGGTACGTGACGGAGGATGCGCGTTCCCCGGCTGCGGGGCGCCGCCGGCGTGGTGTGAGGGCCACCATTGCGTGCACTGGGTCAACGGTGGTCTCACCGACATGGACAACCTCGTCCTACTGTGCGGTGCCCACCACCGGATCATTCACCACGAGGGGTGGGAGGTCCAGATCGGCTCCGACCGGCACCCCTGGTTCATTCCCCCGCCGAGTGTCGATCCCTTCCGCGAACCACTGCCCGCGCACAACCGACGGGCAGGCCCCGCCGCGGCGTGACCGGCCCAGCGCCGCAACACAACTCCATCCCCACAGACGCCCCGCATCCGAGCCCCCCACTGGGATGCGGGGCACCCGCCGTGTCGAAAAGCCGTCGTGTCGAAATGCTGCCGTGTCGAAACGCCGCGGTGTCACGTCGCCGCCCCGTGGCTTCGCGCCACCCAGAGATAGGAACATATTATATATGATACTGTGGCGATGAGACGCGCATCACATGATGGGTGACGGCGTGATCGAATGAAAGGGACAGTGATGAGTGGTGAACACCTGGAGAAGACTGCACGGCGCGTGATCGCCGGAGTGGACGCGGACGGTCGATCGGGGATCGTCGTGGACGAGACCACCGCTACTCGGGTGGCGCTGCCGGCCTTCGCAGTGAACGACGTGTGGAGGGTCGATTCATTGCCCGCCGTTTTCACCGATGACGACACACTCGAGCGTGAGGTGGTGCTCGAGCCGCCGGCCAGTGGGCTCGTCGTCCGGCTGGCGACCTTTCCACCCGACAGCGAGATCGATCCGGCCGTCTACGCGGCTTCTATCGGAAACCTGCACGGTGAGGACGCCAAGGCGGACAGCGACGAGATCGTCGGCCTGCATGCCACCGAGACCGTCGATATCGCGACGATCATCGACGGCGAGATCTATGCGATCTACGAGACGGGTGAGACCCTGCTCAGGCCGGGTGACACGGTGATCAACCGGGGCATCAAACATGCGTGGAGCAATCGCACGGACAGGCCCGTGACAATGGTCGCCGTGATGCTCCCGGGCACGAAGTGACAACCCCGGCCCATCGTCGACCACAATGATGGGCCGGGCCTGCGGGTTCAGCGCGGCGGAAGAGCGCGATCGAGGAAACTTTCGAGGTGCACCGTGAAAGCCTCGTTGTCGTCGCCGGCGATCATGTGCCCCGCGTCCACTTCGACGGCCTCGGAGTCCGGCACCAGGGCGAGCATCTCGTCGACCGCCTCGCGCGAGACGATCTCCGATCGGGTCCCGTGAACTATCAAGGTAGGAACGGTGATCCGAGTGGCCAGGGCGGCGAGATGCCGTTCGTCGGAGTTGCCGCGGTTGTCCGCGTAGCCGACGAAGTCCGGGTCCCAGTGCCAGTACCAGCGACCGTCGTCGCGCAGACGCAGGTTCTTGCGCAACCCGTCGCTGCGCCGGCGCCGGGGCGGCTTCCCGCGGAAGGTGTCGATGGCCGCGGAGGCGTCGTCGAGTGAGGCGAACCCGTTCGGGGCTGCGCCCAGGAAGTCGCGGACCTTGCGCTGGCCCGCGCGGTCGATTCGATGAGTGATGTCGACCAGTACCAACCCCGCGAGGGAGCGAGGGCGTTCGCCGGCCACGATGATGCCCGTCCGGCCGCCCAGCGAGGCTCCCACGACGACGACACGGCCGCCGAGGTCCGCGAGAACGGCCGCGAGGTCGGCCGCGAAAAGCTCGGCCGAGTACTCGGTGGCCCACTCGCTGTCGCCGTGCCCCCGTGCGTCGAGCGTGACCGCACGCCGGCCACCCTCGGCCAGCCGTGCCGCCGTGCGATCCCACGAGTGCCGGGTCTGGCCGCCGCCGTGGAGGAGGAGGACGGTGTCCTCGGTGGAATCGGTCAGCCGAGCGTCGGTCTCCCACCGATCACCGGCGAGACGGACCCCACCGGATCCCGTGAATTCGACGGGGCTCGGCCGGGCCGTGGTCTGGACGTCCATCAGCTCTCTTTCTCGTCATGGACCGCCGGCCCGGTCGGGCCGGCGGCCGGCGGATATTCAGACCTTCAGCAGCGCCGCGAAGTCGGACGCGGGTTGGTCGAGGTCACCGCTCTGGATGGCTCGCAGCAGGGCACCGCTGCGTGCGGCGCCGAGCGAGGCCGAGGTGACGTCGTGGAACTTCGCGTCCATGTCTTCCTGGGACATCGGGTTCTCGGCCGTGCCCGTCGGGTTGTCGACGAACAGGCTCTCGGTGGAGCCGTCGGTGTAGGTGACGGTGATGTCGCCGACCCAGCGGCCGGGGTAGGCGGTGTCGAGTTCGGGCTTGACCTCGATCTTCACCTTCTGGGCGAGGGCGGCGACATCGCTGCCGGGTCCGATGTCGAGGCGGCCGGCCATGTACTCGTTGTGGGTCGAGAAGCCGTTGCCCCTGCCGAGCATCGACAGCGAGAACTGGAACGGCAGGCTGTACTGCAGGTGCTCGATGATCTTCGGTGCGTAGGCGTTGGCGTTCTTGTTGCCGATCACCACGTCGCCGCCGGTCTGGATGCCCAGCAACACCGAGTCGACGTCCGCGGCGCGGGCGGTGAGATGGCGGGCGCCGTCGACGTAGGCGTGGTTGATGCCGCAGCAGCAGTAGGGCTTGACCCACACCCGGGTGATCTCGAACGTGTTGTCGAGGGAGAACGTGGCCGCGGCGTCGTCTGCGACGGGGCGGCCGACGAATGTGCGGTAGAAGCCTTTTCCGCCGGTGAGGAAGGTTGTCGGACCGGTGATTCCGGCGGCGGCCATCTCGGCGGCGCGGATGCCGTTCCGGGTGCCGATACCGGAGTGGACGCGCTTGATCGAGCCGCCCGACGACGTGTACTCGGTGGTGCCGGAGGCGTGGCTGAGAGCGATGGCAAGGGCGTGGACCGTCGTCTCGACGTCGAAGCCGCGCATCTTCGCGACGACGGCGGCCGCACCGAAGTTCGACAGCAGCCCGTGTGGGTGGAAGCCACGTTCGAGCAGTTCGGGGGCGGCGAGGTTGCCGATGCGGGTGTACACCTCGTAGCCGGCGACGATACCGGTGATCACCTCGCGCATCGTGGCGCCCAGTTCCTCACCGACCGCGAGCGCCGCCGACACGACGCAGCTGCCCGGGTGCGAAGAGCTGGCTCGGTGGGCGTCGTCGTATTCGAAGCCGTGGCCGTAGGTGGCGTTGACGAATGCGGCGTCGGCGGCGCTCATCTCGTCGCCCGTGGCGGCGACGTGTGACGTGCCGGGGACGTGTGCGGCGCGGGTCAGTTCGAGGACGGACCGGCTCCAGGGCAGCGACGCGCTGCCGACCTGGAGTGCGAGCTGGTCCTGCATCAGGCGGCGCGCACCGGCGAGCGCGTCGGCGGGGATGGAGTCGAAGGTCAGATCCGTGACGAGCCGGGCGGCAGCTTCTTCGACAGGGGGGATGGTTCCCATTTGTGTTGCCTTTCGGTAGATCTGGATCAGGAGAGGGAACCGAGCAGGTCGCCCGGGATTCCGTAGGACTTGAGTTCGACGTAGGCGTCGAAGCCCTCGAGGCCCGCTTCGCGGCCGATGCCGCTGTTCTTGAAACCGCCCATCGGGGCGCCGAAGCCTGCCGGGCTTCCGTTGACTTCGACTGTGCCGGTCCGGATGTGGCGGGCCACCGCCAGTGCGTGCTCGGGGTCGGCCGCGAACACCGATCCGTTGAGGCCGTACTCCGAGTTGTTGGCGATGTCGATCGCTTCGGCCTCGGTGTCGAAAGTGTGCACCGTGAGGACCGGGCCGAAGATCTCCTCCTGCGCGATCCTCGCGGCGGGGTCGACGTCGGTGAAGATCGTGGGCTCGACGTACCAGCCGCGGTCGAGACCGTCGGGACGGCCGCCGCCCACCAGCAGGGAGGCGCCGGATCCCTTGGCGTCGTCGATGTAGCCCTCGACTCGGGACCGCTGATCGGCGCTGACCATCGGGCCGATCTCGGTGGCGGGGTCGAACGGGTCGCCTACGGGCATCGATTCGATCAGGTCCACGAGCCGGTCGTGGAGTTCGTTGCGCCGCGAGCGCGCCACCACGATTCGGGTCTTGTTGCTGCACACCTGGCCGCTGTTGCGCAGCGAGACGGCGCGGATGGCGGCGACGGCGGCGTCGAGGTCGGCGTCGTCGAGCAGGACCGCCGCGGATTTTCCGCCGAGTTCCAGAGTTACCCGGCGCAGGTCCTGGCCGCAGAGGGAGGCGATTCGCCGACCCGCCGCCGTCGATCCGGTGAAGGACACCTTGTCGATGCCGTGGTGCCGCACGAGGTATTCGCTGGCTTCGCGCTGAGTAGGGACGATGTTCACGACGCCGGGCGGCAGGCCGATCGTATCGAGTATGTCGGCGAGCAGGTACGCGTCGAGCGGAGTCTCCGGGGAGGGTTTGACGACCATGGTGCAGCCCGCCAGCAGCGCCGGGGCGAGTTTGATCATGGTGATGAGCAGCGGGGCGTTCCACGGCACGATGCCTGCGACGACCCCGGCCGGCTCTCGGGTCACCAGTGCGCTGCCGGTTGCGGACGACCGCGTGCCGGTCCACGGGTAGGCGGGGGCGAGGTCCAGGAACGAGTCGAGAAGCAGGCGCGGTCCGATGGATTGCATCTTCGTGGACAGGGTGATCGGGCATCCCATCTCGGCGCTGACGAGTCTGGCGGCGTCGGCCTCGCGCACGGCGAGTTCCGCGCTGAGTTTCCGTAGGACCGCGATCCGCTCTTCGAGCGCCATCCGGGGCCAGGGCCCCTTGTCGAATGCCTCGCGAGCCGCGTTCACCGCTGCGTCGATGTCGCCCTCGACGCCCTCCGGCACGCGCGCGACGAGTTGTTCGGTAGCGGGGGAAATCACCTGCAAGGTGCGTTCTGATGTCGGCCGCACCCACCGTCCGCCGATGAACAGCTTGTCGTACTGCCCCTGCCAGATCTCTGTCTGCGCACTCATGGTGCCGCTCCTTCTTCGTTTCGATACGTCGTGGAAGTGGTCCGGATCGCGCGGGCTCGATCTGTCCGGCCTGGCGTGTGGAGCCTTCTGCTCGGTATGTGAGCTGCACCATGCAAAGTATATAATGTTGCATAGCTCCACGGAAGGACCCTGCCGTGATCCATCGGACTGGGAGTCGTCTCGATGGGGTACCCAATCGCGAGGACCTTGACCGCACCGATAACTATATATAATATTTCTCAAAACGAAGGCGAGGTAGCATGCAGCACAAGCCGCTCGACGGTATTCGGATCCTCGAGATCGGGGGATACATCGCGCTCCCGTTCGGAACGTCGATGCTGTGTGCCCTCGGCGCCGAAGTGGTGAAGGTCGAGCGCCCGGTGGTCGGGGAAGATTTCCGGCGCCATCAGAACGACGCCAGCCCCTACTTCCGGCAGTACAACACGGGCAAGCGCAGTCTCTCGGTCGACCTGAAGTCGGAAGAGGGAGTAGCGCTGGTCAAGGCGCTGGTGCCGCACTTCGACGTGGTGCTCGAGAATCTGCGGCCAGGCAAGGTGGCGGCCATGGGGCTCGGTCCCGAGGACTGCCGCGCGCTGCGTCCGGACATCGTCTACGGGTCCGTCACCGGTTTCGGTGCCGGCGGCCCGCTGGCCAACCGTCCCGCCTACGACACGATCGGCCACGCCTTCGGCGGCCTGTACTCACTGTTCAGCGACGGTGACCATCCGCAGCTGGCCGGTGGCCTGAGTGCGGACCTCGTCACCGGTCTGAGCACTGCCACCGGCGTCCTCGCGGCCCTCGTCGGGCGGCTGAAGACGGGCCTGCCGCAGCGGATGGAGACGTCGATCATGGAGGCCGTCAGCGCACTGACCATCGACGGCATCACGCAGTCCTTCGAGCTCGGCAACGACCCCGCCCGCACGAGCAGGCATCCGCAGGCGCAGAACTTCTGCGTTCCGACCTCGACCGGCGAGTACCTGGCCGTTCACCTGTCGTCTTCGCAGAAGTTCTGGCAGTCGCTGTGCCGCGCGATGGACCGCGTGGACCTCGCCGAGGACCCCCGGTTCGCCGAGTACCGCCCGCGGGAGTCGAACTACTTCGAGTTGGTGCCCATCGTCGAGGCGGAGTTCGCCACGAAGTCGAAGGACCACTGGGAGAAGGTCCTCACCGAGGCCGACGTGCCGTTCGCGCCGGTCCTGTCGATGACCGGCTATCTCGAACACGAGCAGGTCGAGCATCTGAATCTGGTCGAGTGGCAGCCCGACGGTCTGGCCCTGATCCGGCCACCGTGGACCTTCGACGGCGAGCGCCCCGACCGCGGCAGCCGCGCGCCCAGGGTCGGCGCCGACACCCGTGCCGTGGCGGGCGAGGTGCTCCCCGCGGAGAAGATCGACGAACTGCTCGCGTCCGGCGTCCTCTACGCCGACGAATCCTGACCAAACCACACCCCACTGATCACTACCGAGGAGATTTCATGAAGCCGTACCGTTCCATGCTGTTCGTGCCCGGTCACAAGCCGTCCTGGGCCGACAAGGGGCTGGCCTCCGGCGCCGACGCCCTGATTCTCGACCTGGAGGACTCGGTTCCCGTCGCGGACAAGGACGAGGCGCGTGGCATTGCCGCCGCCACCATCGATCGTTTGCACGCCGAGGGTGTTCGCGCCGACGTGTGGGTGCGGCCGAACGCCTTCGTCACCGGGATCCAGGGCAGCGACCTCGAAGCGGTGATTCGCCCGGGACTGACCGGCCTGTTCCTGCCCAAGGTGTTCGACGCCGAGGAACTTGTTCGCATCGACGCGGTGGTGTCGCACATCGAGGCACGGCAAGGCCTCGAGGCGGGCAGCGTGGGTCTCATCGTGAGCTACGAGACGGCCGTGTCGATGGCGCATTGCGAGGAAATCGCCGCCGCCAGCCCGCGCATCTCCAGCCTGCTGGGTGCCACCGGTCCGAGCGCGGACGTGGGGCGCGAACTGGGATTCGAATTCACCCCGGGTGGTGCGGAAACGCTGTACCTCCGGAGCCGCATCGTGCTGGCCGCCCGCGCGGCCGGTCTGCACCATCCGGTTGCGGGTGTGTGGCAGGACATCAAGGACCTCGACGGTGCCCGGCAGTTCTGCCTGGACAACAGGCAGCTCGGCTACCGCGGCATGGTGTGCATCCACCCGTCGCACATCGCCATCGCCAACGACGTCTTCACGCCGTCCCCCGAACAGGTCGACTTCTGCCGCCGCATGATCGAGGCGTTCAAGGTGGCCGAGGCCGGAGGTAGTGCGGCCGTCGACTTCGAGGGCCAGCACATCGACATCGCCCACGTGAAGACCGCCGAGGGCATCATCGCGCAGGCCGAAGCCGTTCTGGCGCACGCCTGACGGAACGACCGAGCAGCCGGCGGGCCCCCGGTGGTTAACGAGCCCGGTCCGCCTTCGAGGCGAATATCCCTGACGGGCAGCGTGTCTCGAACGCGCTGCACATCCGCGGCGAGTGCTGAGCCGCACATATCGGAGAGGAACCTCGGACATGTCTTCAACGGCACCATCGATGCCCGCTGCGTCGACACGGCGTGAGCGCAGTCGACCCGAATCTCGTCGCAGGGCTTGGGGGTTGACCGGTCTGCTGGTGGCCTTGTATGTCGTCAGTGCGGCCGACAAGGCCGTGTTCGGCTTGATCACGGTGCCGCTGCGGGAGGAGTTGCATCTGTCGGCGACCCAGATCGGGATGACCGGCAGCATCTTCTTCCTCGCGTATGCGCTCGGCGGGTTTTTGGCCGGTCCGTTGAATCGGGTGCTGGCTTTGAAGTGGGCGATCGCGCTGATTGCGATCCTGTGGAGTGTGGTGCTGCTGCCGTTGATCGTGTGGGCCACGTTCGTGGCGCTTCTGATCAGTCGTACGTTGCTGGGGGTGGCGGAGGGTCCGGCGTCGGCGCTGCAGCACACGGCCGCGTATTCGTGGCATGCGCCGGCCAGGCGGGGGCTTCCGGGGGCGCTGATCACCTCGGGTACGACGATCGCGAAGATTGCGGTCGTGCCGGCGTTGGCGTTCGTGATGCATGCGCATGGTTGGCGGGCTACCGTGCTGGTGCTTGCCGCGGCGTCCGCGTTGTGGGTGGTGCCGTGGCTGGTCTCCTGGCGTCCGGGTCCGTATCTGGGGGTGGGCAAGGCGGGTGCGGCGGACATCGCCACCGAGCCGGCGGTGCCGTGGCGTCGGATCGTGCTGTCTCGCACGTTTGTGGGTGGGTTGCTGGCGGTGATTCCGGCGTACATTTTGATCAGTGTGGTTCTGCAGTGGCTTCCTTCGTACTTCGAGCAGGGGCTGGGGTATTCGCAGTTGCAGTCGGGCTGGATGTTCGCGTTTCCGAGTTTCGTCGGTTTTGCGGCGTTGATCGGTGGTTCGTACCTCAGTGATCGTGCGGTGGCGCGGGGGTGGTCGGTGCGTGCGGTTCGGGTGGTGGCGCCGGCGATCGGCATCGTGATCGCCGGGGGCTTGTTGGTGGCGTTGCCGTCGATTCCGTCGCGGATGTTCACGGTGACCGCGATTTCGGTGGCGTATGGTCTGACGATTGCGGTTTTTCCGCTTTTCACGGCCACGATGTCGGAGATCTGCCCGCCTCGTCAGTTGGCGGGGACTTTGGGGGTGTTCCTTGCGTTGCAGTCGGTGGGTGGTGTGATCGGGCCGTTGGCGACCGGTGTCATCCTCGACGCGGCTGTCACTCCGGTGGCGGGGTATCAGTTGGCGTTTCAGTTGATCGGTGTTGTCAGTGCGGTTCTGGCGCTGTTCGCGGTGGTGATCGTGAATCCGGAGCGGGACCGCAGCCGCAACAGGCAGGCCGTCGGCGCGGACCGCTGACTCGAAGCCTCCCGCAGCCCTGCGAAGTTCAGGGATGCGGGAGGACGTGAATCAGTTCCCCTCGGGTGCGAGGTTCTTCCGGAAGAACGGAGTCGCCTCCGCCACGGCGCGATCGACGTACTTCGGCACGTCGTAGAAGTCCATGTGGGCGCCGCCCTCGACGACCACCAGCTTCTTGGGGCTGCGG
>JBCEBZ010000535.1:3357-9645 GCA_039206675.1 Rhodococcus sp. (in: high G+C Gram-positive bacteria) | reverse complement strand
GTTCGCCGGCTACTCGTCCGTCGAGTTCCTGGCCCCGACCCGCGGCGGCGACGTGGTCGAGGCCCAGGCGACCCTCGCCAAGAAGGGCACCCGCAGCCGCACCATCGACTTCGAGCTGCGGGTCGTCTGCCGCGCGGCCGACGACACCGGCCGCTCCCAGGTGCTCGACCCGCCCCTCGTCGCCGTCCGGGCCCGGGGCACCGGCGTCGTCCCCAAGGAAGAGGCGCAGCAGTGAAGGTTCTCTACGACACCGGGTGGGCCGCGCCGCCGGCCACCGTCGAGCCACGGCTGGTCGGCGACACGCGCTGTGACGTGGTCGTGGTCGGCGGTGGCGGCGTCGGCATGGCAGCAGCGATCCGCCTCGCCGAGAGCGGCGCCGACGTGGTGCTCCTCGAGGCGAAGACGTTGGGGTGGGGTGCCAGTGGGCGCAACGCCGGTTACATCACCAACTCGATCGCCGCCGATCCGGAACTCCTGCACTACCTGCTCAAGCCGGACCGCCGCCGCGCGCTGTACCAGTACGCGGAGAACGCCGTTCACTTCACCGAGGAATCGATCGAACGGCACGGCATCGAGTGCGGGCACGTCAAGACCGGGATCGTCATGGCAGCCCTGACCAAGGGCCAGCTGCGGCGCGCCCAACGCATCGTCAAGGTCCTGGTCGAGTCCGGCGCCGACGCGGAGTTCGTCGACGGCCGCGAGGCCGGCCTGCCCGAGGGCTTCCTCGGCGGCATACGGGAGGGCGTCGGCGGCACGCTGAACCCCGGCGAGTACGTGCTCGGCCTGCGAGCCGCGACGATCGTCGCCGGGGTCCGCGTGCACGAGTACACCCCCGCCCGCGATGTGACGGACACCGGGGACGGGGTCACCGTCGACACCCCCGGCGGCACGGTGCGGGCGAAGCGCGCACTGCTGATGACCAACGCCGACACCGGCTCCCTCTCGATCGCCCCGAAGAACCTCGCGACGCCCACCTACACCTGCCTGTTGGAGACGGAGCCGATCGCGCCCGAGCGCCTCGATGAGATCGGCTGGACCAGCCGCGCGCCCATGGTCTCGCTGCACATGATCATCGAGAACCATCGGGTGACCCCGCGCGGAACGATCGTCTTCGGCACCCGCCGGGTCGAGGTCGGGCGCAACCCCCTCCCCGACCGCGCACCGTCGCAGGCCGTGGCGGACGACCTGGTCCGCGGCTTCCGGGAGCGCTTTCCGGGCCTGGGTGATGTGGGCTTCCAGAGCATCTGGGGCGGCTGGATCTCCATGAGCTCGAGCTGGCTGCCCGCGGCCGGCGAGGCCTCCGACAACGTGCTCTACTCGCAGGCGTGCAACGGCCACGGCTTCGCCCAGGCACAGTACGTGGGTGATCTCCTGGCGCGGCACGTCACGGGCTCGCCCCGGCACGCCGACCTCGAGGCGATCTGGCACGGCCGGAAGCGGTACTGGCCCAGCCTCGTCAGCGGCCCGGCGCTCTACGCGGGCTGGCTCGCCGACCGCGCCTCCGACCGTCTCGCAGCACTCACCCACTGATCCACCCCGAGCAACCAGAAGCACCCGAAGGAACGAAATCATGAGGGAAATCCTGTTCATGATCGCCTGTGTCTGGGCGATCGTCACCGCCTTCGCCTACGGCATCAAATTCATCCGCAAGCACCACAACTACCTGCTCGGGCTCGAGTGGCTCGTCATGGGCACCTCGTGCACGAACTTCCTCGTGTTCGCCGCGATCAAGGGCAGCCACGACAGCGTGCAGTACACCATCGCCGAGTTCTTCGACGCCTTCTCGCGGTCCATCGGCATGACCCTGATCCTGGTGATGGGTCTGATGCGGGTCACGCACCGCTACACTCCGTCCCTGAAGATCGAGATCGGCACGTTCGCGTTCGGCATCGTGGTCGGCGCCCTCCTGACGGGTTACCAGGACTCGACGTATGCCGTCCCCGCCGCGATCTTCTTCATCGTGGCCACCGTGATCACCACCGGCTACCTGATCGACTTCAGCATCAAGCTCTGGCGGATCGGCGAGCGGGGGCCCGCGGTGTGGGCAGGGATCGCCACCTTCCTCAGTCTGGTGGTCGTCGTGATCTACGACACCGTCCAGATCCCCGGCGACGACGCCGAGCGCACGCTGTTCTACAGCTTCGCCCTCGCCACCTGGGGCTTGATGATGTTCGCCTACTACCGCGCCTACGACGCGTTCGACGCCCACAACAAGCGCGTCGACGCCGCGAACGGCCAGCAGACGACAGGCGCGCATGTATGAACACAGCCGAAAGCAGCCCTGAGAACGCCGTCCACGACGGGGTGGTCATCGGTGCCGGAATGTCCGGGCTGTTGGCCGCCACCACCGTGGCACCCAACGCCGACGTCGTGGTCCTCGAATCGACCGACCGCGCCGGAGGGCGCGTCGAGACGGTCCGCCGCGGCGACGACTGGATCAGTGTCGGCACCCAGTTCACCGAGGGCACCGGCACCCTGATCGACGTGCATTTCACGGGTTCACGATGGTCGACACCGAGCTGGGCCGGCGCGCACAGTCGTCGACGCTCGGCGCGATTCGACGTCTACTCGGCCACCACGGGACCGCGCCACGCCTCAGGTGAGGTGGTTTATGCCACGAGGTTGCTTGCAGCCCAAGCCATGTGGGTGCGTACCGCTTCGGCTGCGGTGTGGGGGTCGCCGGTGTCGATGGCGTCGACGACCTCGTAGTGGCGGTCGGCGTCCATGTTTCCGACCGCGCGGTCGCGGCCGGCGTACATGATGGACATGCGGATCGAGCCTTCGAGGTTCGTCCAGGAGTGCAGCAGGGTCTCGTTGCCCGCGGACCGGCACAGCAGGCGATGGAAGTCGAGGTCGGCCTCGATGCGATCGTCGAGGGTCTCGTCCTTGGGGGCTTTGCTCATCAGCTCCAGTGCGCCGCGGAGTTCTGCGGTGATCTTCGGGCGATCGCTGCTGATGGCGACGATGGACGCGGCGAGGCCCTCGAGTGCGGCCCGGACGGCGAAGATGTCGTTGATTTCGGTGGTGTCGAGATGCCGCACGTACAGGCGCCCCCGGGCGCCGGTGACCACGAGTCCTTCCTGCTGCAGCTGACGCAGTGCCTCCCGAAGGGTGCCCCTGCTGATCTGGAGGCGTTCGGAGAGCTCGGTCTCGACGAGGGCGCTGCGGGGGCGGAGTTCGCCGCTGGTGATGGCCGTGCGCAGCGCCGTCACCGCTTGCTGGCGGAGGTTTGTCTTCTGCAGTCCGAGGAGAGCGCCGGGTTGCCCCATCGTGGAGACTCCTTTCGTCGGAGACGTCACCTGCGCCTCACTGCAGACAGTCGACCGCTGGCTGTTGACAGTGAGTCTACGGGAGGGTCTTCTCTGATCGGACTGCAGAGACATGGTGCCGCCTTTTCCTAGAGTTCGGCGAGGATGCGGGCTTCGACGCTGGAGGTCGACAGCCCGTACCGGTCGTGGAGGGTGGGGAGCGCCCCGGCGTCGAGGAACTCGTCGGGCAGGGAAATCGCGCCGACCTTCTTTCCGAGTCCGCGTTCGACGATCGCCGAGGCGACCGTCTCGAACAGTCCACCGATCTTGGTGTGGTTTTCGAGGGTGAACGCCAGACGGGGGGTGTCGAGTTCGGCGAGCACGGTGGCGGCGTCGAACGGTTTGATCGTCGGCGTGTGTACGACGGCGACGTCGACGTTGTGCTTTTCCAGGTTGCTCGCGGCCTGCAGGGCCCGCATCGTCATCAGGCCGCTGGAGACGAGGACGACGTCGTTGCCGGGCCGGATGATCTTGGCCTTGCCGAGTTCGAAGGTGTAGTCGTACTCGTCGAGGATGGTCGCGACCTTGCCGCGCAGCAGCCGCAGATACGTCGGTCCGTCGGATGCGGCGAGTTGCGGGACGGCCTGCTCGATGTCGATCGAATCGCAGGGGTCGACGATCGTCAGGTTCGGCATGCCGCGGAAGATCGCGATGTCTTCGGTGGCCTGGTGGCTGGGACCGTAGCCGGTGGTCAGGCCGGGCAGGCCCCCGATGATGTTGACGTTGAGGTTCGGCTCGGCGATGTCGAGGCACAGGAAGTCGTAGGCGCGGCGGGCCGCGAACACCGAGTAGGTGGACGCGAACGGGATGAGACCGGTTTCGGCCATGCCGGCGGCGGCGCCGAGGAGGAGTTGCTCGGCCATGCCCATCTGGAAGAACCGGTCCGGGAAGGCCTGCGCGAAGATGTGCATGTCGGTGTATTTCGCGAGGTCCGCGCTCAATCCGACGATCTTGTCGTTGCTCTCGGCGGCTTCGACCAACGCGTGCCCGAACGGTGCGGTGGCGGTGCGCTGGCCCGGGTCGACGAAGGAAGCGATCATCGCCGAGGTCTTCAGCTTCGGGGCTGTGGTGGTGGTCATGCCTGGACCTCGTTTTCCTGCAGGTGAGCGGTGTCGGTGAAGCGGCTGGTCAGCTGGTCGCGGCAGATGGCCCACTCGTGCTCGTCGATGCGCATGAAGTGTGCCTTCTCGCGGGTTTCGAGCATCGGGACGCCGAATCCGATCTTGGTGTCGCAGATGATCACGGACGGTGTGCCGACGGGCGTCGCGGACGCGCAGGCGGAGTCGAAGGCCCGGTCCAGCGCCGCGGGGTCGTTGCCGTCGACGCGGTGCACGTTCCACCCGGCGGCGGCCCACTTGTCGTGCACGGGTTCGATGCCGAGAACACCTTCGGTGGGACCGTCGGCCTGGAGCGCGTTCATGTCGACCATGGCGATCAGGTTGCCGAGGCGGTGGTGGTGGGCGCCCATCGCTGCTTCCCAGGTCGAGCCCTCGTCGAGTTCGCCGTCGGAGAGGAAGTTGAAGACGCGGGAGTGCGAATTCTGCAACCGCAGGCCCAGCGCCATGCCGACGGCGACGGTGAGTCCGTGGCCGAGGGAGCCGCCGGAGATCTCCATTCCCGGCGTGTAGCTGGCCATTCCGGACATCGGGAGCCGGGAGTCGTCGGAGCCGTAGGTGTCGAGTTCCGAGACCGGGACGATGCCGGCCTCGGCAAGCGCGGCGTAGAGGCCGATGGCGTAGTGCCCGGTGGAGAGCAGGAAGCGGTCACGCTCGTCCCAGTGCGGGTCTTCGGGTCGGTAGTTCAGCCGGCCGGAGTAGACGGCGGCGAAGATGTCGGCCGCGCCGAGCGCCTGCCCGACATATCCCTGACCTTGGGCTTCGCCCATGTCGATGATGTGATGGCGCATGCGGTAGGCGAACCGGGCAGCGGTGTCGATCCGAGCCTGCGGGTTCTGAACCGGGGCAGTTGTGGTGGTCACAGATGTTCCATTTCACGTGTGGGGACGACGGAGGGCTGAGGGGTGGTGCGTTCGGCTACCTCGGCGAGCCGGCGTTCGGTCGGGCCCCAGGTTTCCTTGGTGGCGAGTGCGGATACGAGTCCGATCAGCGCGTAGACGATGAACAGCAGTGCCGGTCCGAGCCATCCGAGCCAGACGAACAGCAGGGTGGTGATGAACGGGGTGAAGCCGGAGACCATGGCCGAGATCTGGTAGGCGAGGGAGGCGCCCGATGCGCGCCGGGATGCGGTGAACAGTTCGGGGAACCAGGCGCCCTGGGCGCCGGCGAGTGCGTTCTGGCACACGGCGTAGGACACGACGATGGTGGCGATGACCAAGAGGAACAGGCCGGTGTTCACGAGCAGGAACATCGGGATGCCGAACAACGCGGCGAAGATGCACACGCCGATGTAAAGGGGGCGTCGGCCGATGCGGTCGGTCAGTGTCGCCCATCCGACGGTGGCGAAGATGCCGATACCGGATGCGATGCACAGGGCGGTGATCGTCTCCGAGGTCGAGGCGAGCTTCTCTGTGTGCAGGTAGGAGATCATGTAGGTGACCGACACCGCGTAACCGGCTGTTTCGGCGACGCGAAGGCCGATGCCCCGCAGAATGTTTCGCCAGTCGTGCTTGATCGCTTCCTTGATGGGGGAGGCGGTGACGCCGGCTTCCTTGACGTCGTCGAAGACGGGGGATTCGGGGACCTTCGAGCGGATGATCAGCCCGACCGCGACGAGGACGATGCTGAACAGGAACGGAACCCGCCACGCCCAGTCGCCGCCGAGGTGGACGCTGCCGAGGAAGACCAGGTTCGCCAGGAGCAGTCCGATGGGGAACCCGGCCTGCACGATGCCGGTGAATCTGCCCTTTCTCCGCCAGGGTGCGTGTTCGTAGCTCATCAGGATCGCACCACCCCACTCGGCGCCGAAGGCGAGGCCCTGGATGATGCGGACGGCCACGAGCAGGATCGGGGCGATGATGCCC
>JBCEBZ010000535.1:1065-3347 GCA_039206675.1 Rhodococcus sp. (in: high G+C Gram-positive bacteria) | reverse complement strand
ATGCCCACCTGGGCGTAGGTCGGGAGCAAACCGATCGCGAACGTGGCGATTCCCATGAGGATCAGTGATCCGACGAGGACCGGCTTGCGGCCGACCTTGTCGCCGAGGTGGCCTCCGACGATGCCGCCGAGCGGGCGGGCCGCGAACCCGACACCGAGGGTGGCGAACGCGGCCAGGGTGCCGGTCACCGAGTTCTCGCCGGGAAAGAACGCCGTACCGAAATACAGTGCGGCGGCGGTGCCGAAGCCGATGAAATCGTAGGTTTCGATGACGGCACCGACCGAGGACCCGACGGCGACGCGCTTGGCGTCCTTGGTGCCGTGGACCGGTCCGCGCATCTCGAGAGCGTTTTCGCCCATTGGGAACCCTCCTCCAGAGGTAGTGATAACAACTCGTCCAGCGTGACCGTCGACTGTCAACAACAACTAGTGTGACCTACTCCACTGGCACTGTCAACAGTCAACCGGCGACGGTTGACGAAGATGGAATTCCGCCCTACTGTGGGCCGCATCACTGACGCAGCGGCAAGGAGAACGGCGATGATCGACGCTCGACTCGGGTGCTCGACGATCTCGTTCCGGCACCTGGACCTGGGAAGCGCACTGTCCGAGATCAGCCGACTCGGTTTCGGTGAAATCGACATGGGTTCCCTACCGGGCGTCTGCGACCATGTCCCGATCGCGCTCACGCCATCCGACGTCGATCAGGTCACGGAACTGGTAAAACGATCCGGTCTGGCCGTCCGATCCATCAATTGCGATGTCGGCGACCTGAACGATCCGCGAGTGGACCTCACGACCTGCGGCCACCTCGCCGGGTTGCTGGAACTGGCCGCAGCGACGGGAGCAGGGGCTCTCGTGCTGCCGAACGGTGCACTCGGCCACGCACCGATCGCCGGCCTCGACTCGGACTTGGACCGGGTCACCGACAATCTGGCCTACGTCCTCGGGCGAGCCCAGCCCTACGGCCTCGACGTATGGATCGAGTCGCTGCACGTGTTCCGGTTGTGCTGCAACCTGGACCGGGCGTCGGCGCTGACGTCCCGGTTGGATCCGGCCATCGGGATCGTCATGGACTTCAGTCACATCGTGGCCTCCGGCGGCGACCCGGTGCGATTCGTCGACACCTTCGCCGAGCGCATCACCCACGTCCACATCAGGGACGCCACACCCGGCCGGATCGTTCTCGACCGAGACCGCGTGGTCGACGAACCGGGCAACATCAACTGCAGTGTCGGGCGCGGCGCAGTCGCGTTCGGCGCCGGCATCGATGCGCTGCACGCCGCGGGGTTCGCCGGGCACTACACCCTCGAACTCGAAACCCGCGACATCACCGACGACCAACGGCCCGCAGCGGCTGCAGACGCCGCACGCACCATCACGGCACTTCTCAACCACGCCAACTGATCACACGACACACCAGGAGACACCCATGAACACCACGATCCGCACCGCAGTCGTCACCGGCGCCACATCCGAGAAGGGAATCGGCCGAGCCACCGCCGAACGCTACGCCGAAGACGGCTGGGCCGTAGTCATTCTCGATCTCGACGGCGAAGCGTCGGCGAAGGTCGCCGCCGAGATCGGCAGCACCCACAACGTGCCGGCATTCGGTCACGCCATTGATGTGTCCGACGAAGCATCGGTTCGGGCGGCCTACGCCGCCACCAAGGCCGAGGTCGATGCCGGATCCCTGCCGCCGGTCGGCGCCCTCGCCAACATCGCCGGCATCACCTCACCGGTCCCGTTCCTCGAGACCACCCTCGAGCTGTGGAACAAGATCTTCGCCGTGAACGCCACCGGCACCTACCTGGTGACCAAAGCCTTCCTGCCTGACATGATCGCCCAGGGCTGGGGCCGCATCGTGACGATGTCGTCGGTGTCCGCGCAACGCGGCGGCGGAGTGTTCGGCAAGGTTCCCTACTCGTCGGCCAAGGCCGCGGTCCTGGGGTTCACGAAGTCCCTTGCCCGCGAGCTCGAGGACACCGGTGTGACCATCAACGCCGTCACCCCCGGAGCGGTCGACACGAACATCCGCGTCGGGAGCACCGAGGAACAGGAAACCGCCATCGCACAGGGCATTCCGCTCGGACGCACCGCGACCACCCGCGAAGTCGCCTCAGTCATCACCTTCCTGTCCTCGGAAGACGCCGCCTACCTGACAGGAACAACCATCGACATCAACGGCGGAAGCCACATGCACTGACCCGCCCGGGGCGCCAAGTCAGAAGAAGATGAAACGATCGTCGGTCGCGGACGCACGATGAACTTTTCGCAGCGTAG
>JBCEBZ010000535.1:0-1055 GCA_039206675.1 Rhodococcus sp. (in: high G+C Gram-positive bacteria) | reverse complement strand
CTCCGCATTGCTCGGGCCGCCAGGGTTTCTGCTCCCCGGCGTGGACTGCCGCGATCGACGATCAGGGAGAGTCGCCGAGCCCGGGCCGGCTCCATGTCTGATGCGCGCCTTCGCCTTTCGATACCAGACCGAGCTCGCGCAGTTTGGCGATCGTCATCATCGTGTTGAACATAGGGTTCGGGTTCGCGCCCGATACGCCCAGCGCCTGGGAGCGCGCGATGAAGGCGTCGACGAACGCCGGGAGGTCGTCGATGCCGTCGGTGAGCAGTGCCTGTGCGGCGCCGTCGAGTGCCGAAGCCTGATCGAGCAGCGTCGACAGGCGCGCGGCTGCGGCCGGGCGGTCGAACACCTCGAACGCGTGGCCCTCGGTGACGACGTCGACAGCGCCGGTCTCCACCGACGTCAGCGCCAGGGCGGCCGCGGCGAAGATGTTCATCTGGTTGGCGTCGTGCATCGCGCCGCAGGGTCCGTTGGGTTCGTCGGACAGGTGCAGCAGCCGCGCCTCCGGTAGGTGGACGACGACCTGGCCGGCGCAGTGACCGTGGGTGCGGATGACCTGAACGGCGCCGTCTCCGAACGACCAGCCCGACACGTGCTGAGAGCCGATGACGAGGTGTTCGAGGGGGAGTTCCTCGTAGGTCCGGGTGATGTCGGTGACGGGAACGTAGGGCTGGTACATGGCGAGGAGCCGGCGAGCTGCGTCGGCCGGATCGTCGAACCCCGGCACCAGGCCGGACACGCGACCGAGGCTCGTGATCCAGTAGGGGAGCCCGCGGTCGCGGTACTGGCTCGCGTCGTGCGCGCTGACGTAATGGTGCAGGTCGGAGCGGTCGAGTTCGGCACCGAGGTCGGTGATGAGATCGTTGTTCGCGACATGGTCGGGGTGACCGTGGGTGGTGAGCAGCAGGATCTTCGACCACGGAGCGAGGTCCTCGGCAGCGGATCGGATCGCGTCGCGAAAAGCTGTCGTCACCCCGCTGTCGACGATGACGAGGAGATTCCCGGCTCGGTGAACGATCACGTTGCCCACATCCGGTTGCTGCGCGGCCATGTCG
>JBCEBZ010000534.1:0-9659 GCA_039206675.1 Rhodococcus sp. (in: high G+C Gram-positive bacteria) | reverse complement strand
CACGAGAGAGGACGACAGGGTCGACGGCGCTCGCCGACGCACCCCCTGGCCGGCTGCCGCGAAGGCAACCGCTCCCACCCAGGCGGCGGGCAACCTCGACTTCGACTTCGACTTCGGCCGGGTCACGGCACGGGCTTCCCCGACGGACCGAGCCGGCGCCCCGCCCGACGCGTACGGCTGCCGGCACCGAACCCGCCACGAAGTCGACGGCACGGAAGCGTCCCCGGCACTCGGGGTCCCACGCACCGGCACACCCCCGATCCGCCGGCACCATTCGCACGCGCCTGCCCGATCCGGCGCTGCCGGACATCGAAGACGTCAGCGAATGGCTGAAGGACCAAGTTCGCCACCTCGTGGACGCCCTGCGTGACCGCGGCGAGACGGAGGCGCAGCATCTCCGGCAGAAATTCAAGGAATGGCTGGCGTCGCTCGTCCACGAGGTGATACACAGCAGCGCCGGGGCCGGCGCCGGGCTCGAGGGCATTCGTGCCGCCCTGACGGGTAAGAATCCGGTGTGGGCCGCGATCAAAGCGCTGGTGTCCGGTTTGAGCGGCAAAGCCAAGTTCGGCCTTGTTCTGCTTCTCGTCGTCGCGCTCCTGCTCGGGCCGATATTGCTCGTCATTCTCCTGCTGGTGCTCCTCGTCGCAGTGATCGTCGCGGCGGTTCGGGCCGCCACCCGGTGACATTCTCTGCTGATCACAGGGAAGGCGTTGTTGCTCAACACCTCTCGATAAACACCAGCGAAGTGTCGATCTCGTTGCCGCCCGTATGGATGCGAGAAAGGCGTACCCCGCGGCACGTGGGCCGAACCGAGTTTTCTGCCGCTGGTTGAGCGCCCCGCGGCCGGGGTAGTCGGGAGACGGCGACCCCTTACCGCGCACGGTTTTGCGACACATTACCGAGGACGGTCCTGCGACACATTGCCGAAGTTGGCGAGAGGTGCGCCGGCGACTACTCGGTAAAGGGGTTCGACGATGAAAACCAAAGGTCAGGTGGCGTTGGCCGTCGGCGCGGGTTACATGCTGGGCCGAACACACAGGATGAAAATGGCACTGATGCTCGCGGCTGCGGGTGCGACCGGACGCTTCCCCGGCGGGCCACGCGATCTATTGGAACGCGGCACGAAGGTGCTCGCGAACTCCCCCGAGTTCGCCAAGATCAGTGATTCGGTGCGACAAGAGTTGGTCAGCGCGGCAAAGGCCGCAGCAGTCACCGCGGCAAGCCAGCGCATCGACAAGCTCAACAACCGGCTCCTGTCCGGCGGCGGCGAAGCCGTCAGCGACGTGGGCGACACGGTCGACGACACTGTGGGCGGTGTCGGAAATTCGGTCGGCAAACTCAGCAGCCTCGGAAAACTCGGTCGCAAGCGACGCGGTCGGTCCAAGGAGGAGGAGTACGACGAATCCGACGTCGACGAAGAGCCGGACGAACAGTACGCCGAAGAGGACGAAGACTACGACGAAGAACCTTCCGACCAGGAAGAACCCGGCGACCAGGAAGAACCCCCTCGGCGCAAGCGACCCGCAGCCCGTCGGCGCGCGTCCAGCAACGGCAGTTCCCGGCCGACGAGCAGGTCACGCAGAACGAAATCCGACGAGGACGACGAAGACGACGAGGAAGCCCCGACCCGCGGTCGCCGGACACGGGCCAAAGCCACGACTGATTCCGCGCCCGTCCGACGCGGCGGACGGTGAGCACGATGACGAACGCCGCGAACAAACTGCGAGAAGCCGCACCGGGAGACGGGGGCGGATCGGCGGGCGTGCTGCAGGACGCACTGCAGAAGCTGGTCGGCACGGTGACGGAGAAGGCGCTGTCGTCGGTCTCCGACAAGGTGCAGAACGCGTCCGGAAGGCTCACCGACTACGCCGAGGGTGGAGGCGGAGGGCTGCTCGCCGCCGTGACCGGTTCCGAGAAGCTGGCCGAGGGTGAATCACCGATCAAATCGGCGGTGAGCGGTGGCTGGCAGAGCGCGAAGCAGATGGCCAAGGACACCGCCTCCGACGTCAAGGAGGCCGTCACGGGTGGTGGCGGCAGCAAGGGCAAGAAGCTCAAGCTGACCAACATCGTCGAAACGATCGACGTCGGGGTCCCGGTCCAGCTCGCCTACAACCAGTGGACGCAGTTCGCCGACTTCCCGTCCTTCATGAAGAAGGTCGAGCGGGTGGAGCAGGAATCGGACGAGAAGCTCGAGTGGAAGGCGCAGGTGTTCCTGTCGCACCGGACCTGGGAAGCGTCGATCATCGAGCAGGTTCCCGACGAGCGGATCGTGTGGCATTCGAAGGGCACCAAGGGGTATGTCGACGGTGCGGTGACATTCCACGAGGTGACTCCCGATCTCACCCGCATCGTTCTCATCCTCGAATATCACCCCAAGGGTCTGTTCGAGAAGACGGGCAATCTGTGGCGCGCGCCGGGACGACGAGCGCGGCTGGAGTTGAAGCACTTTGGACGCCACGTCATGACGCAGTCCGTTCTCCATCCCGACGAAGTGGTCGGCTGGCGCGGGGAAATCCGGGACGGCGAGGTGGTCGAGCCCGACGAGGACGAGACACAGCCGGACGAGTCGGACGAACTCGACGAAACCGACGGCGAGGAGAGCGAAGACGAGGAGCCCGACCAGGACGAAGCCGAGCAGGACGAGGCTGAGCAAGCCGACGAAGACGAGCCCGAGGACACCGACGAGGACGAGGAAGCACCCCCGCGGGCACGCCGAGGTCGCCCACGGAAGACCGCGGCGGCCGCCGATGACACGACAGCCCCGAAGCGGCGTGGTCGCCCGCGTAAGACTGCCGCCAAGAAATCCGCCGGCTCGCGGCAAGGAGCCCGGCAATGACGGCAATACAACCCGCGGGAGGTGGCGGCGGAGGAGTCAGCGGCGGCCCCAGCTCCAGTAGCCTCGCCGACGTCATCGACACCATCCTCGACAAGGGCCTCGTTATCGATGCCTACGTGCGGGTGTCACTGGTCGGTATCGAACTGCTGACCATCGACGCGCGCGTCGTCGTCGCCAGTGTCGACACCTACCTGCGGTTCGCGGAGGCGGTGAACCGTCTCGAGATCGGCAGTGGCGAGCCGAAGGGCCTGACCGACCTGGTCGGATCGGTCACCGAGGGCGGAGCCAAATCGAAGACCAAGGGCGCGCTCGAGGCGGCGGGTGACAAACTCGGCGACATCCTCGGTGGCGGGCAGGAAGAACCTGAGCGCGAGCGGGTTTCGCGCAAGTCCAGTCGAGGGGACAAATGATGTCTACGTCAGAAAAGTCCAACGACGCATCCGAGGAGCCGCGCACCAGCGGTGTCTACGTATATGGCATCGTGCCCGCCGACGTGGAAGCCGAGGAGGACGCGGTCGGCGTGTGCGACGGACCGGTCGCCGTCGTCACGCACGGCGACATCGCGGCGCTCGTCAGCGAGATCTCGGTGGACCGGCCCCTCGGAAAACCCGAGGATCTTCAGGCGCATGCGCACCTGCTGGACGGTACGTCGGGTGTGGCACCGGTACTTCCGCTTCGATTCGGGGCGGTCATGACCGACGAGGACGCCGTCGAGAAGGAACTACTCGAAGCACACGCCGACGAGTTCGCTGCCGCGCTGAAGGAACTCGAGGGTCGAGCGCAATACGTCGTGAAGGGGCGATACGTCGAGGAGGCGATCCTCCGGGAAATCATCGAGGAGAACCAACAGGCGGGTGAATTGGTCGCCGCGATCCGCGATCAGCCCGAGGAGGCCACCCGCGACGCGCGGATGGCGCTGGGCGAGATCGTCAGCAACGGCATCGAGGCCAAACGGGACGAAGACACGCGCACGGTCGTCGAGGCGCTCGAGTCGCTGTCCGACTCGGTGAACGTCCGGGAACCGACTCACGAAGAGGAGGCCGCGCAGGTCGCCGTCCTCGTCGAGGTTGCCCGGCAGGAAGACCTCGAGAAGGCGGTGGGAGAACTGGCCGAACGGTGGGACGGCCGCGTCGAGATGCGCCTACTCGGCCCCCTCGCCGCCTACGACTTCGTGGTGACGCAGAAGCCGGAGGGCTGACCGATGGGCCTGATGTCGTTCATCGCCACGCTGCCACTCGCCCCCGTTCGTGGAGTGATCTCATTGGCAGAGTTGATCCAGCGGCAGGTCGAGGAGGAACTCCACAATCCTGCGAGCGCGCGCCGCGCTCTCGAGGAGTTGGAAGACGCCCGCGCGTCGGGTGAGATCTCCGCCGAGGAGGAGGAACAGGCACAGCAGGCCATCCTCGACCGCATGACCGGAACGGCACGGCCCGGCAGTCCGGAGAAGGAGTGATGGGCGATGGCAGAAGAGGAGCCACCTCCGTTGCCGGCGCCGGAGATCGCCGAGATCGCAACGCGTGACATCGCGAAGTTGACCGGCAAGAAACCCCTCGGTGCCACATCGGTCATGCCCACCGACGACGGCTGGGCGGTGGAAGTGGAGGTGGTCGAGGATCGGCGGATCCCGTCGTCGACCGACATGCTCGCGTTGTACGAGGTTGTGGTGGATCTGGATGGAGAACTGTTGTCCTACCGCAGAACCCGCCGCTACATCCGCGGTGTCGGTGACAGCGGGAGCGCGCAGTCATGACCGTCGTCGGCGGCGGTACGAGCAACCTTCCGCAGAGTTCGGGCGGCGGATTCGGTGGCGGGCACCAGTCGACGAATCTCGGCGAGATTCTCGAACGGGTGCTCGACAAGGGTCTCGTGATCGCGGGCGACATCCAGGTCAACCTGCTCGACATCGAATTGCTGACCATCAAGGTGCGCCTGGTGATCGCCTCGCTGGAAACCGCGAAGGAGGTGGGCATCGACTGGTGGGAGCACGACCCCTGGCTGACCGGCAAGAACAGCGACATCGAACTCGAGAACCGGAAGTTGCGGGAGCGGATCGCCGAACTCGAGTCCGACAGGTCGGTTCACCCCGCCGTCGAGGCCGCCGACACGGTCGAGGTGGAGTCGAGGCGTCAGGACCGCGACGATGACCGCGGATGACGGTGTCTGGCTCTACAGCATCACCACCGACAGCGTCGGCGATGCGCAACTCGCCGGGGTCACCGGTGTGGCGGGCGAGCCGGTGCGGGCGGTGGCGTCGGCGGGTCTCGTCGCCGTGGTGGGCACGGTGAGCCTCGGCGAATTCGGGCAGGAACCCCTGCAACGCAAACTCGAGGACCTCGACTGGCTGGCCGCGACCGCGAGAGCACACGACGCCGTGGTGGCGGCCGTACTGCGCGGCGGACCCACCGTGCCGTTACGGTTGGCGACCCTCTACCTCGACGACGACCGCGTCCGCCGACTCCTCACGGAACGACAGGAGGAGTTCGGTGCGACGCTGCGCCGGGTGACCGGTCGCAGCGAATGGGGCGTCAAGGGATACGGAGACGCGAAGACCCTGTCGCAGGATGCGAAAGAGGAGCCGTCCCCGACCGGTGCGGCCGGGAAGGGAACCGCGTATCTCCTGCGCCGCCGTGCGGAGTTGAGCGCGCAGCAGGACGTCGAACGCAAGGCCGCAGGCCATGCGGGAGAAATTCACGCTGCGCTCCTGGAGCAGGCCGTCGACGGGTTGCGGCGGCAAGTCACCGACCCGGTGCTGACCGGTAAAAGGGCCTGGATGATCTTCAACGGCACCTACCTCGTCGACAACGATCGGATCGAGGGTTTCGCCGCACTCGTCACGGCGCTCGACACCGAACGTCCGGGCATCACATTGGAATTGACCGGACCGTGGCCGCCGTATTCGTTTGCCGGGATCGACGGGTGAGCCATGGGCGAGATGGTCCCCACGGACGACACCCGCCGCATCGCACTGGTCGATCTACTCGATCGGGTGCTGGGCGGCGGTGTCGTCATCACCGGCGAGATCACGCTGTCGCTCGCCGACGTCGACATGGTCCGCATCTCCCTGCGCACGCTCATCGCATCGGTGAGCGCACTCGTCCCGGATCCGGCCGAGCAGAATTCCGCCGATGGCTGAGTCCGGGCCTGCCGATTCGGACGACCCGAGCGAGATCGGTCGCCGGGTTCTGCCGCAGCGGATCGACGCGGACCCCGAATCCGTCGAGAAGGGCCTCGTCACCCTCGTCCTGACGATCGTCGAGCTACTGCGGCAGCTGATGGAACGGCAGGCGCTGCGCCGAGTCGAGCACGGCGATCTCACCGACGACCAGATCGAACGCATCGGCACGACGCTCATGCTGCTCGAGGAGCGCATGGCAGAGTTGCGTGATCATTTCGATCTCACACCCGAGGACCTGAACATCGACCTCGGACCGCTCGGGCCGCTGTTGTCGAACGAATAGGCCGGTCCGACCGAGCGCCGCCGATATCAGTGTTTGAGGGCGTTCTTGATCTTCTTCCCCGCGTCCTTGACCTTGTCGCCCATCTGCTTGGCATTGCCCCGGGCCTGTTCTTTGCTTCCCTCTGCTTCGAGGTGGGCGTTGCCGGTGGCCCTGCCGACCGCCTTCTTGGCGGCGCCCTCGGCGGTTTCGACCCGGTGCCGGATCTTCTTTCCCATGTTCATGACGCTGTCCTGTCCTCTGCGGGTTCCTCCCGATTGCCCTGCGTCGCCGGTTTCAAATCACGCCGCGTGCGGCATCGCATCCGCTCGTGCGATCACCGCCGCAGCAACAGCGCGCTGTCCCCGAATTCGTGCCACAGGTATCCGCGCGCGAGTGCCTCGTCGTAGGCGCGTCGGACGGCTGCCGCTCCCACCACCGATTCGAGCAGCATCAGATGGGACGCCCCGGGCGCATGCCAACCCGTGATCAGCCCGTCCACCACACGGGCCGGTCGCCGCGCACTCAGCACCAGGTTCGTCCAGCCTGCGCCCGCCACCGCCAGCCCGTCCGGCGTCGCCCGGGTCTCGAGCGCCCTGGTCACCGTGGTGCCGACTGCGATCACGCGGCCGCCCTCAGCGCGTCGATCATTGATCAGCCGTGCCGTGTGCTCCGGCACCTCGTACCGCTCGGGGATCGGCGGCTCCCCGCGCTCGGGTGAGGAGACACCGGTGTGTAACAGAATCGGCGCTGTCACCACCCCCGCGGTCGCGAGATCGGTGACGATCGGATGCGTGAACGGCCTGGCGGCACTGGCCATCTCAGCGCTCCCACCGGTGCGGCCGAAGATCGTCTGGTAATAGGCCAGTGGCCAGCGGTCGTGGACGTACGCGTACGTGATGGGACGACCCGCGGTGGCGAGCAGTTCCGCGGCTACGTCCGCGACGCCGTCGATCGAAGCCCGCCACAGCCGGGTCGAACCCCGGGGCCAGGGCTCCCGGAGTGTTGCGACGGCGCCGCTCGACAGTCTGATCCGCGTTCCCGCCGCGACCGAGTCGAGGGCTCCCGACACCGGGCCCGGCGCTCGCACCTCGACTGCCCATTCGCCACCCTCGAGTTCGGTGGAGAAGTGCACCACCACCGGGCCCACCGTGTCGACGGTGCCGTCCACTGCCGCGGCCAACGTCGCCGATGCGTTCACCACCACGACGTCACCCGGCCGGAGGAAGCGCGGTAGGTCGTGAAATGTGCTGTGCACCAGATTGCCCCGGTCGGACACGAGCAGCTTCACGGAGTCGCGCAGCAGGCCCCGCTCCTCCGGCGGGCCGCTTGCTTCCAATCGCCGAGGCAGGACGAACCGGAATTCGGTCACGGAGTCGCTGCCCGCCCGGGTCACGACGACACTCCCGTGTTCGCGGCCGCGAAGTCGGATGCACGGTACCGGCCGCTCGGTGGTCTTGTGTCGAGCAGTCTCAGCAGACCAGGGACCACGGTCTCCGGCTCGGGCCGATCCGAGATGTCCTCGCCGGGGAACGCCGCCTGGTGCATCGCGGTACGCATGTCGCCGGGATCGAATGCGTAGATCGCGAGATCCGGCTCCTCGACCGCGAGCACCGCGGTCGCGTGGTCGAGCGCCGCCTTCGCCGCCCCGTAGCCGCCCCAGCCCGCGTAGGCCTCGACCGCGGCGTCCGACGAAATGTTGATCACGGTCCCCTCCGCGGCCCGCACGGGCCCGATCAGTGCGGCGATCAACGCGAGCGGGGCCAGCACGTTCGTCGTGAAAACCTCGGCCAGTGCGTCCTCCGGGTACCGGGCCAGGGCGGGCATCGGGCTGGGGCCGAGCGCGCTGGCGTTGTTGAGGAGCAGGTCCAGTCGCCTCCGCGCCGCGATCGCCTCGGCGATGCGCTCGCGATGCCGCGGATCCGTCACGTCGCCGGGGATGGCGGTGATGGTGCTCCCCCGCGCGGCTACCCGACCGAGCGGTTCGACCCGCCGTCCGGTGACGATCACCTCCCAGCCGCGCTCCGCGAGCGCGAGCGCGCTCGCCCGTCCCAATCCTGTCGATCCCCCAGTGATCAGCGCCGTTCTGGTGCCGTTCATCGCAGACTCCTTGCCTTCAGTGACATCTGGCACCATCGTGAAACCTGAAGTCCACTTGATGTCAAGGGACGGTGTGCTGCCGGGCCGATTCGCCGGGGCGCCGAGGGGTGGGATTCCCGTGGCGAACGGACGATAATGAATTCCTACCGTGAGACGAATGCGCCACGTGCCACGACCCGCCTGACAGCCCCCGCGAGCCGAACCCGGGCGCCGACCGAATCGAGAGTGACTTCGCATGAACACAGTCGCAGTGCGCTCGGCAATCGCAGCAGCCGCGGCACTCGCAGCCTTTTCCACACCCGGTATCGCGGCCGCCGCGCCGAACCTCCACGGGGATCCGAACACCCCGGGCACCCAGGTTCAGGTGGAGAGCGAGCCGGGCGACTCGAACAGCTACACCTGCGGGGCGGTCGGCGTCGCGGGCGCCGGAGTCGGATCGAATTCCTCCGGTGGCGCCGGTTCGGTCAACGGCGCGTATTTCGGACCCGGCCCGGTCCAGGGCGGCTGCGTGGGTAGTGACGGGTCGGTCTACTTCCCGACCGGCAACGCCGAGTGACGGAATCCCCGCACGCGGTCGTCTCATCCGCCACGGTCGCTCCGCCGCCACATTCCACACACTCACGGCCCGCACCCGGAGGTTCGGGTGCGGGCCGCGCACGAGAGGCGAACCGAACAGCACCGTGGGCTTCGCAGCCAACCCGACATCATGTTCGCGGCCGCGTGTCCGCGTTGGACGTTCTGCCAATGGGCGTGACGCAGAGCGCCCGCCGACAGCGAGATCGGTTTTTCGGGTGGCGTCCGTGGCAGGCGATCCGGTCAGCGAGTTGGGAAGATCGCAGATCTTCGCAAATGGATCTCGCTCCCCTCCTCGCGATTTCGGTCGAAAGGGTAGTCGGATCCGGCAGCCTCCCCCCCCTCTTCGCTCAGAGTTCGAGCAGTCGCTGGAAGAACTCGCGATAGCGCTTGAGCGCGAGACGAAGGTCCTCCGTCGAGCCCTCTTCACCTCGGGCCCATTGCTCCTCCAGCCGCGAACGCGCGTCCGAGAATCCTGTCGTGATCCGGTCGACGACGTCGGACACGAGGCCGTCCGCCTTCTGCACGCACTCTCGGGGATCGTCGACGAAGCCCGACTGAACCTCGTCCCAGCGCAGGCGAAGTACCGACAGTTCATCCTCGGCGAACAGCGTCTGCCCGACCGACGTGTCGGCGTCCCGTGCGGACGGTTGCCCTCCCTCGGCCGGCGTGACTGCAGTCTCGGTGGCGGATTCGGTTGTTCCGGTGGGTGATTC
>JBCEBZ010000533.1:0-9667 GCA_039206675.1 Rhodococcus sp. (in: high G+C Gram-positive bacteria) | reverse complement strand
TTCGGCCTCGGGCGATGGTCGACGCTCCTCGGCGGGCAGTCACCTATCTCACACTCGCGCAAGTTTAATATTCAACTTTAGGTGTGTGAAGATTGAGCGACACGGAGGTTGCGAGTGGTTCGACAGGGATGGGGACGCGCCCGGCGTGGATGTTCCTCGAGGACCTCGTGTCGCACATCGTGAGCCTGTCGAGGAGTAGTACCTCGGTGAGTTGTTGGTGCAGAATCCATTTCCGGTTCTCCGGAATGCCGAGGGAGAGGTCAATCATGTCCGAGGACGAAGAACGGCGTCAGGTCGAGCGGGTCGTCGCCCGGCTTGCAGCGCAGCACGCCGCCGTGCCACACGACACCGTCGAGCAGATCGTGCGCGAGGTGCACGCGACATTCGACGGGGGAGCGGTGCGCGATTTCGTTCCACTGCTGGTCGAACGGTCCGCGGAGCGAAAGATCGCTGCGCTCGCCAGTTTCTGATGCACGGTCCCCTGCGCGAACTCCGGGGTGAGTAGCTGGTGAACAGTTGCCGAACTCCCGGAGTTCGGCACGTGGGTGAGTTTCGCCCGGCGGCAGGCCTGGGTAGTCGCGGTAGCGGCGCACGTTGCGCCGATTCGATGCCGTCACATGCCGAAGGGGAGAAATCCGCATGAGCACATCCGACACGATGACCTTGCTGGCGCAGTTGCGCACAGTCCTCGACCTCACCCACACCGAGATCCAGCTCGCCGAAACCCGCACCGTCCAGGCCCGGACCGAGGCCGTGCGCCGGGAGCTGTCCGAGAACGCCGACAACGCGCGCGCCCGGGCCGAGGCCATCGAGGCCGCCATCCGCGAACTCGGCGGCGTTCCGGAACTGATCGGCCCGTTCCTCGGACGCGCAGGCGCCGCGGTGAAAGCGGTGGTCGAGCAGGCTCAGCCGTTCGACGAGGCCTTGCTCGGCGATCTCGCGCTCGAGCATCAACTCCTGGACCGCGCCCGCTACATCAAGGCACTCGCCGTCGCGGCGCAGAAGAAGGACGTCGAGAACTTGGCGTTCCGGCTGATCGCCGCCCATTCGGCGACCGTGGACTGGCTGACCACCGTCCTCGCCGAGGAGGCGTTGGGTGGGCCCGCGGCGCTGCGCCGCACCCCGCTGCAGGCGGCCGCCGGGACAGCGGTGCGGCTGGTCAACGCGCCGGTCGCCTGGTCGGCCCGCGGCCTGGACCGAGCCCTCGACACCGTCCGCGCAACCCCGCCGGCGCTCAGCGAGTTGCTGAGCAGGGGCGCTCACGCCGGCGACGTCGCCGTCACCACGCTCGCCGCATCCCGCGACGCAGCCCTCGAGACCGCGGAACAGGTCACCCGTCGCGAAGGAGCCGATGGGGTCGCGGACGTTCTGCATTCTGCCCGGACCGCGGCGGGAGTCCTCGAACCCGGTGAACTGCCCATCGACGGGTACGACACTCTCAACGTCTCGGAGGCGGTCGCCGCGGTCAAGGAGTTGACCGCACCGGCGGATGTGCGCGCCATCGTGGCGTACGAGGAAGCGCACAAGAACCGGCACGGTGTCGTCTCGGCCGCGCAGACCCGCTTGGCCGCGATCGCTCAGGAAGTCGCCGGCCTCAGCTGACCGGGCCCTCGTCGTCGCCGGTCTCATCGGGGAGCAGCACCACCGACTTCCTCCGCGGGGCCGGCGACGCACCGGGCACCGTCACGAGTGCAGCGGCGCCTGCAGTACGGCGGTGTCGTCGCCGGGTGCGCTGACGCCGAGCATGGTGGCGTCGGACATCGGAAGCGCCACGGCGAGGTTCATCGACATCTTCCGGTCGCCGCCGGCGATGAAACTGCCTGCGTTCATGCGACTTCCGTCGGGTCGTTGCAGCCAGACGTTGTACGTGCTGCCCTGGGGGAGTCCGGTGACGTCGAGGCTGATTCCCGTTCCCCAGGCACGGTTCTCCACCCGGGCGGACGCCTCCACGCCCGCGGCGGGCGCGGTGAAGGCGACGGGTTGTCCGGGCGGGCTGCTCGGGACGAGGGTGCGGAGGAAGAATCCCCCGGTGAGCAGGCCGAGTGCGGTGACGGCGGCCGCGGCGACGACCGCGATCCGGCGGTGACGCTGCCGGCTGCGTTCGCGGTCGAGCGTCGCGAGGATCGCGCCGGACAGTGCGGAGGACGGCGCCGGCGGCGGCTCGTGGAGCCGGTCGGGGTCCGCTTGCCCGAGGACCGAGGCCACCGGGGTCAGCTGGACCAACTCGGCCCGGCAGTCCGGGCACCCGTCGAGGTGGGCCCGCAGCGCCACGGCTTCGTCGTCGTCCAGGCGGCCGAGCGCGTACATGCCCAGCAAGGTGCGCATCTGTCGGCAGCGATCACTGGTCACCGTGCCACCCCATTTCCTCCAGTACGAGTTTGAGCGCCTTCAGCCCGTAGTACACCCGACTGCGCACGGTGCCCACGGGGATGCCGAGTTCCGCCGCGACCTCGCTCGTGGGCCGGTCGCGCAGATGAATCTCGACGAGTACGACGCGATGCTGTTCGGACAGTCGCCGCAGCGCCTCCTCGACCTGCAGTCCCACCAGCAGCTGTTCCAGCGGGCGCTCGGGCACCGGCATGTCGGGCGGCTCGGTGTCGGCGAGCTGGGGCCTGGAGGCCCGCGCCCGGCTCGCGTCGATCATCACGTTGCGGCAGATGGCATACAGCCAGGTCCGGACGGTGGAACGCTGCGGGTCGTACCGGTCTGCGCCTCGCCAGGCGCGGAGGAACGTCTCCTGCACCACTTCCTCCGCGCGTCCCCGGTCTCCGATCGAGCGGAACGCGAGGGCGAACAGTTCGCCGGCGTGATCGTCGTAGACGGCCCGCAACACCGCGTTGTCGGCCAAATTCCCGACCGGCTCCTCCGCCCGCTTGCGCGACATGCGTAGCCGCACGACCTCACCTCCTGCAACACCGGAAATGTCGTCGGCCCGCCCGACGTCCGACAGGGTGTACGGACGGAAGTGCCGCGGCGTTCACCGTCGATTCTCACACCGGCGTGTTCGTGGAAGTTCTCGGCCGCCGTGAACGCGGCCGGCCTGCGGTCCGTACTCCCCGGCGTCGTCCGCGATGGGCGGGCGGCATCGGAGAGAGAAGGAGATCTGATGATCGCGAAGCACACGATTGTCGCGGTGGCCTGCGCGGGCGCTGCGGTTGCCGTGATGTCGGGCTGCAGCGGGGCACCCGAGGCCCCGGCGGCTGAGACGACCGGCGCATCGGACACAGCGCCGACGCTCGGCACGAGGGAGACCGCGCTCGGTACCGTGCTGACCGACGGCGACGGCTTCACGCTCTACCGGTTCGACGAGGACTCCGCCGGCCTGGTGCGGTGCGTGGGCCCGTGCGCCGAGATCTGGCCGCCGACACCCGGCACCCCGTTGCCCCGGCCGGACGCCGCCCTGCCCGGCACGGTGGGCACCACGACGCGTCCCGACGGCGTCGAGCAGGCAACCTATGACGGTCATCCGCTCTACCGGTTCGCGAAGGACACTGCCCCGGGGCTGACGAGCGGCGACGGGGTCAAGGGCACGTGGCACGTGGTGACGGTCGATGCCGCGCACGGGTGACGGCCACGAACCCTCCGTCACCCGGCGCAGCGCCCTCATCGGTCTGGCGGCGGTCGGTGCGATCGCCGCGGCGGACGTCGGTGGGTTCCTGTTCGCCGGCGGCCGGCTGACTCCGCACACCGTCACGCCGTCGCGGTTCGTCGATCGGTTCGAGCAAGTCTTCGGCCGGCACGACGGGTTCCGGCGCAACCACGCGAAGGGGGTGAGTGCCACGGGGTGGTTCACCGCGACCGGTGCGGGATCCGCGGTGTCCACGGCGAGCGTCTTCCGGGCCGGCAGCCGCCACCCCGTCATCGCACGGTTCTCGTTGTCGGGCGGGCTGCCCGACGCCGCCGACGCCGCCGACACCGTGCGCGGTCTGGGGTTGCTGTTCCGGTTGCCGGGAGGAGAGCAGTGGCGGACCGCGATGATCGACAGTCCGGTGTTCCCCGACCGCACACCGGACGGCTTCCGTGATCGGCTGCTCGCCTCGAAGAAGGTCCCGGACACCGGCAAACCGGATCCGGCCGCGATGGCCGCGTTCCTGGCACGCCATCCCGAGACGGCGGCGGCGATGGACATCATCCGGCGTCAGCCTCGCGCTTCCGGGTTCGGGGACAGCGCATTTCACGGGCTCAATGCCTTCCGATGCACCGACCGATCCGGGGCCACCGTTCCGGTGCGCTGGAAGCTGGTGCCGGAGCAACCCGTCCGGCATCCCGACGCCGAGGAAGGGTCCGGCCGCGACTACCTGTTCGACGCTCTCGTCCGGGAGGTCACGCGGGGACCCCTGCGCTGGCGGATGATCCTCACGATCGGGGAGGCGGGGGACCCGACCGACGACGCGACCAGGCCGTGGCCGGCCGGCAGGACGTCTCTCGATGTCGGCACGCTGACCGTCGACGGGATCGGCACCGAGGCGCCGGACAACGCGCGGGACGTCAACTTCGATCCACTCGTACTGCCGAACGGGATTGCGCCGTCCGATGACCCACTGCTCAGTGCGCGGTCCGCGGTCTATGCGGAATCGTTCGACCGGCGGTCCGGTGAGCCGAAATCGCCGAGTCGAGTCGACGTTTCGGAGGTGTCCGATGAGAGATAGCCGGCCGGCGCGGTACGCGTTCACGTCGCGGTTGCTGCACTGGGCGATGGCGATCCTGGTGGTCGCCCAGCTCTTCCTCGGCGTTGCGATGGTGGCGTCGTTGGACGCCTACCACCTGTTGCGGTCGGTGCATCAGCCGCTGGGGTTCGTGATCCTCGTCCTCGCGGTGGTGCGCATCGGCAACCGGCTCGTCCACCGGCCGCCGCCGCCCGCTGGGATGCGGCCGGCCGAGCGGATGCTCGCGACCGGGTCGGAATACCTGCTTTACGGACTCCTGGTGCTGCAACCGGTCACCGGGTGGGCGATGCTGTCGGCGGGCGGGTTCCCGATCGCCCTCACCGCGCAGCTGAGTCTGCCCGCGATCGCTCCCCGCGATCCGGGCCTGTACTCGGTGCTGCGGCAGTCCCACACCGTGCTCGGGTACCTGCTGTTCGCCGCGTTCACCGCGCACCTGTGCGCGATCCTGTTCCACACGTTCGTCCTGCGGGACCGGATTCTCGGCCGGATGACGCTGGGGCGCCGACCCCGGCCCGGCCCGCGGCGACAACGACACGATCAGGAGTTCAGGGTTTCCTGAATACAGAATTCGCTGTATCGTCGGGGCATGGAGACGTTGATCCATCGCGACGCGCTGGCCCGGTTCGGATACGCGCTGTCGGACACGACGCGCACGCAGATCCTGCTGAGCCTGCGGTCGGGTCCCGGGTATCCGTCCGAGCTGGCCGAACAGATCGGGGTGTCGCGCCAGATCCTGTCGAATCACCTGGCCTGCCTGCGCGGGTGCGGCCTCGTCGTCGCGGCGCCGGAGGGGAGGCGCACCCGGTACGAACTGGCGGATCCGCGGATCGGGCGCGCGCTGGACGACCTGATCGGACTGGTGCTGGCCGTCGATCCGTCCTGCTGCCCGGACGCCGAGACCGACGGATGCTGCTGATGGCGTCGGAACTCGGAATGCCCGCCGCGCGACCGGCTCTCACCACGGGGCGGCGGCAGATCCTGGCGCGGCGGATCCGGTGGTTCGTGGCCGCGACGATCAGCTACAACGTGCTCGAGGCGATCATCGCGCTGAGCGAGGGCGCCCGGGTGTCGTCGACCGCGCTGATCGGGTTCGGTCTCGACTCGGTCATCGAGGTGTCCTCCGCGGCGGCCGTGGCCTGGCAGTTCGCCGGCAAGGACCCGGAATCGCGGGAGCGGGTGACGCTGCGGATCATCGCGTTCTCGTTCTTCGCGCTGGCCCTGTATGTCACGGTCGACGCGACCCGCTCCCTCTTCGGCATCGGCGAGGCGGAGCACTCGATCGTCGGAATCACCCTGGCGGCCGTCAGTCTCGCGATCATGCCGGTGCTGTCGTGGGCGCAGCGGCGCGCCGGTCGGGAACTCGGCTCCCTCTCGGCCGTCGCCGATTCCAAACAGACCCTGCTGTGCACCTACCTGTCCGCCGTCCTGCTGGTCGGCCTGCTGCTCAACACCCTGCTCGGGTGGTCCTGGGCCGATCCGATCGCCGCCCTGGTCATCGCCGCGATCGCGGTCAAGGAGGGCATCAACGCCTGGCGGGGCGACGCCTGTTGCCCGGCGCCGGTCACCACCTCCGGAGCCGACGGCGATACCTGCGACTGCTGCAACGACTGAGAGGGCCGAGGCCTCACTTCCCGCCGACGATGCCGCTGTCGAGGAGTTTGGCGACGTCCGAGTCGGAGCTGCCGAGGAGGTCGCGGAGCACGCTGCCGGTGTCGTCGCCGACGGCGGAGGCGGGGGCCACGGTGGCGTGGTGTCCGTCGAACGATGCCGGGTGTCCGGAGGCGAGGTAGGTGCCGATCCGCGGCTGCTCGAGCGGGGTGAACATCGGGTTGGTCTCGAGTTCACCGGATTTCACGAGTTCCTCGAACGTGCGGTAGCGCTCGGCGAGAACGGACGTCTTCGAGAGTGCTTCGGCCACTTCGGCCGCGGTGTGTTCGCGGAACCAGCGGGTGAACAATGCGGTGAGGATGTCGCGGTGGGTGAACCGGTCGGCTTCGCGCGCGAAGTCGGCGTCGAGTGCGGTGGCGAGTGCCTCCACCGCGGCGGTGGTTCCGGTGACGGCGACCAGGTCGCGGAAGTGCCGCGGGGTGAGTGCCACGATCATGAATCGGGCGCCGTCGCTGGTGGTGAAATCCGTTCCGTACGTGCCGTAGACGGAGTTGCCCGTGCCTTGCCGTCCGGTGCCGTTGATCTGCACCTCGGTGAGGTAGCCGAGGGTGCCTGCGGTGGCGAGCGCGACGTCCTCGAGCGGCAGGGAGATGCGGGTCCCCTCGCCGGTGGCGTCGCGGTGGCGGGCGGCGGCGGCGACGGCCAGCGCGGCGTACAGCCCGCACGCCACGTCCCACGCCGGGAGGACGTGGTTGACGACGCCGGCGTGATCGGCGGGTCCGGTGATGGACGGGAACCCGAGCCCGGCGTTGACCGTGTAGTCGACGCCGGGGGAACCGTCACGGCCACCGAGGATTTCGAGGGTGATGACGTCGGAGCGGAGTGCGCTCAGCGTGTCGTGGGAGAGCCAGTCGCGACCGCCCGCGTTGGTCACGAGAATTCCGCCACCCGCGCCGGGGGCCGCGACCAGTTGCTGGACGAGCCGCTGCCCCTCGGGGTTGCGCATGTCGACGGCCACGGACCGCTTGCCGCGGTTGAGTCCGGTCCAGTAGATGCTCTCGCCGTCGCCCGTGACCGGCCAGCGGTTGTAGTCGGCGGCGCCGCCGATGGGGTCGACCCGGATGACCTCGGCCCCCAGCTGGGACAGGGTCAGTCCGCACAGGGGGGACGCGATGAAGCTGGAGACCTCGACGATCCGAAGTCCGGCAAGGGGAGTGTGGGCGGTCACGAGTGATGCTCCTTGATGGTGAAGGTCAGGCCATGAGGGCGGTGAAGCGCCAGTCGAGGACGGGGACGTCGGACGCTGTGGCGTTGTGCGCGAACACCAGTGAACGCAGATGCAGTACTCCGCCGCCGCCGGGCAGCTCCTCGGCGCTCTCGATTTCGAGTTCGCTGGTGAGGGTGTCGCCTTCGTGGACGGGCCCGGTGTGGTCGCAGGACTTCCAGCCCAGAACCGTGACGAGGTTCGGCAGGGCGCGCGTGGCCTGCCCGAGCGCGATGCCGATGGTGTGCCCGCCGTAGACGAGTCGTCCGTCGGCGCCGACCCGTTCGTCGTGGTGGGTGGCCGCGATGTTGAGGGTGAGGCGCGCCAGTTCGGGGGCGCTCGAGACCACGTCGCCGCTGCTCTTCAGGACCGTCCCGGCGAGGTCGGCCGAGAAGTGCTGTCCGGGAACCTTGTCGCGGTACCGGGCGAGGTCCCAGCCCTCGGGGGCGGCGAACGACTGCTCCGACTGCGGACCGATCGCGGACAGGTCGTCGGACTTGCGGACGCGGTCCTCGTCGGGGTTCTCGCTCAACGGGAGCATCGCGCAGCGGTAGAAGTCGAGGACCGTGCGGCCGTCCTGATCGGTCGACGTCATCCGCAGCGCGGCCAACCCGGTGGGTTTACGTCCCGGTTTCGCCGAGTTCTCCCGCAGTCCCACCACTTCGGTGCGCGTGTAGAGCGTGTCGCCGAGATACGGGAAGTGATGGAAGCGGAGGCCGCGGTAGAACAGGTTGGCCTTCACGTGGTGAGTGGCCAGCGTGGACTGCCCGATGGCGACATCGGTGACGAGGCCGGGGTTCGCGACGGCGTCCGCGGATCCGGTGACGGCGCGGGACAGGTGCGCGTCGAGGGGCAGCCGCAGGCGGTCGCCGAGGATGGCCTGATGGGCGGCGGCGAGGCCGCTGGTCAGGGTGACGGCGGGGGCGGTGTCGAACACCTGCCCCACCTCGAGTTCGTCGAAGTACGGTCCACCGACGTACGTCTGCGTGATCGTCACCGTGCACCTACCTGGGCGAGAACGCGTCGTGCCGCGACGGCGACGGCCTCGTCGAGCATCTGTCCGTCGAGTTGCGCGGCCCCGTTGCCCGCGGCCTCGGCGGCGGCGAGCGCGTCGATCACGCGCCGCGCGTCCTCGACCGCGGTGTCGGTGGGGGTGAAGGCGGCGGCGGCGGACTCGACCTGGGCGGGATGGATGACCCATTTACCGTCGAACCCGAGCGCGCTGGTCCACGCGGCCGAGTGACGGAAGGCGTCGTCGTCGGCGATGCCGAGGAACGGGCCGTCGATCGCCTGGATGCCGGCGGCGCGGGCGGCGACGAGGACGCCGTCCTGGATCGCGAGCCAGTGCTCGGGGAGGGCGGAGCGGGATCGGCCGAGGGCCGCCCCGAGATCCGCGTAGCCGATGACGACGGATTCGAGCCGGGCGACGGCGCGGGTGATGTCGGCGATGTTCTGCACCCCGGCCGGGGTTTCGACGAGAGCCTGCAACCCGATGGCGGTGCCGGCGAGGGCCTGATCGGCGCGGACCAGATCCTGCGCCGTGTCCACCTTGGGAACCACGATGCTCGTGAGCGCGGCGCCGAGGGAGGCGCACAGGGCGAGGTCGTCCTCCGCCCACGGCGTGGTCAGCGCGTTGATGCGAACCGTGACGGCCCGGGAGCCGTCCGATTCGAGCACGAGACGGCGCACGAGGTCGCGGGCCTCGGCCTTCTTCGCGGACGCGACGGCGTCCTCGAGGTCGAGGACGACCTCGTCGGCACTCGACCGGAGCGCCTTGGCGGCCTTGCGCTCGTCGGATCCGGGGGCCACCAGAACGGCGCGCCTGCGGGTGAGGTTCTGCACGATGCTTCATTCCTAGGGTCCGGGAGCCCGGGTCGGGCTGGATATGTACGGCCAGCCGGATGTGGCTGCGCTGCTGATGCTGGCAGCGACGCAGCCGTCATGTCAAGACCGATCGTTGACTTTAGGCAGACATTGTCGGATTATGGCCGTACAAATGTTGTGAAAGGTGTGAGGTGGATTCATGGCCAAGCTGAACGAGGAAGAGGCGTACCTCGTCGAGACGGTGCGCGCGTTCGTCGATCGGGACGTGAAGCCGACGGTGCAGGCGGTGGAACACGCCAACGAG
>JBCEBZ010000532.1:0-9668 GCA_039206675.1 Rhodococcus sp. (in: high G+C Gram-positive bacteria) | reverse complement strand
GGTCACGCCCGGACCAGGATCTTGACCGCGGTGTCGTTGTGCTCGATCAACGTCGTGAGGCCGTCGGAGACGAGGTTGTCGAGTTCGATCCGGCCGGTGATGAACGGGGCCAGGTCGATCACGCCGCTGCGCACCATCTCGATCACCGCCTCGTGATCGCGGACGTAGGCGATGGTGCCGCGCAGGTCGATCTCCTTGAGGACGAGTTTCTGCATGTCGACCGTCGCCGGCTTGCCCCAGATCGACACGTTCACCACCACGGCCGCGGGCCGGACGGCGTCGAGGATGGTGTCGAGGACGGCGTCGACCCCGGCGCACTCGAACCCGAGGTCGGCGCCGACGCCGTCGGTCAACTCGAGCACCCGGGCCTTCACGTCCTCCGCCGACGGGTCGACGACGTGATGCGCGACCCCGCTCGACAGTGCCTTCTGCTTCCGGGCGTCGCTGAGTTCGGTGACGATCGTGGTGACACCGAGACCCTTCAGGACCGCGGCGACGAGGAGCCCGATCGGCCCGGCGCCGCCGACGAGCGCGACGTCACCGGCCTTGGCGCCGCTGCGGACGACCGCGTGATGCGCGACGCTGAGCGGTTCGATCAGGGCCGCCTCGTCGAGCGGGATGTCGCCGATCTTGTGCACCCACCGGCGGTCGACCACCACCTTCTCGCTGAGTCCGCCTCCGCCACCGGCCAATCCGATGAAGCCCATCGTCGTACACAGGTGATAGTTGCCCGCCTTGCAGGACGCGCACTCGTTGCACACGAAGTACGGCTCCACCACCACGTTGTCGCCCACGGCGACGTCGGTGACGCCCTCACCGACCTCCTCCACCGTCCCGGAGAACTCGTGGCCCATCGTCACCGGCGCGTTCTCGTGCGACAGCGGATGCGGATGTCCGGGTGGCGAGATGAAGATCGGGCCTTCGAGGTACTCGTGGAGGTCGGTGCCGCAGATGCCGCACCACGCGACCCGGAGTTTCACCGCGCCCGGCCGCAGTTCCGGCTCGGGGATGTCGTCGATCCGGATGTCGCGTCGTCCGTGGAAGCGTGCTGCCCTCATGAATCCGCCCTCACTGCGTTGTGAACGTGCTGATTCGGGGAACGGTACGGGCGCCGGCAGGGGGCGGGAAGGGTTGCAGTGTGTTGCAATTCGATGCCGCCGGTGTGACGTTCACCGGCGGATAGCTGGTTTGGCCGGATCTGCGGGTACCTTCGAAGGGAAAGAATGGTTCGATCTGGGGGAGTGAGGCATGGCACGCATACGCACGGCGGCTGAAGCTGAAATCAACGCCGCCGAGCAGATGCAGAAGCTCGGTTACGGCGACGCGACGGCGCTGCTCGGCGGCGTGGACGGCGGCATCGACGTCTACTCGTCGCGCGCGTACGCACAGGTGAAGTGGCGGGGCGGCAGCGCAGGCAAGGCGGATCTCGCGAACCTCTACGACACCCGCGGAACCAGTCACGCCCGCAAACTCCTGTACTTCTCCGGCCCCGGATACACCGACGAGGCCGTCGACTACGCGGACGCGGTGGGCATTGCCCTGTTCCGGTGCGAACCCGACGGCGAAACCCCGCCGCTCGGCGCCCACGCCCCGAAACTGGTGGCCGCCGCGCGTAACTCGACGGTTGCGGTGGTCCCGTCTCCGCCGCCCGCACCGAAGCCCGAGTCGCCGGCGCGTATCGTCGCCCGCAACGCATGGGCGATGGTCGCCGGCTTCTTCGGCGCGCACTGGCAACTCCTCGGCGCCGTCGTCTGCACGATCGTCCTCATGATCGCCCCCTTCGGCGAAGGGCACGTGGGGCTGCGCGTCTTCGCGACGATCCTCGCGGTCGTCGGCGCGCCGGTGTTCTGGCTCCTCTTCGTCCAGCACCGGCACGCGAGGTCCGGATAGTTCGAGCCCGTAACGATCTCGCTCGCGTCGACGACAGCCAGCGTGACTGTCGGCATTCGAGTGGAATCGCGGAGATGAAAATGGGCTTGATGAACGGCCTGATGGGTAATGCGGGAAAGATCGACCCGGCTGCTGCGCAGGCGGAGTACGCGCGACTTCTCGGAAACGGTGAGCAGATCCACGCCGCGTATCTGCTGGTTCGCGACGCTTTCCTGTTCACCAACCGACGACTCATTCTCGTCGACAAGCAGGGAATCACGGGAAAGAAGATCGAGTACCACAGCGTGCTGTACAAATCGATCACGCATTTCGCGGTGGAGACCGCCGGGAACTTCGATCTCGACGCCGAACTGAAGATCTGGATCTCCGGCAATCCGGTTCCGCTGCAGAAGCGGTTCTCGAAGTCGGTGGACATCTACGAGGTGCAGGCGATCCTGTCGCATTTCGTCGCCGGGTAGCGCACTCGGCCCCGGTATACGAGAACACCACCGTCGGTATGAACCGGCGGTGGTGTTCTCGTTGCGGATCCGGGAGGCCGGTCAGTTCGCGGTCGGCAGCGACTTCAGCGACGTGACGGTGGCGACGCAGGCCCGTGCGGCCTCGGCGCCCTTCTTGACGAAGTGCTCGCCGAAGTAGTTGAGGTGCTCGTCGTGCTCGTGGAAGTGGTGCGGGGTCAGCACAACCGAGAACACCGGCACATCGGTGTCGAGTTGCACCCGCATGAGGCCGTCGATCACCGCGGTTGCGACGAACTCGTGCCGGTAGATGCCACCGTCGACGACGAGCGCGGCCGCGACGACGGCGTCGTAACGCCCGGTGAGGGCGAGGCGTCGAGCGTGCAGCGGGATCTCGAACGCGCCCGGCACCTCGAAGAAGTCCAGGTCGTCCTTCGAATAGCCCAGCGTGGTCACCTCGTCGGTGAAGCCGTCGCGTGCGCGGTCGACGATGTTGCGGTGCCACGTGGCCTGGATGAACGCGATTCGTCCCTGACTCTCACTCATGGTCTGAAACTACTGCACCGGTCCTAGTGCTGTGAACGGGGCAGTGCCGTCGACCGGCCCCACCCGGAGTCGTCGGTGAGGTGCTCGAGCAGCGGCTGAATCCGGTACGGCAGCGGGCTCGTCAGCGCAATGGTCGTCGTCGAATGCGTGATGCCGGGCAGGTTCGCGATCTTCTCCAGCAACTTCTGCAGCTCCGCGTGCGTGGACGTGGCCACCCGCACCAGCAGGTCCTCCCGGCCCGTGGTCGCGTGGATCTCGATGACCTCCGGCAGGTCGACGAGACGGTTGCCGACGGCGGTCAGCTTGCCCTGCTCGAGTTCCAGCCCGACGAACGCCTGGATGGGAATGCCGACCTCGGCGAGGTCGAGGTTGGGGCGGAAGCCGGTGAGCAGTCCGCTGGTCTCCATGCGCTTCATCCGGGACTGGACGGTGTTGCGGGCGACGCCCAGCGAGTTGGCGAGTTCGGCCACGCTCATGCGTGAGTCCTTGCCGAGCAGCCCGAGCAACTGCACGTCGAGCTTGTCGATGCTGAGCACTTTGGTACCTCCGGGAAGTGACGGTTGTCACCTGTTGCGTGAACTGATCAGTTGATGCGATTTGCGTTGACCAAATCATAGAGCAGATACAGGATCAAGCTCACTAAATGCTCAACGCGACGGATCGGGAATCGCAATGACTCAGCTAGACGACGCTCGCACCAGTGCAGCATCCTTTGATCTCGCCGACCGATACCGGGCCGACTCGGGCCCGGTGTTGATGACCGGTGTGCAGGCCATCGCCCGCCAGCTGGTGGAGCAGCACGAACGCGACCGCCGCGCGGGCCTGAACGTCGCGACGTTCGTCTCCGGCTACCAGGGCAGCCCCCTCGCCGGCCTCGACCGCACCATCGCCGCCATCCCCACGCTGAGCACCGACCACGACGTGAAGTTCGTGCCCGGCATGAACGAGGAACTCGCCGCGACGTCCGTCTGGGGCAGCCAGGTGGACCTCCCGCAGGGCGAGCGCACCCACGACGGCGTCGTCGGCGTCTGGTACGGCAAGGGTCCCGGCCTCGACCGCGCCAGCGACTCCATCCGGCACGCCGCGATGTACGGCGCCAACGCCCGCGGCGGCGTCCTCGTCCTCGTGGGCGACGACCCCAACGCCAAGTCCTCCACCATCCCCTGCGCCAGCGAACGGTCCATGGCCGCGATGGGCATGCCCGTGTTCTTCCCGCGCAACGCCGAGGAGGTCATCACGTTCGGCCTCTACGGTGTGGCGCTGTCCCGGATCTCCGGCTGCTGGTCGGGCATGAAGATCGTCGCCGACGTCGCCGACGGACTGTGGACCCTCGACCGCGACTTCGCCGACCTCGACATCGTGCTCCCCGAGATCGAGTGGAACGGCAAGCCGTGGTCGTACCGGCAGCGCGTGCTCGCGTCGCCGCCCGACAGCGTCTACGCCGAGGCCGACCTGTACGGGCCGCGCTGGGCGATGGTCGAGGCGTTCAACGCCGCCAACGAGATCGACCAGATCGAGGTCAACCCGCGCAGCGCGTGGCTGGGCATCGCCGCCGTCGGCACCGCCTACGACTCCCTGCGCCAGGCCCTGCTCGACCTCGGGCTCGGCGACTCCCAGCTCGAGGACGCCGGCATCCGCATCCTGCGCGTCGGCATGCCCTACCCGCTGGGCGCCGACAAGGTTCGCGAACTCGCCGACGGCGTCGAGCAGGTCCTCGTCGTCGAGGAGAAGATGCCGTTCGTCGAGTCGCAGCTCAAGGACATCCTCTACGGCGGCGCCAGCGCACCCGCCGTGCTGGGGAAGAAGAACGCGCAGGGCAAGAACCTGATCCCCGTCGACGGCGAACTGACCGCCGCCCGCCTCACCGGACCGCTGCGACGCGTCCTCAAGGACCGGGTCGCGCTGACCCCGGCCCCGCCGCCGCGCCTGGAGCTCACCGTCCTCCCGACGTCGCGCACCCCGTACTTCTGCTCCGGCTGCCCGCACAACCGCTCGACCGCGGTGCCCGAGGGGTCGATCGCGGGCGGCGGCATCGGCTGCCACACCCTGGTCACGATGTCCGGCCGCACCGACAGCGCCGTCACCATGCTCACCCAGATGGGCGGCGAGGGCGCCCAGTGGATCGGGCAGGCCCCGTTCAGCGACGTCAAGCACATGTTCCAGAACGTCGGCGACGGCACCTACTTCCACTCCGGCCAGCTCGCCGTGCAGGCCTGCGTCGCCGCCGGCGTCAACATCACCTACAAGGTGCTCTACAACTCCGCCGTCGCGATGACCGGTGCGCAGGACGCCGAGGCCGGGCTGACCGTGCCGCAGCTGACCCACAAGCTGGCGTCCGAGGGCGTCAAGCAGATCATCGTGTGCGCCGAGGATCCCAAGCGGCACAAGGGCGCCCACTTCGCCGCCAACACGCTGCTGTGGGACCGCACCCGGCTCGACGAGGCGCAGCGCGTCCTGCGCGACATCGAAGGCGTCACCGTGCTGATCTTCGACCAGCAGTGCGCCGCCGAGGCCCGCCGCAAGCGCAAGCGCGGCAAGCTGCCCGCCCGCCGCACCCGCGTCGTCATCAACGAGGCCGTCTGCGAAGGCTGCGGCGACTGCGGCGTCAAGTCCAACTGCCTGTCCGTGCAGCCCGTCGACACCGAGTTCGGCCGCAAGACCAAGATCGACCAGACCAGCTGCAACACCGACTACTCCTGCCTCGAGGGTGACTGCCCGTCGTTCGTGACGGTCGAGCTGCCCGAGGAAGGCGCACCGAAGACGATGCGCGAGATCCCCGTTCCGCCGGAGGTCGCAGATCCCGATCCCGCCGTGTGGACCGGAACCCACAACCTGTTCATGGCCGGTGTCGGTGGCACCGGGATCGTCACCGTCAACCAGGTGCTCGGCATGGCCGCGCTGCGCGCCGGACTGCACGTCGAGGGACTCGACCAGACCGGTCTCAGCCAGAAGGCCGGGCCCGTCACCTCGCACCTGCGGCTCAGCGATCAGAACACGCGGTCGGGAAGCTCGGCGCCGTCCAACCGGATCAGCCCCGCGACCGCCGACTGCGTCCTCGCGTTCGACCTGCTGACCGCCGCCGACGCCAAGTACGCCGGCTTCGGCAGCTCCGACCGCACCATCACCGTCGCGTCGACGAGCCAGACCCCGACCGGCGACATGGTCTACGACCCCGCCGTCCGCTACCCCGACGAGGACAAGCTGCTCGAGCGTCTCGACGTCTCGGCCCGCGAACTCACCGCGATCGACGGGCTCGCCGCCGCCACCGCGCTGTTCGGCAGCACCGCCGCCGCCAACTTCCTGCTGGTCGGTGCCGCCTACCAGGCCGGCGGACTGCCCGTCCCCGCCCGGTTCATCGAGGAGGCCCTCGAGATCAACGGGGTCGCCGTCGAGTCCAACAAGGCCGCGTTCCACTGGGGTCGCGTCGCCGTCGCCGACCGGGAGGCCTTCCTCGCCGCCACCAGTTCGGCCGCCGTGCCGCAGCGCAGCGACACCGTCGTCCCGGCCCATCTGTTCGCCGGGTCCACCGTGGGCGGCGCGACGCGTGAGCTCACCGAACGCCGGGCCGCGAACCTCGTCGCCTTCCAGGGCGACCGCGTCGCCGCCCGCTACATCGCCCTGGTGCAGCAGGCGTGGGACGCCGAGCGCGCACTGGGCGACCGGACCGAGTTCAGCGAGGCCGTCGCCGCCGGGCTGCACAAGCTCACCGCCTACAAGGACGAGTACGAAGTGGCCCGGATGCTCACCGACCAGGCCTTCCTCGACGCCGCCGCCGGCGAGGTCCCCGGCGCCGGCAAGCTCACCTACAAGCTGCACCCGCCCGTCCTCAAGGCCATGGGCCGCAAGTCCAAGATCGGCTTCGGCCCCCGCTCGCACGTCGCGCTCAAGACCCTCGCCAAGGCGAAGTTCCTGCGCGGCACCGCGTTCGACCCGTTCGGCTACGCCAAGGTCCGTCGTCTCGAGCGTCAACTGCTCGCGCACTACGAAACCACGGTCGCCGGCCTGATCGCCGACCTCACCGCCGACACCTACGACACCGCCACGCTGATCGCCGCGACTCCCGACCTCGTCCGGGGCTACGAGGACGTCAAGCTGCGCAACGTCACCGTCTACCTCCAGCGTCTCGCCGAACTCGGCGTCGACACCTCCACCATCACGATTGCCACCCCTTCGGAAAGGTCCTGAGAAGACATGACTCTCACCGCGGAACGTCACGCCACCGCACCGCTCCAGAACGCCGGAGTGTTCGAACGGACCGATTTCCCCACCGACACCGCGCACGAGCAGGTGACGTTCTTCCAGGATCCCGCCACCGGACTCAAGGCGATCGTCGCGATCCACGACACCACCCTCGGGCCGGCGCTCGGCGGCACCCGCTTCTACCCCTACGCCGACGAGGCCGCCGCCCTCAAGGACGTGCTGCGGCTGTCGCGGGGCATGACCTACAAGTCCGCGATCGCCGGAGTCGACCTCGGCGGCGGCAAGGCGGTCATCATCGGCGACCCGGCCACCGCCAAGTCGGAGGCGCTGCTCGAGGCGTACGCCCGCTTCGTGCAGACCCTCGGCGGGCGGTACATCACCGCCGGTGACGTAGGCACCAACTCCGACGACCTCGACGTGATGGGCCGCGCCACCGACTACGTCGTCGGACGCAACACCGCCGCAGGCGGGTCCGGCGACAGCGCCCCGATGACCGCCCTCGGCGTCTTCCAGGGCATGCGCGCCGGTGCGCAGCAGAAGTGGGGCACCGCGAGCCTCGCCGGACGCGTCGTCGGCGTCGAAGGCGTCGGGAAGGTCGGCTACCAGCTGATCAAGCTGCTGCTCGCCGACGGCGCGTCGGTGGTCGCCACCGACGTCAACGCCGCCGCACTCGACCGGGTGGCCCGCGACTTCCCCGACGTCCGGATCGCGTCCAGCGTCATCGACCAGGAACTCGACGTCTACGCACCCTGCGCGATGGGCGCCACCCTCACCGACGAGTCCGTCGCCGCGATCACCGCGCAGGTGATCTGCGGCGCCGCGAACAACCAGCTCGCCCACCCGATCGTCGAGCACGACCTCGGCGACCGCGGCATCACCTGGGTCCCCGACTACGTCGCCAACGGCGGCGGACTCATCCAGGTCGCCGGCGAGCGGCTCGGCACGTCCGCCGACGACGTCCGCGCACAGGTCGAGAAGATCTTCGCCACCGTCGTGCAGATCCTCGACGTCGCGAAGCGGGACGGCATCCTCGCCGGCGCCGCAGCCGACGCCGTCGCCGAGGCCCGGATCGCGGCAGCCCGGTAGAGGCGGCTCCGCCGCCCGTGCGTGGCTGACGAGTCCCTGCACTCGTTAACCACGCACGGGCCGTAGGCCTATGGTGGTGCGATGGAAACCGAGTTCGTCCGCTGGACCGAGGACGGCATCGAGCGTTCGGCGGTGTGGCGGTCCACCAGCGGGGCGACGCCCCCGAAGAAGGTCCGGGTGGCCGACGACTCGATGACCGCCGACGAGGCGTACCGCCTGGCGTGTGAGGGGACGGCGCTGCTGTGGCGCGGCGATTTCCACAACGCCCGCCAGCTCGGCACGGCCGTCGCCGCCCGCACCGACCGCAAGGCCCGGAAGACGTCGACCGACCCCGCGACCGCGTTCCACCTACACCGGCAGACGCAGTCGCGGCGGGCGGGCATCCTCGGGATGCTGCTGGTGCCGTTCGACGCCGACCAGACCGTCCCGCTGCGCCGCGCCCCCGACGTCCGGCAGGCGGTGCGGGAGGCGTTCGGGTCGACGGACCAGCCCACCGTCACCAGCCTCCGCGATCTGCTGGGCGCGATCGGCGCCCACGAGTGGCAGAAGAAGGGTGTCGAGATCCCCGCCCTCGGCGCGCGCATCCACCCCGGCTACGGCGTGTTCTCACCGATTCGGGGCGAGTACGTCGACCTCGTCGCCGACACCCCGTTGCCCTCGCTCGCGAAGGCGTTCGACATCGGCACCGGCACCGGGGTGCTGGCGGCCGTCCTCGCGCACCGCGGCGTCGAGAAGGTGCTTGCGACCGAACTCGACGCGAACGCGCTGGCCTGCGCGCGGGCGAATCTGGACCGGCTCGGTTACGCCGACCGGGTGCAGGTGGTGGAAACCGATCTGTTCCCCGAGGGGAGAGCCCCGCTGGTGGTGTGCAACCCGCCGTGGATCCCGGCCCGGCCCACCTCGCCGATCGAGTACGCGATCTACGACCCGGACAGCCGGATGCTCCGCGGGTTCCTGGCCGGCCTGGCCGAGCACCTCGAGCCCGGGGGAGAGGGCTGGCTCGTCCTGTCCGACATCGCCGAGCACCTCGGACTGCGAACCCGCGAGGATTTGCTGACCCTGATCGACGACGCGGGCCTGACCGTTCTCGGGCGGCGGGACGTGGCGCCCCGGCACGGCAAGGTCACCGACCGGTCGGATGCGCTGCATGCCGCCCGCAAGCGGGAAGTGACGTCGCTGTGGCGGCTCGGCGCGCAGGACGCACTCACCGAGTAGCCGATCACTCGGCCGAACCCAGCCCGACCATCGTCCCCGACGTCACATACACCAGGCGGGTGCCCGACGCCGCGACGACGGGGGTGCTGTCCCACGCGTCGTCGTCGGTCACGGTCTGCAGGGGAAGCACCCACAGTTCCTCGCCGGACCGGACGTCCAGGGCGCGCAGCACGTTGGATTCCAGTGAAACCGCGGTCTCGCCCTCCGCGGCGACGACGGTACCGTACGAGTCGGAACCCCGGTGCCACAACCGTTCCCCGGACCGCAGGTCGAGCG
>JBCEBZ010000531.1:0-9718 GCA_039206675.1 Rhodococcus sp. (in: high G+C Gram-positive bacteria) | reverse complement strand
CACACCGTCGCGATGACGGGCGACGGCGTCAACGACGTGCTGGCCCTCAAGGACGCCGACATCGGGGTGTCGATGGGCTCCGGCAGTCCCGCCACCCGCGCGGTCGCGCAGATCGTGCTGCTGGACAACAAGTTCGCCACCCTGCCGTACGTGGTGGGCGAGGGTCGCCGGGTGATCGGCAACATCGAGCGCGTCTCGAACCTGTTCCTCACCAAGACCGTGTACTCGGTGTTGCTGGCGTTCCTCATCGGCATTTCCGGTGTGCTGTCGCAGATCTTCCACTTCGAACCGGTGCCGTATCCGTTCCTGCCGCGGCACGTGACGATCGCCGCCTGGTTCACCATCGGCATTCCCGCGTTCATCCTGTCGCTGGCACCGAACAACGAACGGGCGCGCTCCGGGTTCGTGCCGCGGGTGATGCGTCTCGCCGTGCCGTCGGGTGTGATCATCGGTGTCACGACGTTCATTTCGTACCTTCTCGTGTACGCGGGCCCGGATCAGACGGAGACGCAGAAGATTCAGGCCGGTACGTCGGCGCTCATCACCCTCATCATGATCGCCCTGTGGGTGCTGGCCGTGGTCGCGCGGCCGTACGTGTGGTGGAAGCTGGTGCTGATCTTCGGATCCGTAGCGGGATACCTCATCCTGTTCGCGTTGCCGTTCACGCGGGAGTTCTTCAAACTCGATCCGACCAACGTCGGGGCCACCACCTCCGCTCTCGTGTGCGGGCTCGTGGGCGTGGTTCTCGTCGAAATCGGATGGTGGGTCACGGGCCGGCTGCACGGTGAGCACCGCCGGCTCTTCGCGGCGCCGGAAGACCTTCCGGGCGTGCACTGACCGGAGTACCGCTCGCGACGATCCGAACGGTTGGCGTCGCCGAGTCAATGCTGTGAGACTGGATGCACGGCGGGTGATCGAACTCGCGCGGACAGTGCGTGCGCATGCACCGGAGGAGGAAGAACGATGAGTTTCGTCGACACACTGAAGGGCCTGCTGGGCAAGGGGAGGGAAGCCGCCTCGCAGAACGCGGACAAGGTTCACGGCGCCATCGACAAGGCTGCCGACGTCGCGGACAGCAAGACCGGGGGCAAGTACAGCGACAAGATCGACAAGGCCGCCGACGCGGCGAAGAAGGCCGTTCCCCCGAAGGAGTGAACCCTTCACAGACACACCCGTGCGGGCCCCGGTTCTCGGACCGGGGCCCGCACGGGTCTTCGGGGATGACCCGCGCGCCTCGGGCGGGCGCGGCAGAATCGGTGTCGTGAACGCCGTCCTCGTGCTCCTCGTCATCATCGCGGCCATCGCCGTGACGAGTTTCGCGAAGCGCCGCGACCTGCAGGCGCCGCTCGTCCTCGTGACCATCGGGTCGGTGGCGTCGTTCATCCCCGGGATGCCGCGGCTCGAACTGGACCCGGAGGCCATCCTCGGGGTGGTGCTGCCGCCGCTGCTGTACTCCGCGGCACTCAAGTTCTCGGTGGCCACGTTCCGGCGCCACCTCGCACCGATTCTGCGGCTGGGGATCTTCACCGTCCTGGCGACCGCGGTGGGGGTGGCCTTCTTCGCCAACTGGCTGGTCCCCGAATTCACGCTCGGCGCGGCACTGGTCCTCGGCGCCGTGGTCGCGCCGACGGACGCGGTCAGCGCCGTCGCCGTCGGCCGCAGGCTCGGGTTGCCGAACCGGGTGATCGCGATCCTCACCGGCGAGGGACTCGTCAACGACGCGACCGCGCTGACGCTGTTCGCGGTCGCCGTCGCGGCCGTCGTCGGGGCGACGATCCCGGTCCCTCCCGTCGTGTTCTTCGGATACGAGGTGGTCGGCGGGGTGCTGATCGGACTGGTGCTCGCGAAGATCGTCGAGTGGGTGCGCCACCGCATGTACGACTCACCGCTGGAAACGGTGCTGGGGCTGATGCTCCCGTTCGCCGCGTACCTCGCGGCCGAGGAGGTGCACGCGTCCGGTGTGCTGTCCGTCGTCGCCGCGGGGTTCCTGATGGGGCACAAGGCGACCGACGCGTCCGTCGCCACCCGCATCCAGGAGCGGGGGCTGTGGGAGAGCGTCGACCTCCTGCTCGAGATGTTCGTGTTCGCGTACATGGGACTGCAACTGAGGTTCGTCATCGACGACGTCCGCGACCAGGGCCTGCCGGTCCATCACGTCTTCTTCTACGGATTCGCGGTCCTCGGCGTGGTCATGGCGATCCGGCCGGCGTGGATCCTGTTGCACTGGCTCCGCCGCCGGGTCGGGCTGGCGATCAGGACGCCGGGCGGATCGGTGGAACTCGGGTGGCGGGAGAGCGTCGTCGTGTCCTGGGCGGGAATGCGCGGGGTGGTCACGCTCGCCGCCGCGTCCGGTGTGCCCGTGGTGATCGCGAGCGGACAGCCGTTCCCGGGGCGCGAGGTGATCCAGGCGATCGCGTTCGTCGTGGCCATCGGCACACTGCTGATCCAGGGCGCCACCATGCCGCTGCTGATCCGGACACTCGATCTCGCGGATCCCGACGAACGCAGGCGCGAGGAGGAACAGGTGACGCTGGCCCGCGCGATCTCCCGCGACGCGGGCGAACGGGCGCTCGTCGAATTCGCCGCGAACCCGCCCGCGGAAGTCGACCGCGCGGACGTGGCCGACATCCTCGACCGGGTGCGGCGGTCGATGCGGGCCCGACTGCAGGCCGAGGAGGCGGAGGACGCCGCCGAGAAGCAGCGGGCAGGCGCATTGTTCGACCACTACCGCCGCGCCGCCCTGCGCGCGCAGCGGGAGGCGCTCATCGCCGCCCGCGATGCGGGCACGCTCGACGACGAAGTGATGCGTAGCGTGTTGGAAGGCCTCGATGTGGAGGAGGCCGCAGCCGAGGAGCGGGTGCGGAGGCGTCGCGAATGAGGTGCGAGGTGGGTGTGCGTCCGGTGCGAACCGCCGTGGTCGCGCTGGCCGGTGCCCTGGCGCTGACCGTTCCCCTGGCTCTGACCGCCTGCGCCACGGACGCCGCCTCCCCGGCCCCGCCTCCTCCGACCTCGGTGGCCGCATCTGCTTCTCCGTCCGTTCCCCCGGCCCCGGCCGGTGACCAGCGGGGCGCGGTGATCAGCCAGGCACCCGTCCCCGACATCGACCCGGCGATCACCGCCCTCGGCGCCACGGCGACCCGCGTCGTCTACCGGTCGACGTCCGGCGTCGACGGCGGCGGTTCGGAGGTGGTGGGCACGGTCTTCACTCCCGGCGGCCCCGCACCGGACGGTGGCAGGCCCGTCGTGACGGTCGGGCACGGCACCACGGGCGTCACCGACGAATGCGCCCCCTCGTCCTCGCCGACGCTGCTGGGCACCACGAACCTCGTCCGGCCGCTGCTGCAGCGGGGGTACGTCGTGACCGTCACCGACTATCAGGGCCTCGGCACCGCCGGCCCGCACCCCTACCTCGAGCCGAAGACCGCCGCCTACGACCTGATCGACGCGGTCCGGGCGGCGCGCAACGTGGTGCCGGACGCGTCGACGCGCTGGGCGGCGATCGGCGTGTCACAGGGCGGGCAGGCGTCGTGGTCCGCGGCCGAACACGCCGGCGACTACGGCGACGGCCTCGAGTTCGCCGGCGCGGCGAACCTGTCACCCGCGGCCGACCTGTCGAGGATCGTCACCGACGGCACCGTCGAACCACTGTCGTTGCCGCAGAAGATGTTCCTGCCGTACCTCCTCGAGGGACTGACGGTGATCCACCCCGAGCTGAACCCGGACGACTACATGCGCGGCGCCCTCGCCGCCACCCCCGACGTCACGCTGTCGTGCGTCGCCGCGAAACTCCAGGAGAAGTGGACGGTGGCAACCCAGCTCACCCCGGCCGACACGGGACCGCGGACGGCGGCCGACGCCGAGCGCATGCGGGGGTGGCTGCAGGACATCGCGCTGCCGAAGACCGGTGCGGGCGGACCGATGCTCGTCGTGGTGGGGGATCGGGACAACCTCATTCTGCCGCAATGGACTTCGCAGGCCGTCGACAACGCGTGCGCGCTCGGCGACGTCGTCGAGTTCGACACCCGGCCCGGGGAGGGCCACGCGGACGGGCGGGCCGTCCCCGGGGCGGTGCAGTGGATCGCCGACCGTTTCGCCGGGGTCCCCGCGCCGGACACGTGCGCCGAGGGAGGAACCCCGTGAAGAAGGCGGATCTCGAGCGGCTGCGGACGCTGTGCCTCGCACTGCCCGACGCGACCGAACGGGTCAGTCACGGCGAACCGGCGTGGTTCGTCCGCAAGGCGCCGCAATTCGCGACCCTCGCCGACCGGCACCACGACGACCGGGTGTCGTTCTGGGCCGCGGCCCCGCCGGGAGCGCAACAGGATTGGGTGCACCGCGACCCCGGCAGGTTCTTCGTCCCGCCGTACGTCGGGGGGCGCGGATGGATCGGGGTGTACCTCGACGTGCCGCAGGACTGGGACGACGTCGCCGACATCGTCGAGGACGCGTACCGCACCGTCGCCCCGAAGACCCTGATCGCCCGACTGGACGCCGGCGAATGACGGGATCCGTTTTCGCCGTGGTGGCGTTGCTCGTCCTCGTTCCTCTCGTCACGTTCACCGCGGTGTGGCTGCGCGCCCGGCGCGAGTTGACGACCCCCACCGAACGGGCCGTCCACACGACCCTCCACACCGCGTCGCTGGCGGCGCGCCCGTTGCGGCGGGGGCTCGACGAGACGTCGGCGGACGAGGCCGCACCGCATCTGCGCCAGCTGACCGGGGCGCAGGCGCTGGGTGTCTTCGACGCCGCAGGCGAGCTGCTCGCGTGGAGCGGACCGCACGAGGCGATGACCGAACAACTGCACGACGCGGCGGCCCGCGCGGTCGACGGGGAACGCCGGGTGCTCGTCGCCTACGGCGGCCTCGTCCGGGGCGCGGGCGACAACGCGGTCCGGGCGCTGATCGCCCAGCCGCTGCTCATCGAGGCCACCGGGGTGGTCGGAGTGCTCGGCATCGTCACCACCGAAGACCCCGGACCGGGCATGCTCGGCGCCGTCACCGAGGTCGCCCGGTACGCGTGCAGCCAGATCGAACTCGCCGACCTCGACGCGTCCCGCGCCCGTCTCGACCGTGCCGAGGTGCGGGCGCTGCGCGCGCAGATCAGCCCCCATTTCATCTACAACGCGCTGAACACGGTGGCGTCGTTCGTCCGCACCGACCCCGACCGCGCCCGCGAACTGATCCTCGAATTCGCCGACTTCACCCGGTACTCGTTCCGTTCGGCGGGGGAGTTCACCCTGCTGGCCGACGAACTGCGCAACATCGACCGGTACCTCACCCTCGAACGCGCCCGGTTCGGCGACGCCCTCGCCGTGAAATTGCAGGTGGCCCCCGAGGTGCTGAACGTGGTGCTGCCGTTCCTCGCCCTGCAACCGCTGGTCGAGAACGCCGTGCGGCACGGCATCGCCGCCAAACCGGACGGCGGCACCGTCAGCATCGTCGCCGCCGACGAGGGCACCGACTGCGTGATCAGCGTCGAGGACGACGGGGTCGGCATGGACCCGGAACTGCTGCGGTCGGGGTCGCTGGACTCGGTGGCCGAGTCCTCCGGGGTGAAGGAGGCGGCGCACGTCGGGCTCGTCGACGTCGACGACCGCCTGCGCGCCGCGTTCGGCAACGACTACGGACTGGTGGTGGAGACGGCGCCCGGCGCGGGCACCAAGGTGAGCATGCGCGTCCCGAAGTTCCGGCGGGGGATCTCGACGTGAACGGGAAGCGTCCGTGCGACGATTGCTGTCGTTGTGAACCACACTGACGACAGGTCTCCGGACGCACCCCTCACCGTGCTGGCCGTCGACGACGAGAAACCCGCCCTCGACGAGCTGGCGTTCCTGCTGCGCGCCCAGGACGCGGTCGGCGACATCCGGACCGCCGGCGACGCCACCACGGCGCTGCGCATCCTCCGGGACGGCGACGTCGACGCCGTCTTCCTCGACATCAACATGCCCGGACTCGACGGCCTCGAGCTGGCCGGGATCCTCGCGAACTTCGCGTCCCCGCCGCAGGTGGTGTTCGTGACCGCCCACGACGACCGGGCCGTCGCCGCATTCGACCTCGGCGCCGTGGACTATCTCCTCAAACCGCTGCGCGAGGAGCGCCTCGCGGAGTCCGTGCGCCGCATCGTCGAGGGGCGGCGCAGGCGCATCGACGCCGGGCCTCCCGCCCCCACCGACGAGGTGATCCCGGTCGAACTCGGCGGCATCACCACCCTTGTGCACCGATCCTCCGTCGAATGGGTCGAAGCGGACGGCGACTACGCGCGCCTGCACACCGCGGACGGCTCCCACCTCGTCCGCATCCCCATCTCGGCGCTGGAGACGCGGTGGGCGGACGCCGGGTTCCTGCGGGTGCACCGCTCGTACCTCGTCGCGCTGCCGCGGGTCACCGGGATCCGGACCGTCGGGACCGGGCTGGTCGTGTGCCTCCGCGCCCACGGCGACCATCCGCCCGTCGAACTGCCGGTCAGCCGCAGGCACACCCGCATGCTCAAGGACCGGCTGGTCCGGGCGCCGAAACAGACGTGGACGGCGCGATGAGTTCGCCCGAGCGGGTGCGGGTCGTCCTCGCCCGGCGTCGCGGCGCGCGCATCGTCCGCACCCGCGTCGAGGTGCAGGAACAGACCGCGGTCGGGGACGCGATGATCCGCGGACTCGTCCGCACCCAACTCGTGCTCGCGATCCGGCTGGCGCTGCTCGCGGCGTGCCTGCTGTGCGCGGTGCCGCTTCTGATGTTCCTGTTCCCGGCGCTGTCGAACGTGTCGGTGCTCGGAATCCGGCTGCCGTGGGTGGTCCTCGGGGCACTCGTGTACCCGGTGCTGCTGACCACCGGCTGGATCTACGTGCGGCAGGCCGAGCGCAACGAGCAGGAATTCACCGACCTGGTCGACGACTGAGCGTCCCGTGCCCACCGACCAACCCATTCCCTGGCTGACCCTGGCCGGTCTCGCGGCCGCCGCGGTCGCGACGGTGGCCATCGGCATCTACGGAGTGCGGTTGGCGCGCACCACCTCCGACTTCCTCGTCGCGTCCCGCAGCGTCGGACCGCGGTGGAACGCCGCCGCCATCTCCGGCGAGTACCTTTCCGCCGCATCCTTTCTCGGCGTCGCCGGCCTGATCGCGAAATACGGCGCGGACGCCCTCTGGTACCCGATCGGGTTCACCGCCGGCTACCTCGGACTGCTGCTGTTCGTCGCCGCACCGCTGCGCCGGTCCGGCGCCTACACGGTGCCCGACTTCGCCGAATTCCGGCTCGGGTCCCGCCGGCTCCGGACCCTCGCGATGCTCGTCGTCGCCGCCGTCTGCGCCCTCTACCTCGTCCCGCAACTCCAGGGTGCGGGACTGACCCTGAACATCCTGCTCGGCGTGCCCAGCTGGGTCGGGGCCGTCGTCGTCGGGCTGATCGTCATCGCCAACGTGGTCGGCGGCGGCATGCGGTCCATCACGTTCGTCCAGGCCTTCCAGTACTGGCTGAAACTCACCGCGGTCGCGATCCCGGCGCTCGCGCTGTCGGTGTACTTCTTCGGCGATCACCACGAACTGGGCGCCGCCGCACCTCCCACCGTCGGCGAGCAGACCACCGTCGACATCACCACCGACGTCGTCGTGCAGGTGTCCGAACCGGTGACCGTCGGCGGGTCGGGGACCATCGACGGCGTCGCGTCCACCGGTGACATCCGGCTCGAACCGGGCGAACACCACCTCGGCGAGGGCACCACGATGACCCTCGAGGCCGGGGCACCCGTTCCCGTGGTCGCGGGCGCACCCGCCGACAACTCCGACTGGATCGCCCCCGGCTGGGGATTCGGCGGCGAACACCCCATGTACCAGGTGTACTCGCTGATCCTCGCCACCTTCCTCGGCACCCTCGGGCTGCCGCACGTGCTGGTCCGGTTCTACACCAACCCCGACGGGCGGGCGGCCCGGCTGACGTCGCTGGCCGTGGTCGGGTTGCTCGGCGTGTTCTACCTGTTCCCGACGCTGCTCGGGGTGTTCGCGCGGCTGTACGTGCCGCAACTGCTCATCACGGGAACGTCCGACGCCGCGGTCCTGCTGCTGCCCGGCTCCGTCTTCTCCGGGTGGGCCGGGCAACTCCTCGCCGCGCTGGTCGCGTCCGGGGCGATCGCGGCGTTCCTGTCCACGTCGTCCGGACTGCTGGTCAGCATCGCCGGGGTGCTGAGCACCGACGTCCTGCGCGGCCGGATCCGGGACTTCCGGATCGCCGCCGTCCTCGCCGGGGCGGTGCCGCTGGCGCTGTCGCTGGCGGTGACGTCGCTGGACCTGTCGCGCACGGTGGGGCTGGTGTTCGCGGTCGCGGCGTCGACCCTCTGCCCGCTGCTGGTGCTCGGCATCTGGTGGCGCGGACTCACCGCAGCAGGGGCCGGCGCCGGCATGGTGGCGGGCGGGCTCGTCGCCGGATGCGCGGCCGGGGTGTCCGTGTTCGGCGGCCTCACCGTCGACGCCTGGAACGGCTGGCCCGCGGCGATGGTCGCCTACCCCGCGGCGGTCAGCGTCCCCCTGGCCTTCGTCACGATGGTGCTGGTCAGCAAGGCGACCCGCAGGCAGGTCCCGGCCGATGTCGGCCGCAGCTTCACCCGCATGCACGCCCCGGAGCGGCTCGATGTGGGCTCCGACCGGGAGAGGGAGCTCCGCTCCCCGTGAGTGCTTGACGAGTCTCTGGACTCCTCGAGCACGCACGGGGCGGAGCCGCTTGTCGCGGTCGGGTGACCGTTCGCCGCACAGTCCGGCAGCTCGCCGTGTGACAGCCGCCACAGGCTTTTTCTGTGACTCACCTCTCACTAACGTCGGCAATCAGTTCACTTCACACGACCAAGGAGTCTGCAGTGACCACAGCCGACCTCAGTGAGGGCGCACCGCAGAAGCGGCGCGCCCCTGATGCGCAAGCGTTCGTAGACATGCAGGCGAGCCCGGAGTTCCAGGAGCTGCGACACCGCCTGCGCAGTTTCGTCTTCCCGATGACGGCATTCTTCCTCGCCTGGTACGCGGCATACGTCCTGCTCGCCACGTACGCCCCCGAGTTCATGGCCACCAAGGTGATCGGCAACGTCAACCTGGGCATCATCCTCGGACTCGGCCAGTTCGTGACCACGTTCGTGATCACCGCGCTGTACGTCAAGTTCGCCAACCGGGAACTCGACCCCCGCTCCGCCGCGATCCGCGAAGAGCTGGAAGGACCGCTCACGTGACCACCACACTCGCCGCAGCCACCGACGTCGGCAACCCGCTCCTCAACATCGCCATCTTCGTGGCGTTCGTCGTGATCACGATGACCATCGTGATCCGCGCGAGCCGCACCACCAAGAAGGCCTCCGACTTCTACACCGGCGGCGGCCAGTTCTCCGGACCGCAGAACGGTTTCGCCATCGCCGGCGACTACCTGTCGGCGGCGTCGTTCCTCGGCATCGCCGGTGCCATCGCGGTGTACGGCTACGACGGCTTCCTGTACTCCGTCGGCTTCCTCGTCGCCTGGCTGGTGGCGCTGCTGCTGGTCGCGGAACTGCTGCGCAACACCGGCCGGTTCACGATGGCGGACGTACTGAGCTTCCGGCTCAAGCAGCGTCCGGTGCGGATGGCCGCGGCGCTGTCCACGCTGGTGGTCTCGCTGTTCTACCTGCTCGCGCAGATGGCGGGCGCCGGCGGACTCGTCGCGCTGCTGCTGAACATCGACGGCAAGGTCGGCCAGGGCATCGTCGTCGCGGTCGT
>JBCEBZ010000530.1:4214-35084 GCA_039206675.1 Rhodococcus sp. (in: high G+C Gram-positive bacteria) | reverse complement strand
AACGGGTGGTCGGAAACACAGTGCAGACCCCCGCAGTTGACAAAGGAGTTTTCATGCCCGAGGCAGTCATCGTCTCCGCAGTACGCTCACCGATCGGCCGAGCCATGAAGGGCTCGCTCAAGACCATCCGCCCGGATGATCTGACGACGCAGATGGTGGCCGCGGCGCTGGCGAAGGTTCCGGAACTCGACCCCACCGAGATCGACGACCTGCTTCTCGGGTGCGGCCAGCCCGCCGGACAGTCGGGCTTCAACATCGCCCGCGTCGTCGCGGTGGAACTGGGTTACGACTTCCTGCCCGGCGTCACCGTCAACCGCTATTGTTCGTCGTCGCTGCAGACCACCCGCATGGCGCTGCACGCGATCCGGGCCGGCGAGGGCGACGTCTTCATTTCCGCCGGTGTCGAGTCGGTGTCGAGCTTCGTCACCGGCAACGCCGACGGCCTGCCGAACACCAAGAACGAGCGGTTCGCCGACGCCGAGGCGCGCACGGCGAAGCTCGCCGAGGGTGGCGTCGCCTGGACCGACCCGCGCGAGGACGACCAGATCCCCGACGTCTACATCGCCATGGGCCAGACCGCCGAGAACGTCGCCTCGGCCACCGGCATCACCCGCGAGGAGCAGGACCGCTGGGGCGTCCGCTCCCAGAACCGCGCGGAGGAAGCGATCAAGAACGGCTTCTTCGAGCGGGAGATCACCCCGGTCACTCTCCCCGACGGCACCGTCGTCAGCACCGACGACGGCCCCCGCGCCGGCACCACGTACGAGGGCATCAGCCAGCTGAAGCCGGTGTTCCGGCCCGACGGCACCGTCACCGCCGGCAACGCGTGCCCCCTCAACGACGGCGCCGCCGCGCTCGTGATCATGTCCGACACGAAGGCCAAGGCGCTCGGGCTGACCCCGCTCGCCCGGATCGTGTCGACCGGGGTGTCCGGCCTGTCGCCCGAGATCATGGGCCTCGGCCCGATCGAGGCCGTCAAGAAGGCCCTCGCCCTCGCGGGCAAGTCCATCTCCGACATCGACCTGTTCGAGATCAACGAGGCGTTCGCGGTGCAGGTGATCGGGTCGGCGCGGGAGCTGAAGATCGACGAGGACAAGCTGAACATCTCCGGCGGCGCCATCGCCCTCGGCCACCCGTTCGGCATGACCGGCGCCCGCATCACCAACACCCTGCTCAACAACCTGCGCGAGCAGGACAAGACGTTCGGCGTCGAGACCATGTGCGTCGGCGGCGGCCAGGGCATGGCGATGGTCCTCGAGCGCCTGAGCTAGGCGGCTCCGCCACCCGTGAGTGGTTGACGAGTGCAGAGACTCGCTAACCACTCACGGGCGCGAAGCGCCTAGTCGCTGTTGAAGTAGCTCAGCAGTCGCAGGATCTCGACGTACAGCCACACCAGGGTGACGGTGAGGCCGAAGGCGACGCCCCATGCTGCCTTCTCCGGCGCCTGGGCGCGGATCAGCTGGTCGGCGGCGTCGAAGTCCAGCAGGAAGCTGAATGCGGCGATGCCGATGCAGACGAGGCTGAAGATGATCGCGAACGTGCCACCGTCGCGGAGGCCGAGGCCGCCGGGGGTGAAGAAGCTGGCGATCACGTTGCCGAGGGCGAGGACGACGACACCGATGAGGGCGCCGATGATCATCCGCGTCAGGCGGGGGGTGACCCGGATGGCGCCGGTCTTGTAGACGACGAGCATGCCGAAGAACACGCCGAACGTGCCGAGCACGGCCTGCCCGATGAGCGCCGCACCGCCGACTCCGCCGAACGTGACGTCGGTGAACATGAACGACAGCGCGCCGAGGAACAGGCCCTCCGCGACCGCGTAGGCGAGGACGATGCCCGGGTTGTCCATCTTGCGGCCGAACGTGGCCACGAGGACCAGCACGAGACCGACGAGGCCGCCGCCGATGACGAGCGGGGCCGCGAGGTTCGCGTTGTTGCTCACCAGGAAGTAGGAGATGATCGCCGACACCGTGAGCACGCCGAGCGTGACGCCGGTCTTGGTGACGACGTCGTCGATGGTCATCGAACGGTGGTCGGGACCCGTCCGGTAGGGCTCGGCCTGCGTGTACTGCGGCTGACCGAACTGCTGCGTGACCTGCGCGGCGCCGGCCGTCGTAGATCCGAACGAGGCGTATCCGCCGCTGCCCTCTTGTTTGGGCAGGTTGCGGAACACCGGGTTACTGGTGGTGCGCACCGTGCACATCCCTTCTCGTGGCTCGCCGGGTGGATCCGGGTGTCTTGTACGTTGAACGTCCGGCACCCGCCGCAAGTTCCCGTTCGTCGCTTTCGGGTCGGACAATTCGGACTCTACCGGTGCCGCGGGGACACTCGCCAGACGAGGCCGGTCGGCGTGGCGGTCAGGCCACCGACCGGGTGACCGTGAACTTGGGATTCCGCCCCACCACGTCGGTCCTGCCGACGAGCCGCTGGAGCCGGCCCCGGTATCCGAGGTGGGAGTTGTACACGGTCCACAACTCGCCGCCGGGCCGGAGCACGCGGCCGGCTTCGGCGAACATCTTCGACGCCCCACCGGTGTGGACGGCCGCGCCGACGTGGAACGGCGGGTTGCACAGGACGACGTCCTGACTGTCGGTCGCGAGGCTGGACATGGCGTCGTCGCGCAGGGTGGAAACCCGCCCGTCGAGCCCGTTGGCGCGGGCGGTGGCGGCGGCCGACGCCACCGCCGCCGACGACTGGTCCGTCGCGATCACCGACACCTCCGGGAGGAGCCGGGCCAGGCTGACGGCGAGAATGCCCGTTCCGCAGCCGAGGTCCACCGCGGCGCGGGCCCGGGGGTTCACCCGGGGCAGGAAGTCGAGGAGATATCTGGTCCCGATGTCCAGTTTGGGACCGGCGAACGCGGCACCGTAGGAGACGACGTCCAGCCCGATCTCGGCGAGGTGATCGGTGACGGGATACGTCGGCTGCGCCCCTTCCCGCGGTCCGCGCGCGATCAGCACCCGCGACTTCTGCCTGCCGAGGGTCGCGCGGACTTCGGAGAACGACCGTCCGAGCACGTCGTTCATGGCGGTGGAGATGTGCTTGTCACGTCCGCCCGCGTAGACGACGACGGACGGGTCGGCGTGGCGGGCGATCGACTCGGCGACCTCGGTGAGTTCGCCGAGGCTCCGCGGCAGTTGCATCAGCACGACCGTCGCCCCTGCGAGCAGTTCCTCCCCGAGCGCGCACGACCGGTACCGGTCTGCGAGCCCGACGGTCGCGGCGTTGGCGGCCAGGGCCAGTTCGCCGGTCAGCGGGTCCTGGTGCACGCGGATTCCGGTGGCACCGTGCGCCGCCGCGGCACCGAGGGTGAGCGCACCGTAATGGTCGCCGATCACGGTGAGCGTCCCGGGAGGCGCCGCCGAGACGGCGGCCGCGGCCTCGTCGAGGATCAGCCGGTCGGCGGCGTCGACGGCCGTCAGATTGGGGGCCTCGACGTCGGGACGGCGACGCAGCCGGGAGAACAGGTCGTCCCGGTCGAACACTTCGGAGTCGAGCACGTTACCGGGACACCCACTGCGCGACGTGGGTGACGGGTTCCCGGTGGGTGCGGAATCCGTTGACGGGGTTCTCGGTGTCGGGGTATCCGAACGAGATCGCGCAGACCACCCTGCGGTCCTCGTCGAGGCCGAAGAACTCGTGGATGAACCGCGAACTTCCCGCGACGGCGGCCTGCGGAACGGTCGCCACTCCGAGGCTCTGCGCGGCGAGCAGGAACGTCTCGACGTACAGGCCGCAGTCCACGGCGCCGTAGGTGCCGAGTGCTTCGTGGGTGGTGACGATCGCGACGTGCGGCGCCCCGAACAGGTCGAAGTTCTTCATCGTCTGCTCGGCGGAGGCGGCCCGGTCGCCGGGGGCGATGCCGACGCTGGCGTACAGCTGCATCGCACACTCACGGCGACGCAGTTTGTGCTCGCCCACGTATTCGCGGGGCCAGTCGAAGTCGGACTCCTGCGGCTGGGTGCGGACGTACTCCGCCAGCCCGGAACGGAACCGCTCGGTGCCCTCCCCCTCGGTGATCGCGACCTGCCACGGCTGCGTGTTGCACCACGACGGCGTCTGCTGGGCGAGTTCGAGGATCCTCTCGATCACGTCGCGCGGCACCTGCTCCGGCAGGTATGCCCGGCAACTGATTCGCGCGTCGAGGAGCTGGGCCAGGGTGCGCTCGGCCGGAGTCGTGTCCGCTGTCGCAATGCCGGTATCCGTCACCGTCGAATTCTCCTCGGGTCTACTCGTTCTCGAACACCGCTCTCCGTGTCGCACGACCGCGATATGCTGGCGTCAGTGCACCGAGAAGGTGATTTCATTGAGTGTGCCACGACACCCGGAAAGCAGTTCCGGGCCGACCGACTCGGATCCGCAGGCTACCAAGCGGATCGTCGTGACCGACATCGTCGCGGAGCTGTCTTCGGAGGGATTCGACGACGCCCGCGAGATCGGCCGGGGAGGGTTCGGGGTCGTGTACCGCTGCCTCCAGACGGCCCTCGACCGCACGGTCGCGATCAAGGTGCTGTCCTCCGATCTGGACGGCGAGGACCGGGAACGTTTCCTGCGCGAGCAGCGTGCGATGGGAAAATTGTCGGGGCATCCGCACGTGGTCGACATCCTGCAGTCCGGGGTGACGCGCAGTGGCAGGCCGTACATCGTGATGCCGTACCACTCGCGCAACTCGCTGGACGCCTGGATTCGCCGCGAAGGGCCGCTGCCGTGGAGTGAGACGCTGCGCGTGGGCGTCAAGCTGGCGGGCGCCCTGGAGACGGCGCATCGCCTCGGCACCCTCCACCGTGACGTGAAGCCCGCGAACATCCTGCTCACCGGATACGGCGAGCCGCAGCTCACGGATTTCGGCATCGCGCGCGTCTCGGGGGGCTTCGAGACCACATCGAGCATGATCACCGGTTCCCCGGCGTTCACGGCCCCGGAGGTCCTGCGCGGAGACCCGCCGTCCGCGTCCTCCGACGTGTACAGCCTGGGGGCCGCCCTGTTCTGTCTGCTCACCGGGCACGCCGCGTTCGAGCGGCGGAGCGGGGAGCGACTCGTCGCGCAGTTCCTCCGCATCGCGACGCAGCCCGTTCCGGACCTGCGGGGCGAGGACATTCCCGACGACGTGTGCACGGTCATCGAGCGGGCCATGTCCGAGGAACCGACCGACCGCCCGGAATCGGCGGCGGCGTTCGGCCAGGAGCTGCGCGACATCGAGCGCAGGCACGGTCTCGACGTCGACGAGATGGCGCTTCCCGCCGCGGCGGACGAGTTTCCGCGCACCGAACACAGTTCGACGCCGACCACGGAGTCCACGCCGTCCGGGCGCAGTCGCAGTTACCGGCGCCGGTCCGGTGCCACCCCGCCGAGCGCCGCCGCCCGCTTCCGGCCGCCGACCCCGATGCGTTCCCTGGTGGCGCGCACCCGCCTCCTGGATCTGCTCCGGCTGGGTCAGCGGAGGCGGTTGACGCTCATCCACGCACCCGCCGGGTTCGGGAAGAGCACCGTGGCGGCCCAGTGGCGTGACGTCCTCATCGAGGACGGCGCCGCCGTCGCCTGGCTGACGGTGGACAATGACGACAACAACGTCGTGTGGTTCCTGTCCCATCTCGTCGAGGCGATTCGCCGGGCCGAGCCGATGCTGGCCGACGAACTGGGGCAGGCGCTCGACGAGAACGGCGCCGACGCGGAACGCTACGTGCTGACGTCGCTGGTGAACCAGGTCCACGACAGCAGGCGCCATGTGGTGGTGATGATCGACGACTGGCACCGTGTCACATCATCGGACACGATCGCGGCGATGGACTTCATCCTGGAGAACGGCTGCCACCATCTGCAGATGGTGGTGAGCAGCCGCAGTCAGGCGGGACTTCCGCTCGCGAAGATGCGGGTGCGTGACGAACTCGTCGAAATCGACTCCGTGGCTTTGCGTTTCGACCTGACGGAGTCGCAACGGTTCCTGGTCGACCTCGGCGGACTGCACCTCGACGACTCCGACGTGGAGGCGCTGGAGGAGACCACGGACGGGTGGGTGGCGGCGCTGCAACTGGCATCGCTGTCGCTGCGCGATCGCGACGATCCCGGCGACCTCATCCGGCACATGTCGGGCCGCCACCACGCGATCGGCGAGTACCTGGCGGAGAACGTGCTCAGCACTCTCGAGCCCGCACTGCTCGACTTCATGCTGGCCACGTCGATCACCGAGCGGGTGTGCGGCGAACTCGCGTGCGTGCTGGCGAACGTGACCCGTGGTCAGGCCCTGCTCGAGCAGGTCGAATCGCGGGACCTGTTCCTGCGCAGCCTCGACGAGGACCGGGAGTGGTTCGAATACCACCACCTGTTCGCCGAATACCTCCGCCGACGGCTCGAGCGCGATCAGCCGTCGCGCGTCGCGGATCTGCACCGTGCGGCCGCGCACTGGTTCGCCGACCATCACTACGTCAGCGACGCAGTGGATCACGCGCTGGCGGCAGGCGACCGCGACGTGGCCGTCGCGGTGGTCGAGGAACAGGGCATGTACCTCGTGGAGCATTCGCGGATGGTCGCGCTGCTCGGCCTCGTCGACAAGCTGCCGCAGTCGCTGATCGAGTCCAGCCCCCGCATCCAGATCGCGGTGGCGTGGGCGAACATCCTCCTGCAGCGGGTGGCGCCGGCACTGCGGGCGCTGTCGCTCGTCGCGTCGAGCCTCGAGTCGTCGGCACTGAGCGAATCCGAGCAGGCGGACATCCGGGTCGAGGCCGACATCGTCCGCGCCGTGATCGCGGTGTCGTCCGACCGTATCGCCGGAGTACCCGACCTCATCGCGGAATGTCTGGCCCGGACGGAAACCCTACGCGCGTGGGTGGTCTCGGCGGGGGCCAATCTCGCGTCGGCCGTTGCGATCGCGCAGTTCGATTTCGTGGAGGCGCGCCGCCTGCAGGAGTGGGCCACCGGCTACCACCAGCGGACCGTCGGACCGTTCAGCAAGATGTACGGCTACTGTTTCGCCGGTATCGCCGCGCTGGAGCAACTCGACATCACCGCCGCCGAGGACAACTTCCGGCTGGCCGTGCAGACCGCGACGAAGTCGATCGGTTCGCACTCGCACGCCGCACGTCTCGCGGGAGCGCTCCTCGGCGAGCTGATGTACGAACTGGGTCGTCTCGACGAAGCCGAGCGACTTCTCGACGAGAGCTACGAACTCGGACCGGAGGCGGGCATCGTCGATTTCATGATCGCCCGGTTCGTCACGGGCGCCCGGCTGAAGGCGGCACGCGGCGACGTCGTGTCCGCTGCCCGGCACCTCGACGAGGGGGCATCCGCGGCGGCGTCCCTGGGACTCCCCCGGCTGCGGGCCCGGGTCGAGAACGAGCGGGTCCGGCTCGGCCTGCCCGCCTCGCCGCAGCCGCCACCCACTACCGGGAAACCCACCCGGGAACCCGATTTCGGTTTCGCCGAGATCATCGCGCAGCTCGACGACGCCACCGAGATCCGGAAGCAGTCGGCGGTCGAGCCCGACGTCGCGTGTCGTCGCGCGCAGGAGTGGGTGCGCCGGGTCGAGAAGGAGCGCAGGCCGAGGGCGGCGATGCAGGCCAATCGCCTGCTCGTCGCGTGCCTCGTCGCGGCGGGACGGGTCGACGACGCGAAGCCGGTACTGGCGACCATCGCCGCGACGTGTGCGCGAATCGGCTTCGTGCGCTATCTGATCGACGGCGGGCCGCGCATGGTGCCCGCGCTGACGGCGCTCCTCGAGGACCGGCTGGCGGGCCGTTGGCTGCCCGACTGGCCGGATGTTCCGGCGGAGTTCCTGGCCGCCGCGCTGGAGACGGCGACGCCGATCGAGAGTTAGCCGCGACCTGTCGCCGCTTCCGCCACGAAGAGGAACCGCCGCGGCATATCGTGGACTGATGACCGATCCATCGCAGGACGGGCCACGTTTCAGTGGTCTGCGTGCCTTGTTCGTCAACTGCACCCTCAAGCGGTCACCCGATGTGAGCAACACCCAGGGGTTGATCGACCGCAGCGTCGGTCTGATGGAGAAGGAAGGCGTCTCGGTCGACCAGTTCCGGGCAGTGGACCACGACATCGCGACCGGCGTCTACCCGGACATGACTGAGCACGGGTGGCCGAGCGACGAATGGCCACCACTGTTCCGGCGTGTGCTGGACGCCGACATCCTGGTGCTCGCGGGCCCGATCTGGCTCGGCGACAACGGTTCCGTCACCAAACAGGTGATCGAGCGGCTGTACGGGTGCTCGTCGCTGCTCAACGACCACGGCCAGTACGCGTACTACGGGCGGGCCGGTGGTTGCCTGATCACCGGCAACGAGGACGGGGTCAAGCATTGCGCGATGAACATCCTCTACAGCCTCCAGCATCTCGGATACGTGATCCCACCGCAGGCCGACGCCGGATGGATCGGCGAAGCGGGCCCCGGCCCGTCGTATCTCGACGAGGGGTCCGGCGGCCCGGAGAACGATTTCACCAACCGCAACACCACATTCATGACGTACAACCTGATGCACGTGGCCGCCATGCTGAAGAAGGCCGGCGGGTTCCCCGTGTACGGCAATCAGCGGTCGGAGTGGGACGCCGGTTGCCGTCCCGATTTCGCCAACCCGGACTACCGCTGAGCCGTCCCACCCGAGAGGGAAGTCATGTGCCGATTGTTCGGTTTGTCCGCAGCCCCGCACCGCGTTCGCGCGTCGTTCTGGCTGCTGGACGCCCCGGACAGCCTGGCGCAGCAGAGTCGCCGCGAGCCGGACGGCACCGGCCTCGGCACGTTCGCGGAGGACGGGACGCCGGTGGTGGAGAAGCAACCGCTCGCCGCCTACGAGGACGCGGAGTTCGCGCAGGAGGCGAAGCACCGGTACTCGGCCACGTTCGTCGCGCACATCCGTTTCGCGACCACGGGTGAACTGCTTCCGCAGAACACTCATCCGTTCGCCCAGGACGGTCGCGTGTTCGCCCACAACGGCGTGGTCGAGGACCTGCCGACACTGGAGGCGGAACTGGGCTCCGCCCTCGCTCTCGTTCACGGCGACACCGACTCGGAACGGGTCTTCGCGCTCGTGACCCGCGAGATCGGCAGCAACGGCGGCGACGTCACCGCCGGCATCACCGCCGCCGCCCGGTGGCTGGCCGACAACGTGCCGATCTACGCGCTCAACATCCTGCTGACCACTCCCGGCGAATTGTGGGCGCTGCGCTACCCGGACACCCACGACCTGCTCTTCCTCGAACGGCGCGCGGGCGGCCCGAGCGGTGGCCGCCACCTCCAGCACGCGAGCACTCCCGGCCGGATCCGGGCCAGGTCCGAACATCTCTCCGAGCGTCCGGCGGTGGTCGTCGCGAGTGAGCAGATGGACGAGGACCCCGGGTGGACGCCGCTGCGGTCCGGCGAATTACTGCACGTCGGCCGCGACCTCGCCGTCACCCGGGAGGTGATCGTCGATCACCCTCCGCGGTACCCGATCCGCCTCGAAGACCTGGGCGCCCGCGCAGCCGAGGCGCAGACGGAGAAGTAACACAGCCGCACAGCGATTTGCTGGTTTCACGCGCAATTGCGTAGGAAACCAGCAAATCGGTGCGCGGCTGTCCACGGATCGTGAGCTAGCGGACCGACATTCCCGGCTGACTCTGGATCTTGCCCGGGCCGTTGTTCGCGACTCCCGACTTGCCGACCGTCCACTCGCCGTCCGCTCCACACACGAGGGCTCCGTTGCGATCGCCAGGCTTGCCGTGCGTCACCGTCTCGTTGCCCTGGGAGTCCGTGTTCACGATCGGGCAGAAACCGGAGGGTCCGTTAGGGCCGATAGGCTCGGCGTGAGCGGTAGTGGCTGCTCCGAATGCACCGAGGATCGGCAGAGTGGCGAAGGCGATGGCGGCGGCAGTGCGACGGGCGTTGATCATTCGGTTTCTCCTGGAGGGGCCGATCGAGTGGGGCGTCGGTGACAGGTACTACTTTGCCCACGTCGGAGCCCTTTCCAAAGCACCCCCAGGGGTGGAGTCACCGCACCCGGCTCAGAACTCGATCCGCAGGTGCTCGCTGGCGGGGCGGGCCTGGCAGGCGAGGATGTAACCGCTCGCGATGTCCTCGGGGTCGAGGATCGACGCGTTGTCCATGTCCACTTTCCCCTCGACGACCGTGCATGCGCAGGAACCGCATTCGCCCTCGCGGCAGGAGTACGGGACGTCGAGTCCCTTCGAGAGCATGACGTCGACGAGCGTCGCCGTGCGGGGCCAGCTCAGGTTGTGCGCCTCGCCGTCGAGTGCCACCTCGACCGTCGACGCGTCTCCCGCATCCGGAGATTCCTCGACCACGACGTCCGCGAAGGGGTCGCCGGACAGCGACGTGAACACCTCGGCGTGCACCCGGTCTCGCGGTACGCCGGCGAGCGCGAGCGCGTCGTGGATCGCGCCCATGAACGGCCGCGGTCCGCACAGGTAGGCCCGGTGGTCCCGGAACCGGTCCGACAGGTTCGCCAGCTGGCGCGGGGTCGGCAGGCCCTGCACGCTCTCGAGCCAGTGCACGACGGTCAGCCGGTCTTCGTGACGCGCCGCGAGGTCCCGCAGCTCGTCGGCGAAGATGACCGACGTCTCGTCCCGATTGGCATAGACGAGAACGACTTTCCCGTCGCCTTCGCTCAGCGCCGATTTGAGGATCGACATCACCGGGGTGATTCCGCTGCCCGCGGCGAACAGGATCAGGTCTTCGTCCAGGCTGGCCGGTGTGAAGACACCCGCGGGCGGCAGCACCTCGATGCGGTCGCCGACGCCGACGTTGTCGCACAGCCAGTGCGAGCCGTAGCCGCCGGCGGTGCGCTTGATCGTCACCTTCGGCAGCGCGTCGGTGAACGGCGAACTGGCCAGCGAATAGCACCGGGCGACGGATCCCGTCCGGTCACTCGGGATCCGCAGGGTCAGGAACTGCCCGGGCTTGTACGCGAATTCGTGCCTGCGCTCGTCGGGGACGTCGAAGACCAGCGACCGGGCGTCGGACGTCTCCTCCACGACAGCGGCCACGGTGACCACTACTGATCGCGAACTGCGCGGTGTTTCAACGGTCGTCATCGCGACGGTGCCCTCTCGGTACGGTAATTCGATCCTGCCGAAACTAGTGCAGATCGGCGGCGCCGGCCGCAGGCCTTCCCGCTGGGCGGGACCTCGAACGTCACCGTCATCCCCAGCGGGACTGTCCGCCGTCCAACGGGATGGTGGCCCCGGTGAGGTAGCCGGCGTCCTCGCTCACGAGGAACACGACGGCGCGCCCGATGTCGGATTCGGGGTCGCCGACGCGGCCCAGCGGGATGCCTGCCACGAATTCGGCCGCCTCGTCCGGGTTCCGGTCCATCCACCGCGCGAGGGCGGGACTCTTCGCGTGCGGGGCGACGGACAGCACCCGGATTCCGTCCCGGCCCCATTCACACGCCGCCGACCTGGTCAGCGAACGCATGCCCTCCTTGATCGAACCGTAGGCGCCGTAGTTGCTCGCGTCCCAGCGCACGGCCGCCGACGTGACGAGGTTGACGATCACGCCGCCGCCGCGCGACACCATGTGCGGATGGCACGACTGCATCATCCGCAGCGTCGCGAGCGGTCCCGTCGCGAACGACCGCTCGTACTCCTCGTCGATCACCGACAGGATCGGTCCCGGTGAGCAGTCGTTGGCGTTGTTGACCAGGATGTCTACGCCGCCGAACAGATCCACGGTCCGCTCGACGGCGGACGCGATGTCCTCGCGCCTGCTGACGTCGCACACCACCGGTTCGCTGCGGGCGCCGAATCCCTCGAGCATCCGGCACGTGCCGTGCAGTTTCGACTCGGTCCGCCCCGCGACGGCGATCGCCGCACCCTCCTTCGCGAGGGCCAGGGCAATGCCCTGTCCGATTCCCTGACCCGCGCCCGTGATCAACGCAACCTTGCCGTCGAGCTTGCCCATGTCCACTCCCGTTCCCCTACTATCGAACCAATCAATTGCTTGGTCTCTCTTACTTCCCTCACTCCGAAGGTCTCTCCCGTGACAATCCCCCATCCCAATTACAGTGACCGCTCCGTCGTCGTGACCGGCGGCACCAAGGGCATCGGTTTCGTCGTCGCCGAAGCGTTTCTCGCCGCCGGCGCGAACGTGCTCGTCTGCGGCCGATCCGAGCCCGACCGCCTGCCCGCGCACGGTGACCGCACCGCCGCGTTCCGCGCCACCGACGTCCGCGACCACGCCGACGCCGCCGCCCTGATCGACGAGGCCGTCGCCCGGTACGGCCGCCTCGACGTCCTCGTCAACAACGCGGGTGGTTCGCCCGACGCCGACGCGGCCACCGTCTCGCCGCGGTTCGTCGAGAAGATCGTCGCGCTGAATCTGCTGGCGCCCTTCACCGTTGCCCAGGCGGCCAACGCGGTGATGCAGGGACAACCCGACGGCGGCGCCATCGTGAACATCGGCAGCGTCTCCGCTCACGACCCGCAGCCCGGCACCGCCGCGTACAGCGCCGCGAAGGCGGGCCTGCTGGTGCTGACGAAGGCGCTTGCGCTCGAATGGGCTCCGAAGGTCCGGATCAATCACATCACCACCGGCCTCATCCGCACGGAGAGTGCCGCCGCCGTCTACGGCGAGGACGGCGGCGCCGCCGTCACCCGGACCCTGCCGATGGGCCGGATGGCGGTGCCGTCCGACATCGCGGACGCCTGCCTGTTCCTCGCGAGCGCGCAGGCGTCGTACGTGAACGGCGCCGATCTCGCGGTCCACGGCGGCGGCGAATACCCGGCGCGGTACCTCGCGACCCGTTCCTGACCCCGCATCCCTCGCCGAATGTCGCATCGGTTCAGTTGAACTGCACCGGTGTGACATTCGGCGACAGGGGCGTAGCCGCGCGGGGCCGCGGCGGTCAGCCGAACGACGCGCGGGCGCCGGCGATCACCGGCCGGTCCCCGGTGAGAAGTTCGAACGACGCATCGCCCGCGTCGCCCCACGCCCGCAGGGACGGCGCGTCGCCCGGGTACACCGGTGCCGCGAACCGCCCCTCGAGCCGGACGAGTTCGGCCGGGTGGACGTCCAGCTCACGCGCCAGCGCCACCGTGCTCGCGGCGAGCGTGCACAGCCCGTGCATGATCGGCCGCGGCTGCCCGATCCGCTCGGCCGCCGCCGGGTCGATGTGGATGTGGTGCCGGTCCCCGGTCAGCCGGTACAGCGCCGCCTGGTTCTCCGCGGTCCGCAGAACCGTCTGCACCACCGGTTCGCCCTCGGGCCGAGACGGTTTCGCAGGCCCGCGGTCGCCGCCGAACCCGCCCGCACCCGGCGCGAACAGCGACCAGGTGGCGACGAAGAACTCGGACTCGACGCGCACGTCGAACACGGCCGCCGAGCCCTTGTCCCACACCTCCACGACCGACGCCGACAACGCGATCTCGCCGCGCCGCGGGAGCGGCGCGAGCACGGTCAGTTCCTGCGACCCGTGCAGCGCCGTCTTCGTGTCGAACGCGCCCCGCGACCCCAGTTCGTCCGGCGCCCACTGGGCGAGGGTGAGAGCGAACGTGGGCAGCACCCGCAGGTGCTCCTCGAAGACGAGGTCCAATTCGGTGGCCCGCGCACCCACCGACAGTGCGTACAGGATGGCGTCGCGCTCGTCGTAACTCACGGTGCGGGTGCCGAGGTCCTCCCCTCGCCATGCTCCGGCCGTCGTGCGCTCGGTTGTCGTCATGATCAGTCCTCTCTGCCCAGGATCAGGCCGCTGGTGGGCACGGCGGTGCCCGCGGTCACCAGCACGTTGCCGATGCCGTCCGGTTGTGTCGTCGACGTTCCGCGGATCAGGCGAACCGCCTCCGCGATGCCGTTCACGCCGTGCAGATAGGCCTCGCCGATCTGGCCGCCGTGCGTGTTGGCCGGGAGGCGGCCGCCGATCTCGAGGTTGCCGTCCCGGATGAAGTCCTTCGCCTCGCCGGGGCCGCAGAACCCGAGTTCCTCGAGTTGCGGGAGGACGAGCGGGGTGAAGTGGTCGTAGAGTATCGCCGCCGAGACGTCGTCCGGCGCGAGGCCGCTCTGGCCGTACAGTTGCCTGCCCACGAGGCCCATTTCGGGTATTCCGGTGATGTCGGGCCGGTAGTAGCTGGCCATCATGTGCTGGTCCTTGCCGGAGCCCTGCGCGGCGGCCTTGACGAGAACCGGGGTGGTGCGGAGGTCCTTGGCGCGTTCGGCGGAGACGACGACGAGGGCCTGCCCGCCGTCGGTTTCCTGGCAGCAGTCCAGCAGATGCAGCGGTTCGGCGATCCACCGCGACTGCTGGTGGTCGTCGAGGGTGATGGGCCGCCCGTGAAACCAGGCGGCGGGGTTGACGGCGGCGTGCTTGCGCGCGACCACCGCGACCCGGCCGAAGTCCTCGCTCGTGGCGCCGTACCGGTGCATGTACCGGCGGGCGAACATCGCCACCCACTGGGCGGGCGTCGACAGTCCCTGCGGGGTCAGCCAGGCGTACGCGGCACGGTCCGCGGTGCTGTCCATTGGGCGGTCGTGCTGCCCGAGTCCGTACCGCACACCGGACCGTTCGTTGAACGCGCGGTAGCAGACGACGACGTCCGCGACGCCCGTGGCGACGGCCATGGCCGCCTGCTGGACGGTGGCGCACGCGGCGCCGCCGCCGTACCCGATGCGGGAGAAGAACTTCAGCTCCCCGATGCCCGTGTTGCGGGCAACGAGGACCTCCCCGTTCGTCTCGGCGGTGTACGTGGACAGTCCGTCGACCTCCGACGGGTCGATGCCGGCGTCGGCGAGCGCGGCGACGATCGCCTCGCAGGCCAGTTGCAATTCGCTTCGCCCGGAGTTCTTGGAGAATTCGGTGGCGCCGATGCCGACGATGGCGGCGGCGCCCGACAGGGGGCTGATCACAGGTTCCCTCCAGCGGGCCAGGCGACGACGACGGTGCCGGTGACATGATCGCCGAGACTGTTCGCGCCACGGATCTTCACGGTGACGAGGCCGTCGTCCTTCGCGACCACCTCACCGGTCAGGGTCATCTCGTCGCCGGGATAGTTGGGGGCACCGAGCCGCACCGCGATGCGGCGGAGCGACGCGTGCGGGCCCGCCCAGTCGGTGACGAACCGCCCCACCAGACCGTTGGTGGTGAGGATGTTCATGAACACGTCCTTCGACCCCCTCGCCACCGCAAGGGCAGGGTCGTGGTGGACGTCCTGGAAGTCGCGCGTGGCGAGGGCGGTGGCGACGATCAGGGTCCGGGTCAGCGGAATCACCAACTCCGGCAGCCGGTCGCCGATCTGCACGGTCTCGTAGGCCGTGGCGCCGACGGTCGCGGTCATGCGACCACCTCGACGCCGGCCGCCAGCTGCGCACCCAGCCGTGCCAGATCGGCACTCGCGCCGCCGAGGGTGGCCGCGAGTTGTTTGCCCCACAGCAGGTGCCGGTGCACGGGGTAGTCGGTGTCGACTCCGATCCCGCCGTGCACGTGCTGCGTGCGGTGCACCACTCGCTGGCCGCCGCCGGTAGCCCACCATTTCGCCACCAGCACGGAGGTTCCCGGATCTTCCCCGTTCGCGACGAGCCAGACGGCCTGCCACAGCGTGACGCGCATGGCCTCGAGATCGATGTAGCAATCCGCGAGCTGATGCGTCACCGCCTGGAACGTCGCGAGCGGGCGGCCGAACTGGGTGCGTCCGTTGAGGTACGTGACGGCTTGGCGCACCGCGCCTTCCCCGACGCCCAGTTGCAGGGCGGCGACCGCGAGTTCCGCCCGGTCGAGCAGCCACCGCACCGCGGTGCCGTCCGCCGGGCCGAGCGGCTCCGCCGGTGCCCCGTCGAACGTGACGTTCGCGCAGATCTCGCGGGTGGTCGACTCCGCCTGCTGTGCAGTCACTCCCGCGTCGCCCCGGTCGACCAGGAACAGCGCCGGGCCGGTGTCGGTGGCCGCGGAGACGAGGAGGCGGTCGGCGAGATGCGCCGCCGGGACCGCGGCCTTGGCGCCGTGCACCTGCCAGCGGCCGTCCACCTCGCGCGCCGTCGTCGCCGGTTCGCCCGGGACGTACGGTCCGAATTCCTCGAGCGCGACGGTGAGGATCCGGCTGCCGTCGGCGGCCGACGGCACGAACGCTTCCCGCTGCTGCCGGGTCCCGAACTCGTTGATCGCGAGCGCACCGAGGACGTGCGGCCACACCGGTACCGGCGCGACGTGCCTGCCCTGCTCCTCGAGCAGAACGCACAGTTCCGCGAGTCCCATGCCGCCCCCACCGAGGTTCTCGGGCAGGGCGATGCCGAGCAGCCCGGTGGTGGCCAGTTCGCGCCACAGTTCCCGGTCGATCCGGTCGGCGGCCGACTCGATCTCCTTGATCCGTTCGGGCCGCGACCTGGCGGCGAACACGTCGGCGGCCAGTCCGCGCACCGCCTCCTGCTCCTCGCTGAATGTGAAGTCCATCAGTTCTCCTCCAGTGCTGCGGGCCGGAACGCCGGAAGTGTGAGTTCCGGGTCGGCGTCGATCCAGTCCAGTTCCACCGGCATCCCGATGTGCACGTCCCCGGGTTCGACACCCGTCATGTTGGCGATCAGCCGGGTGCCCTCCTCGAGTTCGATGACGGCGACGATCAGGGGGTAGTCGAAGGCGTCGATCTTCGGGTGGTGATTGACGACGAACGTGTAGACGGTGCCGCGACCCGACGCGTCGACGGTGTCCCAGTCGGTGGAGCGGCACTCCCCGCACATCGGTCCGGTCGGATGACGCAGCACACCGCAACCGGCACACCGCTGGATGACGAGACGGTGCTCGCGGGCGGCCGCGAACCAGAACGCGTTGTCGTCGTTGAGGGCGGGCCGCGGGCGCAACGGGCGCGGGGCCGCGTCTTCGGCGGGCCGGAAGCGCAGTGTCCGCCACCGCTGGGTGCCGACGATCTCGCCGTCGCCGTTGCGGTACGTCTTGAGCGTGGTGACGAAATGTCCTGCGCCGAGCCCGGTCTGCTTCTCCGCCGACACGGACTCGACCACCTCGGTCATGCACACCCGGTCGCCGGGGCGGAGTTCGGCGAAGAATTCCTGGTCGGAATCGGTGGCGACGACGGACGTGAATCCCGCCTCGTCGAGTGTGTCGACCAGCGCCGTCCACACGGGCGACGGGTCGGCGCCCGACATCTTGTCGGCGAACGTGCGCATCGTCCACACCTGCAGCATCGGGGCGGGCGCCACCGCACCGTCGCGGCCGGTGGCCCGCGCGGCGTTCCCGTCGAGGTAGACGGGGCTCGTGTCCCCCATCGCCTCGGCCCAGTGCCGGATCATCGGGGTGTTCACGGGGTCGGGACCCCAGGTGGCCGGGACGATCGTCCGTCCCTCGAACGCGCGCAGCCGGGTGAGGAGTTCGCTCATTTCACCCTCGTCTCGCGGACGAGTCCGAGGCCGAGGGTGCCGACCATGTCGCGGAGCACCTCGTTGACACCACCGCCGAACGTGTTGACCACACTCTGCCGGGAGATCTGTTCGATCTGCCCGGCGAGGATCGCGCCCGGGGAGCCGGGGCGCAGCCGTCCGGCGGCGCCGAGGATCCCCAGCAGCGTGCGGTAGACGTCGACGTGGGTTTCGGTGCCGTACGTCTTGGTGGCGCCGGCGTCGGCACCCGACAACGCGTCCCGCGCGACCGCGGCGGTCATCTTCCAGTTCAGCAGTCGCATCGCCTCGAGCTTGGCGTGGGTGCGCGCGAAATCCATCTGCACCCAGGGAATGTCGAGGGCACCGTTCTGCCGGGCCCAGTCGAGGACCTGATGCCACAGTCCGAGTGCGCGCCCGCCGAGCGCCGCGAGCCCGATGCGTTCGTGATTGAGTTGCGCGGTGATCAGCTGCCACCCGCCGTGGACGTCGCCCACGACGTCCTGGTCGCCGACCCGGATCCCGCTGTAGTACGTCGACGTGACCGTCAGCCCTCCCACCGTGGAGATCGGCGACCAGCTGAAGCCGGGGTCGTCCGTGGGAACGATGAGGATCGAGATGCCCTTGTGCTTCGGGGCGTCGGCATCGGTGCGGCACGCGAGCCACACGTAGTCGGCTGTGTTGGCGCCGCTGGTGAAGATCTTGTTGCCGTCCACCACCCACGAGTCCCCGTCCCGGACGGCCCGGGTCTGCAGGGAGGCGAGGTCGGTGCCGGCCTCCGGTTCGGTGTACCCGATGGCGAACACGATGTCGCCGGCGAGGATCCCGGGCAGGAACCGAGCCTTCTGCTCCTCGGTGCCGTACTTCATCAGCGTGGGCCCGACCGTGTTGACGGTGACGAACGGGAACGGCAACCCGGCCCGCTGCACCTCGTCGAAGAACACGAACTGGTCCTCGATCGACCGTCCCTGACCGCCGTACTCCACCGGCCAGCCGACGCCCAGCCAGCCGTCCTTGCCCAGCAGCCGCACGATGTCGCGGAAGTGCTCGCCGCCCACACCTTCCTCACCGGCCATTCGCCGCGTCTCCTCCGGCAGCAGTGCCGCGAAGTACGCGCGCAACTCCCGCCGGAGTTCCCGCTGCGCGGGCGATTCCCTCAGATCCATCGGCGATCTCCTCATGCCTGTGCGTGGCTGTCGCCACCTGTGTTCTGGACGCTAACCAGCGCTCCACGGCCGCACCGCCGATGTCTCGGTGAGCGGGAGGTGGTTGTCGCCGGTGCCGAATGTCCGCTGGAATGGTCGGATGGCCACCGGATTCGCTCTTCCCGAACTCACCGCCCGCTATGCGCGGGCCGTCGACCGGCGCGACGCGGCAACGCTCGCGGCACTGTTCGACGCCCACGCGACGTTCGTCCTTCCCCCGGCGCTGACGGGCACCGGCGCGGCAAGCGAACTCCGCGGCAACGCGGTGCTCGCGGGCGCCGTCGTGGACGCGGTCTCGCATCTGCAATCCACCCGGCACGTCGTCCACCAGCAGGTGATCGACGTGGACGGGTCGACGGCGTCGGGCGAGACGTACTGCACGGCGCATCACGTCTATTCGGGTCGAAACGGCTACCGCGACAACCGGATCGCGTTGCGCTACCACGACCGCTACGTGCTCGGCGACGCCGGCTGGACATTCTCCCGGCGCGAACTGATCGTCGACTTCAGCGAGGACGTGCCGGTCACCGTGCCGGACTGAGTCCCAACCGCGCCGCGCAGGCGGCCATCTCGTCGACGACCTGGCCGAGGGACTGCGCGTGCCGGGACGCCGAGAGCACCAGCCGGCCGGCACCCAGTTCCCGGCATCGGTCGAGCCGGGCCTCGTCCAGTCGCGGCAAGGTGGCGCCCAGCACGAGGTCGACGTCGGCGGGGTCGCGTCCGGCGTCCGCTGCCGCCGCCCGCATCCGGGTGATCGCCCGGTCCAGGTCTTCGCCGGCGAGGCCGAGCGGCTGGAACCCGTCACCGAGTCGTCCGGCCCGGCGTGCGGCGGCCGGGCTGTGTCCGCCGATGTACAGCGGCACTCCCGACTCCCGGTGCGGTTTGGGCCAGCTCTGGGCTCCGCGGAAGGCGAAGTGCTCACCCGCGAAGTCGACGGCACCCGTGCCCGACCACAGCGCCCGCATCACCGCGATCGCCTCGTCGGCCACCGCCCCGCGCCGGTCGAAGTCGCCGCCGCAGGCCTCGATCTCCTCGCGCATCCAGCCGAGACCGAGGCAGATGCGCAGGCGCCCCCCGGACAGCCGGTCCAGGGTGGCGAGGCGTTTCGCCAGCACCACCGGGTGGTGATTGGGCAGGACCAGCACTCCCGTCGCCAGACCCAGCGTCGTCGTGGCCCCGGCGACGAACGACAGCAGTTCCAGCGGGTCCGGGAGACTGCAGTCGTCGGGCAGGTGCGACTTCCCGGTGGGCGAGTATGGATAGTCGCTCGTCGTGTCCGCGATGACGACCGAATGCTCGACCGCCGAGATCTCGTCGAATCCGAGTTCTTCGGCTGCCCGGGCGAATTCGAGTATCCACTCGGGCTCGCCCGCCCGTCCCAGTTCGACGGGAACCACCACACCCAGTCTCATGCCACCCTCACCGTCACACGTGCAGGAATCGTTGCCGGCCGTGCGTGTGGAACTCCTGCTCCAGCGCGGCCTTCTCACTGTCGGTCATCTCGCGGTACTCGGGAACACCGCGTCCCACCCACCGGAAGACCGGATCGTCGCACCGCCAGCACTGCTCCTGCAGCGTTCGTTTCAGCACCTTGTTCGAGCCGGTCACCGGCAGGTTCGTCGACACCCGGACGAATCGCGGGGCGGCCTTCGTGCCCAGGTCGTCCTGCTCGGCGAGGAACGCGGCGAACTCCTTCGGATCGAAATCGGTGAGGTCCGACACCTCGACGGCGGCCATCACCTGATCGCCCGACCGCGGGTCGGGGACGCCGTACACGCCGGTGGCGATGACTTTCGGGTGGCGACGCAGAATCCGCTCCACCATCAGCGCCGACGTGTTCTCCCCGTCCACGCGGATCCAGTCGCCCTTGCGGCCGGCGAAGTAGAGGAAGCCGGCCTCGTCGACGTACCCGAGGTCGCCGGTCCAGTACCAGCCGTGCCGGATGCGGTCCGCGACCGCGTCCTCGTTCTTGTAGTAGCCCTCGAACCGTGCCGCGCCGGCCTTGTCGATCATCTCGCCGATCGCCTCGTCGGGGTTGAGCACGCGCCCGTGCTCGTCGAGCCGCGCCCGCGCCTTCTCCGCTCGGGTGTCCGGGTCGACGATGACGATGTTCTCGCTCGCGGGCCTGCCGAGCGCGCCCTCGGGGGCGTTCGGGTCGAGTGTCACCGAACCGGCGCCCTCGCTCGAGCCGTACCCCTCGTACAGTTCGGCGCCGAACCGGCGGACGAATTCGGTCTTGTCCTCCGGGGACGCCTCCGTCCCGAAACCGCGGACGAGCGTGTTGTCCCGGTCATCGGGCTGCTCGGGTGTGGCCATCAGGTACGCCAGCGCCTTGCCGACGTACGTGAAGAACGTGGCACCGAAGAACCGGACGTCGGGCAGGAATCCGGACGCGGAGAACTTGCGCGGCAGGCAGACGGTGGCGCCGTTGGCGAGGGCGGGCGCCCACAGCGCCATCAGCGCGTTGCCGTGGAACAGCGGCATGCAGCAGTAGTCGACGTCCTCGCGCACGTGCCCGTATTTGGCGGTGTTCGCGTAGGCCAGCCGGGCGAGCCGGCCCTGGCTGCACCGCACCGCCTTCGACGTGCCGGTGGTGCCGGACGTGAACAGCAGCAGGAACAGCGTCGACGCGTCGATCGCCGGATCCTCGACCGGATTCGCGACCGCGTGTGCGGCGACGAGTTCGGTGTACGCCGGATCGTCGACGAGCAGGAACCGGTCTTCGGACAGTCCGAGGTCGAGACCGGCGAGCTGCGCCTTCCCCGCGGTGTCCGTGACGATCAGCTGGCAGTCGACGTACCGGATCTCGGCCTCGAGTTCCGCCCCGCGACGGGTGGGGTTGATGCCGACGACGGTGGCTCCGGCGAGTGCCGCGCCGCCCAGCCAGAACAGGAATTCGGGGGTGTTCTCGAGCAGGACGCCGACGTGGAACGGGCCGTCTCGCCGCAGCGAGGACGCGACGGCCCCGCGGGCCGCACTCGCGCGCACCACCTCGTCCCACGTCCAATCCTGTTCGCGGGTGCGAATTCCCATCCGGTCGTCGCCCAGCCGGTCGAGCAGCATCCGGGCGATCGTGGTGCGTTCCAACGCCATCTCTCCTGTCGACACGGTGCCGGCGCTCACGGCACGCGGAGCACGCAGTGGGTGCCACCGTAGATCGCCGTCATGCACTTGTTGCAGTGAATGCACAGACCGGGGTTGTGGGTCTCCTCCGCGATGCGGTTGACGAGGTCGGGTTCCCGCAGGAGTGCCCGCGCGACGGCGACGAATTGGAAGCCTTCCTCCATCGCGAGGTCCATGGTCGCCTTGCCGGTGATGCCGCCGAGCAGCACGAGCGGCATCGTCACGGCGGCCCTGATCTGGCGGGCGTCCTCGAGGAGATAGGCGTCGCGGTAGGGGTATTCCTTGAGGAAGTGCTTGCCGACCAACCGGATTCCCAGTTTCGTCGGCTGCGGCATCACGGCGGCGAACTCGCGGAGCGGCGCGTCGCCCTTGAACAGGTACATCGGATTCAGCAGCGAACTGCCGGCGGTGAGTTCGAGCGCGTCCAGCGAACCGTCCCGTTCGAGCCACTGCGCCACCTGGATGGCCTCGTCCACCCAGAAGCCGCCGGGCACACCGTCGTCCATGCTCAGCTTCGCGAGGATCGCGATCCGGTCGCCCACCGCATCGCGGACGGCGCGGGCGGCGTCGAGCGCGAACCGGGCACGGTTCGCGAGGGATCCGCCGTACTCGTCCGTGCGCTTGTTGACCTTCGGGCTGAGGAACGAGCTGATCAGGTAATTGTGGCCGAAATGGATCTCCACGGCGTCGAACCCCGCCTCCGCCGCGCGGCGAGCGGCGTTCGCGTGTGCCTCGACGATCCTTGCGATATCGGCCGCGGTGGCCGGCGTGGAGAAGTTCTGCGTGGTCATCCGGAACGCACGGGAGGGCCCCAACGCCGGGTACCCGATGTACTTCGAGGCCGCGACCGGTCCCGCGTGGCCGATCTGCGCCGACACCGCCGCCCCCTCGGCGTGGATGGCGTCGGTCAGCTTCCGCAGGCCCGGCATCGTCTCGTCGGTCCACTGGATCTGTCCGGGCGACGTCCGGCCGTCCGGGGCGACCGCACAGTACGCGACGGTCGTCATGCCCACGCCTCCGGCGGCGGGCTGCCGATGGAAGTCGATGAGCTCGTCGGTGACCAGCCCCTTCGGGGTCAGGCCCTCGAACGTCGCGGCCTTGATCACGCGATTACGCAGGGTGATCGGCCCCAGCTTGGCCGGGGCGAGCGGATCGACCTTCACTGTGGGCGGGTCGAGATCTATCGTCATATGAGTTCCTCCAGCTGCGATTCGCTGTCGAACGTAACGGCGCCGGGACGTCGCGGATCGCGGCAGTCTCGCTGAGTGGTAACCACGTCCGGGCGCCCGTCACGGCGTGCCATGTTGTGTCGGTACGAGTGCCCGAGGACGAAAGGTCGCCCCGATGACTGCCCCCACAGATCCACAGTTGCACCTGGATCAGGTGATGTCCCGTCTCACCGGACCCGGTGGCCGGTTCGAGCTCGTCGAGGAGCCGGTGCTCGGCACCCGGATGCCGGTGATGAAGCACCGCGGACGCTCCGTCGGCGAACTCCTCACCACGTCGCTCCGGTGGGGCGACCGCGACTACCTCGTCACCGCCGACCGCCGGCTGTCGTACACCGAGCACGCTGCCGCGGTCGCGGCCCTGGCGACGGCGCTGCGCGAGGAGCACGGCGTCGGCAAGGGCGATCGGGTGGCGATCCTGGCCGCGAACACCCCCGAGTGGGTGATCGCGTTCTGGGCCACGCAGGTGCTCGGCGCCATCAGCGTCGGATTGAACGGCTGGTGGGTTCCGCGGGAGGTCGAGTACGGGCTCGCCCACAGCCGTCCCGCCGTGGTCATCGCCGACGCGAAACGCGCCGAGACGCTCGCCGCCGTCGGCACCGACGTCCCGGTCCTCACGATGGAACAGGATCTGCCCGCGATCTTCGCGCGGTACGCCGGTTCCCCGATGCCGCACACCGACGTCGACGAGGACGATCCGGCCGCCATCCTCTACACGAGTGGCACGAGCGGCAGGCCCAAGGGTGCGTTGCACTCGCAGCGCAACATCCTGGCCGTCGTCGACTACCACCGGTTCAGCGACGCCGTGGTCGGCGAATTCAGCGGACGGCCCGTCGATCCGGCGGTGCCGAGTCCGCTTCGCTACCTCCTGACCTCTCCCCTGTTCCACATCGCGAGCCTGCACAATCTGGTGATTCCGCGGCTGGCGACCGGTGGTGCCGTCGTCATGCACCAGGGCGGATTCGACGTCGACGCCGTGCTCCGTCTCGTCGAGCGGGAACGCGTCACCAACTGGGGTGCGGTGCCCACCATGGCGTCCCGCCTCGTGGAGCACGACAACCTCGACCGGTACGACCTGTCGTCGCTCACGTCGTTCTCGCTGGCGTCCGCACCGTCGTCGATCGCGTTCAAGGAACGGCTGCGCGAGAAGGTGCCGTTCGCCCGCAACGCGCTCGTGGACAGTTACGGACTCACCGAGTGCAGTACCGCGATCGCCGTCGCCACCGCGCCCGAACTCGAGCAGTTCCCGGGCACTCTGGGACGTCCGATCATCACGGTGAGCATGGAGATCCGCGACCCGTACGGGGAGTGGCTGCCCGACGGCGTCGAGGGTGAGGTGTGCGTCCGCAGTCCGTTCGTGATGCTCGGCTACTGGGAGGACGAGGCCGCCACCGCCGCCGCGATCGCCCCCGGCCGGTGGCTCCGGACCGGCGACTACGGGCTCGTCGAGAACGGCCGCCTGCGGCTCACCGGACGTCGCTCGGATCTGATCCTGCGGGGCGGCGAGAACGTGTACCCCACCGAGATCGAGCAGTGCCTCGACGAACACCCCGACGTGCTCGAGTGCGCGGTGATCGGGGCGCCCCACGAGGATCTGGGGCAGGAGGTGGCCGCGGTGGTGGTGTTGCGACCGGGTGCCGCGACCACCGAGGCGGAACTGCGGAACTACGCGGCCGAGCGACTGTCGTACTTCAAGGTCCCGACTCGGTGGCGGATCACCACGGACCTGTTGCCCCGCAATGCGACCGGCAAGATGATCCGGCGCGGCATCACGCTCTGACCGTCGGCGGATCGCCGAATGTCACCGTGGTGCAGTCGAACTGCACCACGGTGACATCGGGCGAACGCAGCGCGTGCGGACCTCAGCGAATGAGGTTGCCGAGATCGACGGGAATCTGCGCCCCGGTGATGTACTTCGCCTCGTCGGAACACACCCAGGCGACGACGGCGGCGACGTCCTCCGGCTGGGTGATGGTGTAGGGCAGCGAGTTCTGATAGATCGAGCCGAGAGTCGACGCGAACTTGGCGATGAGCGGGTGCAGATCGCGCATCTTCATGCCGGTGTCGACCCCGGCCGGGTGCACCGTGTTGACGCGGATGCGGTGCTCCCCGAGTTCGTTCGCCATCGTCTTGGCGAGCCCGGTGATGCCGTGCTTGGTGGCGACGTAGTGCCCGGTGAACGGAGTGCCCTTCAACCCGGACACCGAACTGGTGAAGACGACGGCCCCGCCCTCACCCTGGTCGATCAGGTACGGAATCGCCGCCTTCGCGGTGTGGAAGGTTCCGGTGAGGTTGACGTCGACCGTCTCCTGCCACTGCTCGGCGGTGATCTCCCACGACAATGCGCCCGAGCAGATGCCCGCGTTCGCGATCACGACGTCGAGGCGGCCCAACCGGTCGATGCCGTCGGCCAGTGCCCGCGAGAGGCCGTCGAAGTCACGCACGTCGGCGGTGGCGGCGACGATCCGCGCGCCGGTCGCCTCGACGAGCCGGACCGTCTCGGCGAGGTCGTCCCGGGTGGCACCGGGATAGGGCGTGGACGCGAATTCGGTGCAGGCGTCGATCGCGATGACGTCGGCGCCCTCGGACGCGAACCGGACGGCCTCGGCGCGGCCCTGACCGCGGGCGGCGCCGGTGACGAACACGACCTTGTTCTCGAAACGGCGAGGTGAAGTCATGGTCTGCTCCTGATCGGGGTCATCGTGGGCGGGGCACGGTCCTGTCGACGAACAATCCCTCGACCGACACGCATACCTGCCCGTCCGCGGTGCGGATGTCGCCGGCGGTGATGATCTTGCGGCCGTCGACCGAGATCAGCTTCCCGGTCAGGGTGAGCGGTTCGAACAGCGGCGTCGGGCGGTGGTAGCGGGTGCTCAACTGCGCTGTCATGCCCGCTTTTCCACTCCAGGCGTTGGCGACGCCGAGGACGTGGTCGAGCAGGAGCGCGGACACACCGCCGTGGACGTGTCCGGGCGGCCCCTGGTACGGGATGGTGAGGGTGACGGTGCCCCGGACCGATCCGTCGGACAGTCCCTCGAGGACCAGGGGCGGCGCGAGCGCGTTCTCGGGTCCGGTGACGGGATCGTGCCGCGTGACGCCCTCGCCGTTCCACATGTCGATCAGCCGCTCCGCGACCGCGGGGGCGTGCTCCTCGAGGTGTTCGGCGATGCTGTTCAGTTCTTCCGCGACGCGCTCGAGGTTGGCGTTGCCGCGGTCGGTGCGCAGCAACGCGTCGACGACGCGGCGGGCGGCCCCGGTCGCCCGGTCGACGGCGGACCCGTCGGGTGGCGACGTCAGCACCGTTCCCGGCGCACTGTTCTCGAACGTGGGGTGCGTACCGACGCTCATCCGCTCACCTCCATCGTCGCCTGGGTCAGCACCGGTTGCCCGGCCCGGTCGGGGCACGTCGCCCGGAGGGTGAGCCGGTCGCCCTCCTGCCAGACCGCGGTCTCGACGGTGTCGCCGGGATACAGCGAGCCCGCGAACCGCACCGCGTAGTGACGCAGTCGCGTGGGATCGCCGCCCAGCATGCCGTCGACGACGGCCTTGCACACCACACCGTACGACGCGAGCCCGTGCAGGATCGGCCTTTCGAATCCGGCCGCGGCCGCGAACTCGGGGTCCGCGTGCAGCGGGTTGAGGTCGCCGCTGAGCCGGTACAGCAGCGCCTGCGCTGTCCCGGTGCGGGACACGAGCACCTTGTCGGGCTCACGGTCGGGGATCGTGGCCACCGACTCGGGTCCCGGGGAGCCGCCGAACCCGCCCTCATCACGGGCCCAGATCTGCATCCCCGTGGTCCACAACGGGTTACCACCCGAGTCGGTGGCCGTCTGTTCGAGCACGATGACGGCGGCCTTGCCCTTGTCCCACACGTCGGCCACCCGCGAGGACACCCGGGCCCGGCCCGAGGCGGGGATCGGCGCGTGCACGGTGAGCGACTGGCCACCGTGCAGGATCTTGCGCAGGTCGATGTCGATGCCGGGCAGAGTCATGCCGACCGGCGGTATCGCGCCGGCCGAGATCCCCTGCCCCGCGACCACGGCGAACGTGGGCAGAACCTGCAGATTCTCTTCGTACACCCAGCGCAGCTCTGCGGGGTCCAGCGGATTCTCGCCGGCGCCGAGTCCGAGGTGGTAGAGCATCACGTCGCGTTCGGTCCACGACAGTTCCCGGACCGCCGGGTCCGCGGCCAGCGCCGCCTTCACATCGATCGCCATGTCAGGCCACCGCTCCCTGTCCGGGCTCGGGGTCGCGGGGCAATCCCAGCAGCCGTTCGCCGATGATGTTCAGCTGGACATTGGTGGTGCCGCCCGCGATCGACATGCACTGCGAGTTCAGGAACATCTGCGTGTCCGACGTGCGGGGCCGGTCGCCGAGCAGGGCCCGCGGTCCCGCCCAGTCCATCGCCACCTCCCACACCTGCTGGATGTGTTCGACGCCGAGCAGTTTCGCGATGGACGACTCGGCGCCCGGTTGCCCGCCGGCGATCGAGCGCAGGGTGGTGCGGAGTGCGAGCAGCCCACCGGACTGCGCGTCGCAGAGGACCTTGCCGAGCACGGTCAGCTGCTCGTCGTCGATGCCGCCGGGCAGTTCACCGGCCAGGGTCAGCAGCGCCTCGCCGCCGGACCCCAGCGAGGAGTCGTGCGACAGCGACACGCGTTCGTTGGCGAGGGTGGTGCGGGCCAGCTTCCAGCCGTCGCCCGGTTCGCCCACGAGGAGGTCGTCGGGGACGAAGACGTCGTCGAGGAACACCTCGTTGAACAGTGCCTCGCCGGTGATCTCCCGCAGCGGCCGGATGTCGAGGCCGTCGCTGCGCTTCATGTCGATCAGGAAGTACGACAGTCCCTTGTGTTTGGGCGCCGAGGCGTCGGTGCGGGCGAGGCAGATCCCCCAGTCCGCGTCCCGGGCCATCGACGTCCACACCTTCTGCCCCCGCAGCACCCAGCCGCCGTCCACCTTCGTGGCCCTGGTGGTCAGGCCGGCGAGGTCCGATCCGGCGCCGGGTTCGGAGAACAGCTGGCACCAGACGAGATCACCGCGCAGCGACGGCGGCACGAAGCGCTGCAACTGGTCTTCGCTGCCGTGCGCGATGAGTGTGGGCACCACCCAGTTGCCGATGATCATGTCGTGGGGCTTCAGTGCGGCCGTGCGCAGTTCCTCGGCGATCACGAGTTGTTCCACGGCGCCCGCTCCCCTGCCCCACGGTGCGGGGAGGTGCGGTGCGGTGTACCCCTTCTCGGCCAGGTACGTCCCGCGCTCCGCCTCGCCCAATGACGCGGCATCCGCGAGTTCCGCGCGGATGCCGGCCCGGATGCCGGCGGCCTCGGGTGGAAGCTCGATGCCGAGCACCCGGCGGGCACCGCTCAGGGTCGCACGGGCCACGCGCCGCCGCCAGGACGCGGTGGACCCCAGCAGGATCCGCAGCGACTGCGCCCGGCGCAGGTACAGGTGGGCGTCGTGTTCCCAGGTGTACCCGATGCCCCCGAGCACCTGGATGCAGTCCTTGGTGACCGAGAACGCCGCATCGGGTGCGGTGGCGCCGGCGACCGCGGCGGCGAGTGACGCCTCCGCCGCGCCGGTGCCGGGAGTCGTCGCGCGGGCCGCATCCCAGGCGCACACCCTGGCCTGCTCCGCCAGGCCGAGCATCCGCGCCACCCGGTGCTTCACGCCCTGGAACTGGCCGATGGGGCGGCCGAACTGCCGGCGCACCCTGGCGTAGTCGGCGGCGGTGGTGACGGCCCAGTCGGCGACGCCCGACGCCTCGGCGGCGAACAACGTCGCGGCCAGGTCGAGGACGCGCTGCGCGTCGATCTGCAGGACGTCGGCTTCGGTGATCTCGAGTCCGGTCACGGCCGCAGTCGCATTGCGGCGCACCACGTCGTGGCTGGGGAGGTCGGTCACGTCGAGGCGGTCGCGGGTGAGCGCCACGAACACGGTGTCGTCGCCGTCCGCGGCCGCGAGCAGGAACAGGTCGCCCACCTGCCCGCCGAGGACGTATCCGGACTCGCCGTCCAGTGCCACTGCTCCGCCGTCCCGGACGAGGCGCAGCGAACCCGGCTGCAGCGCCACCGCGCCGAGGGTCGTACCGTCGGCCAGTCCGGACAGTTCACCCGTGCGCCCGGACTCGTGCAGGACGGCGCCGAGCAGCACGGTCGGCAGAAACGGCCCGGGCAGCAGGACCCGGCCGAGTTCCTCGGTCACCACTGCCAATTCCACCAGCCCGCAGCCCGCTCCGCCCACGTCCTCCGGCAGGTGAAGTCCCAGTACGCCCAGTTCCGCCAACGACGTCCAGAACGGCGGTCGCTGCTCGGTCTTGGCCTCGACGGCCTCGCGGAGCACGTCCGGGGTCACGGTCCGCGTGGCCCAGCCTCGCACGGAGTCGCGGAGGTCGCGCTCTTCTTCGGTCAAACCCATTGTCATGTCGGCCTCGATCGTTCGGGGGTTCAGATGCGTTCGATGATGGTGGCGGTGGACAGCGCTCCACCGGCGCACATCGTGACGAGTGCGGTGGCGGTGTCCGAGCGCTCCAATTCGTGCAGGGCGGTCGTGATCAGCCGGGCCCCGGTGGAGCCCACCGGATGCCCGAGGGCGATGGCGCCGCCGTTGACGTTCACCGTCGACAGGTCGGCGCCGTGCACCTGCGCCCACGACAGCACGACCGACGCGAACGCCTCGTTGATCTCGACGAGATCGATGTCGCCCAAAGACATTCCGGCGCGATCGAGGACCATCCGCGTCGAGTCGATCGGTCCGTCGAGGTGGTAGTAGGGGTCGGAGCCGACCATGCCGGACGCGACGATTCTCGCGCGCGGCCGCAGTCCGAGTGCGCGGGCACGGTCCTCGTCCATGAGCAGGACGGCGGCGGCGCCGTCGCTGATCTGGGACGAGTTGCCCGCGGTGTGGATGTGGCCGTCGATCACCGGTTTCAGGGCCGACAGGGCCTCGGCCGTCGTCTCCCGCAGGCCGCCGTCCCGGCTGATCACCGCGGATTCGCCGGTGGGTACGCCCGCCTTGTCCACGACGGGGGCGGTGACGGGCACGATCTCGCGGTCGAAGCGGCCTTCCGCCCAGGCCTGCGCGGCGCGTCGTTGCGATTCGAGACCGAAGGCGTCGACGTCGCCACGCTCGAGTCCCCGCAGGTCGGCGATCCGCTGGGCGGACGTGAACTGGTCGCCCATGTCGATCGACCAGTCGCCGGGGTACGGGCTGCCGGTCTCCGGTGTGACGGCCTGACCGAGGAACACCCGGCTCATCGCCTCGACACCGCACCCGATGCCGGCGGAGATCTGGCCGGACGCGATCAGACCCGCCACGACGTGCACGGCCTGCTGCGACGACCCGCAGGCGCAGTCGAGCGACGTGGCCGCCGTCGTGTACGGCAGTCCCGCGTGCAGCCACGCCTGCCGGGTCACGTTGTTGGACTGCTCACCGGCCTGGGTGACGCATCCGCCGACGATCTGCCCGATGTCTTGCGGGGCGAGTCCTGCCCGTTCGACGACACCCCGCTGTACTGCGCCGAGCAGTTCGGCCGGATGCAGTCCGGACAGCGCCCCGCGCCGGCGTCCGATCGGTGTCCGTGCCGCGTCGACGATGACGGCGTTGCCCATGTTCCGCTCCCTCTGTGTTCTTCTGGCTCGCGAACGCGTCCGCGAGCCATTTCTGAAATTTATTCTATTTTTGAGAAGACAGCAATGCCCTTCGTCTCGCGAAGGACCATCCGCGACCCGGCTCAGATGTCAGGAATGAATATCACCCTGGGGCGCCGGTGAGTCGCCCCCGGTGCCCGGCGGCGGTCAGCGGTGCGACAGACCGACCAGCAGCAGGTCGCACGCCTTGCGGATGTCGGACTCGGCGTCGGGAATGGTGACCCGGCCGTTGAGGCACGACTGGATCACGCCGAACCACAACTGCACCAGCAGGCGCAACGCGGTCAGGTCCTCCTCCGTCGGCTGTTCGATCCCGGCGGCGTCCAGCATGATCTGCCGGAACGCGCGGTCGACCTTCC
>JBCEBZ010000530.1:0-4114 GCA_039206675.1 Rhodococcus sp. (in: high G+C Gram-positive bacteria) | reverse complement strand
TGTTCGATCCCGGCGGCGTCCAGCATGATCTGCCGGAACGCGCGGTCGACCTTCCCCGCGTCCGGCACGGCCGCGACGTTGGCGGTGCTCGTGGACTGGATCATCGCCGTGGAGAGCGCGGGCCGGCGCAGCAGACCGCGGGTGGCCCGGACGAGCACGGCGTACACCGCGTCCTGCGGCGATTCCCCGGGCGCACTCTTCTTGAAACCGCGACTCATCTGCTCGATCTGATCGACCATCACCGCGACGAACAGGTGCGTCTTCGACGGAAAGTACCGGTACAGCGTCCCGATCGCGACACCGGCGCGTTTGGCCACCTCGTGCATCTGGACGCGGGCGAGTTCCTTCTCGGTCGCCAGTTCGACGGCGGCCTCGAGCATGCGGACGTGGCGGGCCCGCTGTTCCTCCGAACTCGGTTCGGCAGCGTCCCGCACCTCGGCAATTCTCGGCACCCTCGGTCCCCCTTCACTCCGCACACGGCCCCGGATCCGCTGTCGATTCTCGCACCGGATCGGCAAAGCTTCGAATTTCGTCCGGTGAGTGGGACCGCGCGTGCCGCGCGCCGCCCGGATGCGATTGCGTGAACCCCACGACTGGACCGCCAGTCATCACAGACCATCAACGGAGGAAACGACGATGCAGGACTGGACAACCGAGTGCGACGTGCTGGTGGTCGGTTCGGGCGGCGGCGCCCTGACCGGCGCGTACACGGCCGCTTCGCAGGGTTTGCGCACCCTCGTCCTCGAGAAGACCCCACTGTTCGGTGGCACGTCCGCGTACTCGGGCGCCGCGGTGTGGCTGCCGGGGACCGCCGTGCAGGAGCGTGCCGGTATCGGCGACTCCACGGACAAGGCGCGCACGTACCTGCGTGCGGTGGTGGGCGACGACGAGATCGACCGCCAGGAGGCGTACGTCGCCACCGCACCCGAGGTCGTCGCGCTCCTCGAATCCGATCCCCACATCGAGTTCGAGTGGCGCGCCTTCCCCGACTACTACAAGGCACCCGGCCGCATGGACTACGGTCGCGCGATCAACCCGCTCGATCTGCCGGGCGACGAGGTCGGGGAACTTCGTGAGGTCATCCGGCCGGAGGCCGACGTCGACCGGGCCGGCGAGCCGCATCCCGAGGGAACGCTGATCGGGGGCCGCGCCCTGATCGGCCGCCTCCTCATGGCCCTGTACGGCACCGGGCACGCGGAACTGCGCACCGAGACCGCGGCCCGCTCGCTGATCGTCGAGGACGGCCGCGTCGTCGGCGTCCTGGCGACGGACGCGGCCGGCCAGACGATCCGCATCCGGGCGACGCGCGGCGTGCTGCTCGCGGCGGGCGGGATCGAGGGCAGCGCGGCCCTGCGCACCGAGAACGGAACGCCCGGCCGGGCGGAGTGGAGCATGGGCCCGCGTGGCGCCAACACCGGCGACCTCCTGCAGGCGGCGGTGGAGGCCGGTGCCGACACCGCTCTGCTCGACGAGGCGTGGTGGTGCCCCGGCGTCGAACTTCCGGACGGCTCGGGCGCTTTCATGGTGGGTGTGCGAGGCGGAATTCTGGTCGACACGTCCGGCGAGCGGTACCTCAACGAGTCGCTGCCGTACGACCAGTTCGGCCGCGCGATGATCGAGCACGACAGCTCCTCGTCCTACCTCGTCTTCGACTCGAAGGAAGGCGGGCCCGTGTTGCCTGCCATCTCCATTCCGAACATCTCCGCCGACAAGCACCACGCGGCGGGCACCTGGGTCTCGGCCGACACGATCGAGGAACTCGCGGAGCAGATCGGCGTCCCCGCAGACGCTCTGCGCCGCACCGTCGAACAGTTCAACGATTTCGCCAAGCACGGCGTCGACGAGGCGTTCCACCGGGGAGAGGATCCGTACGACAACTTCTTCTGCCCTCCCGGCACGGGTGCGGACGCCCCGCCCAACCCGGCGCTGAGCCCGGTGTCGCAGGGCCCGTTCCACGCGGCCCGCATCGTGCTCAGCGACCTCGGCACCAAGGGCGGGGTCCGGACCGACGCCGACGCCCGCGTCCTGCGCGCCGACGGCTCCCCCATCGACGGACTGTATGCCGCGGGCAACACCAGCGCATCGCTCAGTGGCCGGTTCTACCCCGGTCCCGGCGTGCCGCTCGGCACCGCAATGGTGTTCTCCTACCGGGCCGTTCAGCACATGCGGAGCTGATTACACGAGGTTGTCCTCCACCGGGAGTCCGAACGCGCCCCTGCCGAACAGGGCGAGGGCGCGTTCGGGCTCGTTGGCCACGTGCGCGCTGCCCGCGTGGGCGTCGCGCCAGGACCGTTCGATCGCGTTGCCCCGGAACAGCGAACTCCCGCCCGCGGTCTTGACGAGCAGGTCGATCGCCGCGAGGGCCCGCTCGGTGGCGCGGACCTGATCACGGCGCACCCGCAGGCGCAGACCCATGGGGAGTTCCGCACCGGCCTCGGCCAGTTCCCACAGTTCCCGCACGTTGCGGTCCATCTGCAGGATTGCGGCATCGATCTCGGACGCCGCCCGCGCGACCGCGACCTGCGCGAACTGGTCGTCGACGAATCTGCCGCCACCGAGGCTGAGCCGCACCCGTTCCCGCATGAACGTCAGATAGCGTTCGTAGCATCCGGCGACGACGCCGACCCCGGGTGCCGCGACGGCGGTGGTGAAGAGGGTGGCGAACGGCAGCCGGTACAGGGGCCCCCGGTTCACCTTCTGCCCGGGTCCGCGCAGTTGCGCCGTCTCGTAGTTCCTCTTGATCCGGTAGTCGGGAACGAAGACGTCCTCGGCGCTGATCTCGTTGCTGGCCGTGCCGCGCATTCCCACCACGTCCCACACGTCGTGGATGCGGTAGTCCGACCGCGGCACCAGCGCGGTCATGAAATCGACCGGGCGGCCCTCGGTTCCGACGACCATCGCGCCGAGCAGCGCCCACGACGCGTGCTCGCAGCCCGACGAGAAACCCCAGTCGCCCGTCAGCCGGTATCCGCCGTCGACCGGCACGAGCCGCCCGACGGGTGCGTACGCGGACGACACCAGCACCGAATCGTCGTGGCCCCACACGTCACGTTGCGCCCGGTCGTCGAACAGGGCCAGGTGCCACGGGTGCACACCGAGCACGGACGCCAGCCAGCCCGTCGACCCGCACACCCCGGACACGGCGCGCACCACCTCGTAGAAGTGCACCGGATTGCTCTCGGTGCCGCCGTATCGCCTCGGCTGCAGCATCTTGAACAATCCGGTGTCGCCGAGTTCACGGATCACCTGCTCGGACACCCGGCGCGACTCGTCGACCTTGTCCGCGCACTCCGCGATCATCGGCAGCAGTGCACGGACCGATCTGAGGACCTCGTTCGTCATCTGTCGGAGGGTAGGGCGATCGTACCCGCGCGTGGACAGGCGTCTCGCTCAACGGGAAACACCGGTCCGCCGGACGGTCCCGTCCAGTGGGACCACACGATGCGGGCCGTTTCCGCTCACTTAGCGTGCAGGGCACCGCACAAGCCCAGGAGAGGACGGGACGCATCGTGACCACCCAGCAGTCCGAGACAGTCGAGGTACGCGAAATCGACCCGGGCGCAGCACCCACCCGATTCGCCCGTGGATGGCACTGCCTCGGATTGTCCGAGGCGTTCCGGGACGGCAAGCCGCATTCCGTCGAGGCGTTCGGCACCAAGCTCGTCGTCTTCGCCGACAGTGCGGGCGGTCTCGCCGTGCTCGACGGCTATTGCCGGCACATGGGCGGCGACCTGAGCCAGGGCACCGTCAAGGGCGACGAGGTGGCGTGCCCGTTCCACGACTGGCGGTGGGGAAGCAACGGCCGGTGCAAGAAGATTCCGTACGCGCGCCGGGTGCCGCCGCTCGCGCGGACCCGGTCGTGGCACGCGCTGGACCAGGACGGGATGCTGTTCGTGTGGAACGATCCGGAAGGCAATCCGCCGCCTGCGGACGTCACGATTCCCCGCATCGACGGCGCGCTCGACGACGAGTGGACGGACTGGGTCTGGTATCGGACCACGGTCGACACCAACTGCCGCGAGGTGGTCGACAACATCGTCGACATGGCGCACTTCTTCTACGTGCACTACTCGTTCCCCACCTATTTCAAGAACGTCTTCGAGGGCCATGTCGC
>JBCEBZ010000529.1:0-9744 GCA_039206675.1 Rhodococcus sp. (in: high G+C Gram-positive bacteria) | reverse complement strand
GATCGCGACGCACTCCCTGGGTGCGAAGTTCGGTGCGCCCCAGATGGACCCGGCAGCCCCGGCGGAGAAGGCGGGCAGCACGATCGTGTCCCAGCCGACGAACGTGTCGATGGCGTCCCCGAGGTTGAAGATGAGGTCGAAGGCCTGCTCGATCGATCCGGACGTGTCCTTGATGTACTTGACGGCGTCGGTGCGTTCGAGCAGTTCGCGGTAGAACGGGCGGTCGAGGTTCATGCCCGTGACACCGGGCAGGTTGTACACGATCACCGGGACGTTCGCCGCTTCGCCGACCGTGGCGAAGTACTCGATGACCTCGTGACGGGTGGGGGCCTCGTAGAACGGCTGCACCAGCAGGACGGCGTCGGCGCCGGCGTCGGCGGCGTGCCGGGACAGTTCGATGGCCTCGGCCGTGCGGGTGGAGCCGGTCTGCGGGGCGACGGGTACGCGGCCGGCGGCCTGGTCGATGACGACCTGGTTGACGAACTTGCGCTCGTCGACCGTGAGGGCCGCGAACTCTCCGGTGCTGCCGCCGGGGACGAGGCCGTGCAATCCGTTCTCGATCAGGAAGTCGACGTGGTTGCGCAGTGCGCCCTCGTCGACCGAGCCGTCCTGGGCGAAGGGCGTGGAGACGGCGGCGAGGATGCCACCCAGCTTCTTGGTCATGTCGTGTCCTGTTCGGTGGTGGGGGTGGGATTCGAAGATTGTTACATTGACGATTGTCGACAAGAGAACGATGTCAAATCTAAGGTCGATCCTCGGTGGTGTCAAGGGATCGGCCGGGGTTCTTCGGACGTTATTCGCCGACGGTGATGGGATCACGGCGGAGTGGCTCCGCTTTCACCCTCGCATCGACTGTCCGGCCCGCGGTTTCGTGCAGTGTCGCCGCCGCGACGATGGCCATCACGCCCGTCACGATCAGGATGACCGACGGCGACAGCGGACTGCCGGTTGTGGCGATCAGATAGGTCGCGACGTACGGCGCGGTGCCGCCGAAGACCGCGACCGAGATGTTGAATCCGATCGAGAATCCCGCGTACCGAACGCGACTCGGGAAGATCTCCACCATCGCCGCACCCGACGCCGACATGAACATGGCGAGGCAGATTCCCATCGCGGCATGCGCAACGACGATTGCGGGAACATTCCCCGTCGCGAACACCATGAACGCGGGATAGACGATCAGCGTGCTCGAGACGGCTCCGAGGATGATCACCGGTTTGCGCCCGTAGCGGTCGGAGAAGCGGGCGAACACGAAGATCGCGACCGCCGCCGAGCACAGGCAGGTGACCGTCGACGCCGAGGCCAGGCCGAACGAGAACCCGACCTCCGACTGCAGGTACGTCTCCATGTAGACGAAGATGAAGTAGAAGGCCGCGGCCTGCAACGCAATACAGCCGATCACCTGCAGGATCTGCCGGCGACTTGTCGCGAGAGCGTCCTTCACGGGTGACTGGCTGACCTCGCCCGACGACTGAAGTCGTTCGAATTCTGCTGTGTCGCTCAGCTTCAGGCGAATGTAGAGCCCGACCAGTCCGAGCGGTCCGGCAATGAGGAAGGGGATGCGCCAGCCCCACTCGAACATCGCCGCCTCGCTCAGCGCGGCGTTGAGGCCGAGGATGAGAACCGAGGCCGCCGCATTGGCGAGGTAACTCGAGCAGTGCCAGAAGCTGACGGTCCGCGCCCGCCGGCCGCGCTTCGCGGATTCGACGAGGAACGTCGCCGCACCGCCGGGTTCTCCGCCGGCGGCGAACCCCTGGATGATCCGCAGTGTCACCAGCAGGGCCGGGGCCGCGAGGCCGATGGTGGCGTACCCCGGCAGCAGGCCGACCGCGAACGTCGACAGCGACATCAGAATGATCACTGTCGCAAGGATCTTCTTGCGGCCGACCTTGTCTCCGAGCCTGCCGAAGACGAACCCGCCGATCGGATTCATCAGGAACGCGACCCCGAACGCGGCGAATGTCGCCAGCAGACTCGTCGCCGGATTCTCGGAGGGAAAGAAGATCCTGCCGAGCAGGACGGCGAGAAATCCGTATGCCGCGAAGTCGAACCAGGTGATGAAGTTTCCGATGGCGGCGGCCGTGATGGCCCGCCGCATCTCGGGGCCGTGCAAACCGCCCTGTACTTCGGTCATGTCTCTTCCGATCGGTTGAGGTCGATTGTCGACAATCTGTGAGTGAGTGGAAACAAGATCCAGTGCGCGTGCTCAGCTGCAACGGGACGGGATGAATTCCCCGACCGTGCTCGGCGTGGTTCCGACGCCCGTTGCGTGTGCCAGCCCGACGGTCACGGGACCCAGCGCCGGGTCGACGGCGTTCATGATCGACCACGGCACGCGGAAGACCGGTGAGGCGGCCCACGGCAGGCGTTTGCTCGCGACGACGCGGCCCTGTTGCGAGACGGTCACCTTCGGGAACCGGACGAGTTGATCGGTCCACAGCAGCAGGCGCTTGCGCGGTGGGGCCGGGTCGCCGGCCCGGAGCACTCCCGGGGAAACCCAGCGGAACGGCGGGGCCGCGAGGATGCGTACGGCCGTCGCACCCGGATCGATCGCTTCGCCGGCGTCGAGGAACGCCGCCACCCGGTCGGCGACGAACGTGCCGTCGAGGGCGGCGATGTCGGCGGTGTCGACCGGGTGCAGGACATTGCCCGCCGCGAAGACGCCGGGCCGGCTGGTGCGCAGCGCGGTGTCGACCAGCGGCCCCTTCGTTCCGGGGTCGATGGCGATGCCCGCCGTGCGCGCGAGTTCGTGATCGGGGATCCAGTCGCCGGTGAAGACCACGGTGTCGCATTCGACGATCTCGCGGGCGCCCGTGTCGAGGTTCTCGATCTCGACCGCCTCCAGAGTCCCGCGGCCGATGACGCGCACGACGCGCGTACGGGTGGCGACGGGGAACCGGAACAGCGCCTTGCCGGGAATGGTGAAGGCGGCGTACGACTCCGACGACGCATACTGCGTCGTCATGAGGACGGTCGAGCACCCGGCGTGCTTCAGCGTCATGACCGCGGACCAGCTCACCAGTTCGCCGCCGACGACCACCGCCCGTGTTCCGACCCGTCCGTGGTGCAGGTGCACGATGTTCTGCAACTGTCCGGTGGTGTAGACGCCGGAGGGTCGGTCGCCGGGAATCAGGCGGGCCGGACGCGCCCGCTCGCGGGCACCGGTGGCCAGGACGAGCGCCTTGGACTCGATGCGCAGGAGCCCCGCGGGTGAGGTGACGTCGAGTGCGCCGTCGGGGTGCACCGCCGTCACCATCGCGTTGGGCATGATGTCGGCGCCCGCGGACTTCGCCTCCCGCACCAGGCGTTCGGCGTAGGCCGGGCCGCCGATGAACGTGTGCATGTCGCGGATGCCGTAGCCGGGGTGATCGCAATGCCGCGGGATCCCACCCGCGCGGCTCTCCCGGTCCAGGACGAGGGCCTGCCGCCCGTGGACCTTCCCGAGTTGCGCGGCCGCGGCCAAACCGGCGGGACCTGCGCCGACGATGGCGACATCGGCGGTCATCACGGTACGTGAGGTGTCGGGAGCGGTCATCGGACAGGTTCCTTCCGGGTCTCGGTCGCCTGGGGCGAACCGGCGGGGCATCGGTGCGTGTCGACGAGCGAGCCGATTTCGGCGCCGCAGAAGAAGCCCTGGCAGCGTCCGTTCATCGCCCTGGTGCGGCGGCGGAGACCGTCGAGTCCGGCCGGGGGGATCGGCGACTGGTACGCGTCGCGGATCTCACCCGCGGTGACGCGCTCGCAGAAGCACACGACCCTGCCGTATTCACTGTCCCGGGCGATGAGTTCGGCGTCCTGGTACGGGCGGGTGAAGGCTTCGCCGATGTTCGGCATCCGGGGTGGCGGCGGCAGTTCGGTGCGTGCACTGTCGAGGACACCGGCCTTGGTGAGCAGTTCGCCGACGTATTCGGCCACTGCCATTCCGGATGTCAGTCCGGTGGAGCGGATTCCGCCGACCAGGACGTAACGCTGATCGTGGTCGACCTCGACGAGATCGTCGCCGTGGTCGGTGGCGGCGCGGAGTCCCGCGTAGGTGGCGGTGACCTCCTCCTCGAGCAGTCGCGGCATCAGCTTGCCGCCCTTGCCCAGCAGGAACTCGAAACCGGCTTCCGACGTCGCCGTCGCGGATCGGTCGGTGAGGTCTTCCGCGGTGGGCCCGAGCATCACGTTGCCGTAGATGGTCGGGCTGACCAGAACACCCTTGCCGCGGGCCGTCGGGACAGGCAGCACGATCTTGTCGATCAACGGTCGCGCGAGCTTGTCGTAGACGAGCAGTTCGCCGCGCCGGGGCGTGACGTGGAATCGGTCGTAGCCGAATTCCTTGTCCACGTAGTCGGCTCCGAGTCCGGCGGCGTTGATCACCCAACGCGCGCTGACGTCGCCGCTCGACGTGTGCAGGATCGTCCGTTCGGGCAGCACGGTCACCGACTCGGCGCGGGTCCGCGTCCGAAGTGTCACTCCGCGGGCGACGGCGTCCGTGGCCAGCGCGAGGTTGGTGGTCCAGGTGCAGATGATCGACTCGTCGGGGACGGTGAGCCCGCCGAGCGCGCCGTCACCGAGTGCGGGCACGAGCCGGTAGACCTCGTCGGCGTCGATGATCTCGCAGCGGGTGTAGCCGTTGTCGGCCGCCTTGTCGCGCAGGCTCGGCAGTGCGGCCAGCTCCTCGTCGTTCCACGCGACGAGAATGGCACCCGACCGCTCGACGGGTATCCCGGTCTGCTGCGCGTATTCGGAGAGCAGGGTGTAACCACGGCCCACCATCCGGGATTCGAGCGTGCCCGGTTTCGCGTCGAACCCGGTGTGCAGGATCGCCGTGTTCGCCTTGCTCGTCCCGTCGCCCACGTCGTCCCGTGCCTCGACGAGTGCCACGGTGTGGGGGTGTCCGGCCAGCTCCCGCGCGATCGCCGAGCCGACGATGCCGGCACCGAGCACGACGAAATCGTAGTCGGGGGGCGGAGGGGTGTCAGTCATCGCTCTTCTCCTGTGGCAGCGCCGCTCGTGCGGCCGTCCGCCAGTGGTGTCGGAATTCTGCCGCGCGGTCGACCGACCACCGCGGCACGTAGGTGGTCGCCGGTTCCCAGTCGGCTACCGCGTCCTCCAGGGACAGGTCGGGGTCCAGCGACAATCTGGCGCAGGCCGCCGCCCCGAGTGCGGTGGCGTGGGGCGACGGGTAGACGTCGAGGGGGATCTGGGTCAGATCGGCGGTGGCCTGCATGAGCCGGCGGGACCGCGTGAGTCCGCCGTCCACCCGCAGCCGGGTCAGTGGGGCGCCGAGGTCGCCTTCGACGGCGGAGACCAGCTCCGCCGTTTGTGCCGCAAGCCCTTCGAGGACGGCGGCCACCAACTGCGACCGATCGGTCGACAACGTCATCCCGGAGAACGACGCCTTCGCGTCCGGCTGCCACCAGGGTGCGGCGAGACCGGCCAGCGCGGGCACGAAATACGTTCCCCCGGAATCGTGCGCGGCCACACCGTCGAGGTCGCGGGCCGACTCGATCAGGCCGAGGTCCTGGATCCACCGGATCGCGGAGGCGGCGGTGTAGGCCTGGCCGTCGACGCAGTACGACGTCTTCCCGCGCACGTTCCAGGCGACGCAGGACGCCAGCCCGGCTGCGGAGCGGACCGGGAGCGTCCCGGTATTGGCCAGCAGGAACGCCCCGGTTCCGAACGTGCACTTCGCGGTGCCCGCGTCGAAGCACCGCTCGGCGAGGAGCGCAGCCTGCTGATCGACGACGAGTCCGCCCACGACGGCGCCGGATCCGAAGACGTCCGTGGTGCCCACGACGGCGTCGTTGGGCACGATGGCAGGCATCCGCTCGGCGGAGAGTTCGAACAGATCGAGCAGCTGCGGATCCCACGCGACCGTGTCGAGGTCGGTGAGCAGCGAGCGGCCCGCGGTGGCGGAATCCGTGACGAATTCTCCGGTCAGGTAGTGCACGATCCAGGTGTCGGTCGTCGTGACCACACCCGACGCCGTGGCGTTCTGCCTCAGCCACTGCATCTTCGGCGCCGAGAAGTACGGATCGAGCACGAGGCCGGTCCGATGTTCGACCCACGACTTGGACTCGGACTTGTCGCGGCACAGCTGGTCCGATCGGCGGTCCTGCCACACCACCGCCTGGCTGAGCGGCCGGCCGGTGTCCGGATCCCACACCAGGACGGTCTCACCCTGATTCGCGAGCGAGACGGCGGACACGGGCACTCCCGCTTTCGCGACCGCGCTTCGTCCGGCTTCGAGGACCGAACCGAGCAGTTCCATCGGGTCCTGCTCCACGCCACCGGTCGCGAGATATGCGGGGCGGACCGGGGTCTCGGCGATCGCGAGGACGCCGCCGTCCTCGGAGACGACGACAGCCTTCGTGCCGGACGTGCCCTGGTCGATGGCAAGGACTGTCACGAGCTGTTCCTTTCGAATCGGATGGGTGGCACGGGGCTAGTCGTTTCGACCGCGAAAATCGAACTCGTATCGCGCGGTCGGGTCGTCGACCCGCCACACGTCGACGTTGCCGTCCCACAGCGTCACCAACCAGCACTTGCGCCCGCGCGACGGTACGACCATGGTGGCGTGCGCCCAGGGGGAGAAGGCACCGCTACGACGATCGATCCGCCGGATCGCCCGTCCGACCGCATCTTCCGGCTCCACGGGCTCCCAGATGCGTCCCGCGGTGTGGTGGCGGCTCGGCGCCGTCACGACAGACTCACGATGACGTGCTTGACCCGGGTGAATTCCTCGAGACCGGCTGCGCCGCCCTCTTTGCCGTAGCCCGAGCCCTTGAAACCGCCGAGCGGTCCTTCCGGGCCGACCGCCATGTGGTTGTTGACCCACACGACCCCGGACTCGATCGCGTTGACGTTCCGCAGCGCCCGGCCGATGTCGCGGGTCCACACCGACGCGGCGAGACCCTGCTCGACCGCATTGGCCTTCTCCAGTGCGTCCGCCTCGTCCGTGAACGTCTGGACCGTCGCCACCGGGCCGAAGATCTCCTCCTGCACCAGCTGATCCTCCTGCTGCAGGCCGTCGATGAGGGTGGCCTCGTAGAAGTAGCCGGGACCGTCGACGATCTTGCCGCCCGTCACGATTCGTGCGTGCCCGGGCCTGCCGTCGACGAGTTCCGCCACGCGGGCCCGCTGGCCCTCCGAGATGAGGGGTCCGAGCACCGTCGACGGGTCGGCGGCGTCGCCGATGCGGGCGGCCTCGAGGCTTTCGGCCAGCGCCGCGACGAAGGTGTCGTGGATGGTCTCGCTGACCAGGAGCCGGGTCGCCGACATGCATTCCTGGCCGGCGTTGAACAGGATGCCGTTGGTGAGGATCGGGAGTGCGGCTTCGAGGTCGACGTCGTCGTAGATGACGACGGGAGCGTTGCCGCCCAGCTCGAGTACCAGTCGTTTGGGTGCGGCACCCGCAGCTTCGGCGATCCGCTGTCCGGCCGACGTCGAGCCGGTGAAGGACACGAGGTTGACGTCGGGGTGCCGGACGAGTGCGTCTCCGACCACACTGCCCTTGCCGTGAACGACATTGAGAACACCGGCGGGCAGCAGTTGCTGCGCGAGTTCGGCGAACCGCGTCGTGGCCAGCGGGGTCAGTTCGGCCGGCTTGATGACGACGGTGTTGCCGGCGACCAGGGCCGGGGCGAGCTTCCAGATCGCCTGCCAGAGAGGGAAATTCCACGGTGTGATGCCCAGTACCACGCCCAGGGGCTCGCGCCGGACGAAGCTGGTGTTGCCGGCGGTGAATTCGCCGGCGGCCTGCGCGGACAACGCGCGGCCTGCGCCGGCGAAGTGCCGGAACGCCGCGACGATGCCGGGAAGTTCGTCGCCCTTCGCCGCCGTCGTCGGCTTGCCCGCGTCGAGGGTCTCGAGGTCGGCGAGTTCGTCGAGGTTCGCCTCGAGGAGATTGGCGAGGTCGTGCAGTATCTGCGAGCGCTCGCCCGGCGTCTTCGCGGACCAGGCCGGGAAGGCCGCACGAGCCGCGTCGACGGCGCGGTAGCCGTCCTCGACGGTCGATTCGTGGAGTTCGGCGACGACCTCGCCGGTGGACGGGTTGCGGACCTGTCGGACCTGCTCGGAGGATCCTGCCACGGCCTTGCCGTCGATGATGTTGGTGACGGAACGAAGCGTGGATGACATGAAGTTCCTTTCGAAGGTGGTGCGGTTCTGGGGGAGGCGAGCTGTCAGAGGTGTCCGGCCTGGGTGTCGATGGACTTACCGCGCCTGCTCTTGGGGATCATCAGGTAGATGACGGCGCCCGACGCGATGACCAGCAGCATGCCGAGGCCGACATGGGTGGGATCGGAGTAGATGAGGAGTGCGCAGAGCACGACCGACCATGCGATGGCGAGAACGAAGATGACCGGGCTGACGATGCCGTAGTGCCACGGGTGGGACGGCAGCTTGCGCTTGACCAGTCCGTAGAAACCGACGACGACCACGACGCCGTAGGCCATGCCCCAGGCGAGCGCCGTCATCGCCGCGAGCACGGACAGCAGCGAGGACCACAGTGCGAACACCACGGAGATCGCGAAGATCGTGAGCGTCGCGTTGATCGGGATCTTCTGGGCGCTGACCTTGCGCAGCCAGGAGGCCGCGGGGATCTGACCGTCGCGTGCCTGCGACCACAGGACGCGAATGCCGGTGAGTTGCAGCATGACCAGGGCGGCGAACAGGGCGACGATCGCGACGGCTTCGAAGATGTTCGCGAATGCGGTGCCGACCGCGGTGTCGAGGATCAGCTTGACCGGGGTGGTGCTCTCCATGACCGCGGGGAGGTCCTGAATGGCGAGCATGATGAGCGCCACCATGAAGATGCCGACGACGTACGAGGAGACGTTGGCCATCACGGAGGCCATCGGGGCCTTGCGGGCGGCGTCCTTGGTTTCCTCGGAGGCGTTTCCGGTCGCGTCGAACGACGAGATCGCATACGCGGGAAGGATCATCGCGAGAAGGAAGGGGACGAACCAGTTGCCGCCGGTGGTCGTTCCGCCGGACTCGTTCAGGAACGACAGCGGCTGGGTCGGATGCTTCACGATCAGCAGCACGGCTACCAGTGCGACGACGCAGAGTACTTCCGCCACCACGCCGATGTTGTTGAGCACGGCGGCGACCTTGACTCCGGCGATGTTGATGACGGTGCCGAGCACGATCAGGCCGAGCGCCCACGGGAGTGCGTCCGTGTTGTCCTCGAACGTCACGCCGAACCAGCCGGCGACGAAGGGGGCGATGCTCACGGCGACGGTGGTGACCGCGACGGTGTGCGCGATCAGCAGCCACCATCCGGTCTGCCAGGCCAGCCACGGCTTTCCGGTGATCCGCCCGGTGATCTGGTACACCCCGCCCGCCAGCGGGTACGCGGAGACCAGTTGCGCGACGGCGAGTCCCACGGTGAACACCTGCAGGCCGCCGCCGACGAGGAACGACCAGAACGACGCGGGCCCGAAGAACCCGAATCCGACGATCAGGGTGGTGAAGATTCCGGAGGCGATCGCGATCGACGTGAACTGAACGCCGAAGGCGGAGAACAGTCCGAGCGTCCGGTTGAGTTCCTGCTTGTATCCGAGCTTCTCCAGATAGGCGGAATCGGTGTCCGCTCCGGAATCGAGGAGTCGCCGTTCGGGCTCGGTGGGCGGTTGGGTGGACACCGGGGGCTCTTCCGGGGTTATGGCCATCGTGACCTCGCAAGTCTCTGTCGCGGGTATCTCGGCGGGGATGTGCCGAGACGAGGTTCGGTTGTCGTGGAAGAAGGCGACG
>JBCEBZ010000528.1:0-9801 GCA_039206675.1 Rhodococcus sp. (in: high G+C Gram-positive bacteria) | reverse complement strand
GCCGCCTGCGACGTCCTCGCGCCGCAGTTCGAGGCCAGCCACGGCGTCGACGGCCGGGTCTCCATCGAGGTCGACCCGCGCCTCGCCCACGACGCCGACAAGACCGTCGCGCAGGCCGTCGAACTGTGGAAGATCGTCGACCGTCCCAACCTGTTCATCAAGATCCCCGCCACCGAGGCCGGCATCCCGGCCATCGCCAAGGTGCTCGGCGAGGGCATCAGCGTCAACGTCACGCTGATCTTCTCGGTGGAGCGCTACGAACTCGTCATGGGCGCGTACCTCGACGGCCTCGAGGCCGCCAAGGCCGCCGGGCACGACCTGTCCCGCATCCACTCGGTCGCCTCGTTCTTCGTCTCCCGCGTCGACACCGAGATCGACAAGCGGCTCGACAAGATCGGCACCCCCGACGCTCTCGCGCTGCGCGGCAAGGCGGGTCTCGCCAACGCCCGCCTCGCGTACGCCGCGTACCAGCAGATCTTCGAGGTGCAGCCGAGGTTCCAGGGTCTGCTCCAGAGCGGTGCCCGCCCGCAGCGGGCCTTGTGGGCGTCGACCGGGGTCAAGAACCCCGACTACCCCGACACGCTGTACGTCACCGAGCTGGTCGCGCCGAACACCGTGAACACGATGCCGGAGAAGACCCTCGACGCCGTCGCCGACCACGGCGACGTCCACGGCGACGCGGTGTCCGGCACCGCCGTCGCGTCGCAGGAGATCTTCGATCAGCTCACCGCCGTCGGCATCGACCTGCCCGACGTCTTCAAGGTCCTCGAGGACGAGGGCGTCGACAAGTTCGAGGTGTCCTGGAACGAACTCCTCGACGCCACCGCGGAGCAGTTGCGCGCAGCAGGGCAGAAGAGCTGATACGTGAGCGAGCCCGCAGCGTCAGACGAATGGGTCAATCCACTTCGCGACAGTAGGGACAAGCGCCTACCACGCATCGCCGGGCCGTGTGCGCTGGTGATCTTCGGTGTCACCGGCGACCTGGCCCGGCGCAAGTTGATGCCCGCCATCTACGATCTGGCCAATCGTGGTCTTCTGCCGCCCGGGTTCGCTCTCGTCGGGTTCGCCCGTAGGGACTGGTCCGACGAGGATTTCGGCAAGATCGTCCACGATGCCGTGCGCGATCATTCCCGGACCCCGTTCCGGGAGGACGTGTGGGAGCGGCTGTCGGAGGGCCTGCGGTTCGTCAAGGGCAGCTTCGACGACCCGGCGTCCTTCCAGGATTTGGCGAACACCCTCGCCACGCTCGAACGCGAACGCGGGACCGGCGGCAATCACGGGTTCTATCTCGCGATTCCGCCGGACGCGTTCCCGGTGGTCCTGAAGCAGCTGTCCGAGGCAGGCCTCGCCCGGTCGAACGACAGCCAGTGGCGCCGGGTGGTCATCGAGAAGCCGTTCGGTCACGACCTCGCGAGCGCACGTGAACTCAACGCGGTCGTGAACGAGGTCTTCCCCGAGGACACCGTGTTCCGGATCGACCACTATCTCGGCAAGGAAACCGTTCAGAACATCCTGGCGCTGCGCTTCGCCAACCAGTTGTTCGATCCGATCTGGAACGCCCACTACGTGGATCACGTGCAGATCACCATGGCCGAGGACATCGGTCTGGGTGGGCGTGCCGGGTACTACGACGGCATCGGGGCTGCGCGCGACGTCATCCAGAATCACCTGCTGCAACTCCTCGCGTTCACTGCGATGGAGGAGCCGATCAGCTTCGAACCGTCGGAGTTGCAGGCGGAGAAGATCAAGGTGCTCTCCGCCACCAAGCTCGCGCAGCCGCTCGACGAGACCACCGCGCGCGGCCAGTACGCGGGCGGCTGGCAGGGCGGCACCCGGGTGGTCGGCCTGTTGGAGGAGGACGGCTTCTCGCAGGACTCCACCACGGAGACGTTCGCGGCGATCACCCTCGAGGTCGACACCCGCCGCTGGGCGGGTGTGCCGTTCTATCTCCGCACCGGGAAGCGGCTCGGCCGCCGGGTCACCGAGATCGCCGTGATCTTCAAGCGCGCGCCGCATCTGCCGTTCGATCAGACGATGACCGAGGAATTGGGTCAGAACGCGCTCGTCATCCGGGTGCAGCCGGACGAGGGTGTGACGATGCGCTTCGGGTCCAAGGTCCCGGGATCGAGCATGGAGGTCCGCGACGTCAGCATGGACTTCAGCTACGGTCAGGCGTTCACCGAGTCGTCCCCCGAGGCGTACGAACGCCTCATCCTCGACATGCTGCTCGGTGAACCCTCCCTGTTCCCCGTCAACGCCGAGGTCGAATTGTCGTGGGAGATCCTCGATCCGGCGCTCGCCGCCTGGGCTGCGGAAGGCAAACCGGAACCGTACGAGGCAGGCACGTGGGGGCCCCCGTCCGCGGACGAAATGATGCACCGCACCGGTCGCGAATGGAGAAGGCCGTAGATGATCATCGACATCCCCTCGACCACCACCGGCCAGGTCAACAAGCAACTGGTGGAGCTCCGGAAGACCGGCGGGGCGGTGACGCTGGGACGGGTCCTCACCCTGGTGGTGTGCACCCGGGACAGCGCGAACTCCGAAGACATCATCGACGCCGCCAACGAGGCGAGCCGGGAACATCCCTGCCGGGTCATCGTCGTCGCCCGCGGTTCCCGCGACGCCGAACCGCGACTGGACGCCCAGATCAGGGTCGGCGGTGACGCCGGCGCGTCGGAGGTGGTGGTGCTCCGCCTGTTCGGCGAACTCGCCGACCACGAGAGCAGCGTGGTGGTGCCGTTCCTTCTCCCCGACACTCCCGTCGTCGCGTGGTGGCCGGAGACCGCGCCCGCCGTCCCCGCGAAGGACCCGGTCGGGAAACTCGCGATCCGGCGCATCACCGACGCCACGGACCGTGAGGATCCCGCCGCCGAGATCAAGAGCCGCCTCGCGTCCTACACGTCCGGAGACACGGACCTGGCGTGGAGCCGGATCACCTACTGGCGGGGGCTCATCACCTCCGCGGTCGACCAGCCCCCGCACTCGCGCATCGAATCGGCGGTGGTGTCCGGGCTCGTGGACGAGCCCGCCGTCGACATGATCGCCGGATGGCTGGCGGGTCGTCTCGATGCGCCCGTCAGCCGCAGGGTCGGACCGTTGTTCGTGACACTCGAGTTCGCGGACGGCGGCACGCTGACCATCAGCCGCCCGCAGACCGGCACCACCGCGACGGTGTCGCGGACCGGCAAACCGGATGCGCTGGTGGCGCTGGGCAGGCGGGAGACCCGCGACTGCCTCGCCGAGGAATTACGCAGACTGGACCCCGACGAGGCCTACGAGGCCGCACTCGCCGGGCTGACGAAGGTGACGTATGAGTGACATCCACGTAGAAGTGCACCCCGACACCGCCACGCTGGTGACGAAGGCCGCGGAGCGCTTCGTCGCCACCGTCGTCGCCGCCCAGAAGGAACGCGGGTCGGCGTCGGTGGTCCTCACCGGCGGCGGCACCGGGATCGGGCTGCTCGAGAAGGTCCGGGAGAACCCGGGCGACATCGACTGGCGCGCGATCGACATCTTCTGGGGGGACGAGCGTTTCCTGCCCGCCGGCGATCCGGAACGCAACGACGTGCAGGCGCGCGCCGCGCTGCTCGAGCACGTCGACGTCGATCCCGCCCGCGTGCACACCATGCCCGTCGCGGACGGGATCTACGAGAACGACCCGGAGGCGGCCGCCGTCGCGTACGCGCAGGTGCTCGGGGCGCACGCGGACGGCAGGCAGGTCCCGGTCTTCGACGTCCACCTGCTCGGCATGGGCGGTGAGGGACACGTCAATTCGCTGTTCCCCGACACCGACGCGGTCCGCGAGGAACACCGGTTCGTCATCGCGGTGACGGACTCCCCCAAGCCGCCGCCGGTGCGCGTCACGCTGACCCTGCCCGCCGTCCGGCACGCCGAGGAGGTGTGGCTCGTCGTGTCCGGTGACGCCAAGGCGGAGGCGGTGGCCGCGGCGATCGCGGGCGCACCGCCCGTCGAGATCCCGGCGTCCGGGGCCCGCGGACTCTCGGCCACCCGATGGCTGCTCGACGCGTCGGCCGCGTCCCTGCTGCCGAACTGACGCGTTCCGAACTGAGCCTCTCATCCGACGGGGTCCTCGTCGTCGTCCGCCGGTAACCCGGCAGGTGACCGGGGATCCCGTTCGACCGGTGTCCGGGTGACCCGGCATTCGGTGACGATCCGGCCGGCCCGATGCGGGCTCGCCGCCCGTGTCCCCCGCCGACCGAGTCCGCCGCGCCAATAGACCGGGTCGCCCGCGCATCGCCTCATCCGTCGCCCCACTTCGTCTCGGAAACTTGTGCTCTTTCCCGTTTTGACGCAGCGAGGGGCGGTTCGGTTCCCGCGCCCCGCAAGAAATCTCGCGGGGCGCGGGAACACTGCTACCCGCTGTTGCGCAGTGCGGTCGCCAGCCCGTTCATCGTGAGCTGGATGCCGCGGCGCGTCTGATCGCTGTCGTCCCCTGCCCGGTAGCGGCGCAGCAGTTCCACCTGCAGGTGGTTGAGGGGCTCGAGGTAGGGGAACCGGTTGTGCACCGACCGTTCCAGCCCGGGATTGTCGGCGAACAGCGTGTCGTTGCCGGTGACCGCCTTGTACATCCGGATGGTCCGCTCGTGCTCCTCCGCGATCTTGCCGAACACCCGTCGCCGCAGTTCCTCGTCGGGGACGAGTTCCGCGTAGCGGGCGGCGAGACCCATGTCGGACTTCGACATCACCATCGCCAGGTTCGACAGCACGGTCCGGAAGAACGGCCACGTCTCGTAGAGGCGCGACAGCGTCGCCACCCGTTCGGGGTCGCCCTGCGTCCATTCCTCGAACGCGGCGCCGGTGCCGTACCACCCGGGCAGCATGACCCGGGACTGACTCCACGACAGCACCCACGGGATGGCCCGCAGATCGGAGATGGACGTGGTCTGCTTGCGGGAGGCCGGACGGCTTCCGATGTTGAGCGCCCCGATCTCCGCGACCGGCGTCGACATCTCGAAGTACTCCACGAATCCGGGTGTCTCGTGCACCAATTCGCCGTAGGCGCGGCGGGCCAGCGCGGCGAGTTCGTCGAGGATGCGGTACGCCGGTTCGGCGTCGTCGCCGAGGCCCTCGACGTCGAGCAGGGTGGCCTCGAGGGTCGCGGCGAGCAGCGTTTCGAGATTGCGCTGCGCGAGGCGGGGTTCCGCGTACTTGGCGGCGATCACCTCACCCTGTTCGGTGATCCGCAGCGATCCGGCCACCGCGCCGGGCGGCTGCGCGAGGATCGCCTCGTAGCTGGGTCCGCCGCCGCGGCCCACGGTGCCGCCGCGGCCGTGGAAGAGCCGCAACCGGATTCCCGTCTTGCGGGCCGCATCGACCAGGTCCAGCTCGGCGCGGTACAGCGCCCAGTTGGCCGCCAGGTAGCCGCCGTCCTTGTTGGAGTCGGAGTACCCGAGCATCACTTCCTGGGCGTCGCCGCGCGCCGACACCAGGGCCCGGTAGATCGGGACTTCCAGGGTGGCCTCGAGGGTGGCAGCCCCCTGCTGCAGGTCTTCGATCGTCTCGAACAGCGGCACGATGCCCACCGGGCAGGACGGCGCCTCCCCGGACCCGGGATCGAGGATGCCGACCTCCTTCAGCAGGACCGCGGCCTCGAGCATGTCGCTGACGGAGGTGCACATGCTGATGATGTAGTTGGGCACCGCGCCCGCACCGAGTGTCCGCACCGCGTCGGCGCCGGCCTGGAGAATGGCGAGTTCCTTCGCCGTCAGCTCGCTGAACTCGGCATTCGCCGTGGTCAGGGGGCGCCGGGTGGACAGCTCCGCCGACAGCAACTCCACCCGCTCGTCCTCGGACAGCGACGCGTAGTCGGCGTGCACGCCCGCCCACGCCAGCAATTCGGCGACGACGGTCTCGTGCACGTCCGAGTTCTGCCGCATGTCGAGGCCGGAGAGGTGGAAACCGAACACCTCCACCGAATCCCGCAGGGTCGCGAGCCCGTCGTCGGCGATCGTGCCGTCGCCGCCGCGCCGCAGGGAGTCGTCGACCACGTCGAGTTCGTCGAGCATCTGCCGCGGACTGTCGTAGGGTACGAGCCCGAGGTCGAGCCCGTGATCGGGCGCCTCCCCCAGAATGCGGTGCGCGGTCGCGGTGAGCCGGCCCCGGATGCCCCGCACCGCACGCCGATACGGTTCGTCGGCGCGGAACGGTGAATCGTCCTGGGACGCCGCGGCCAGGAGGTCGAGGGCGGGTGTGACGGTGACGAGACGGGCCGACATGGACAGTTCCCGCTCGAGCGTCTCGAGTTGCCCGAGGTGATGTTCGAGCGCGGTGGCCGCCGCCCGGGTGGTGGCCTGGCGGACCACCTCGTCGGTGACGTAGGGATTGCCGTCGCGGTCCCCGCCGATCCACGATCCGGGACGCAGGATCGGTTCCCGGCCCAGATCGGCGTCCGGCCACCGCGACCGCAGGGCGCTGCGCAGTTCGGCGTTGATCTTCGGGACGACCTCGAACAGTGCCGCGTCGTAGTACCGCAGCCCGACCTCGATCTCGTCCTGGATCCGCAACCGCGACAACCGGATCAGCGCGGTCTGCCACAGGGTGAGGATCTGCCGCCGCAACCGGACGTCGACGTCGGCAGTCTCGGACTCGGTCAGGGCGGTGCGTTCGCGGTACCGCATCAGTTCGGTGATCCGCGTCTGGGTCTCGAACACCGTGCGGCGACGGGTCTCGGTGGGATGCGCGGTGATGACCGGCGACACGAGCGCCCCGCGCAACGCGTCCGCGACGACGTCGCTGCCGAGGTGGGCGGCGTCGAGCTTCGCGAACGTGGCGGTCAGGGTGCTGTCGGGGGCGGGTTCACCGGCGGCGACGTGGACGGCACGCCGGCGTTCGCGGTGGTTGTCCTCGGCGAGGTTGGCCAGCAGGGCGAAGTGACTGAAGGCCCGGATGACGGGAATGGCGTCGCTCGTGGACACCTCGGTGAACATGTCGGCCAGATCGGCGCGGTCGATCTCGGAACGACGAACCCGGAACGATTCGACCCGGGCCTTCTCGACGAGGTCGAAGACGCCGTCGCCGGCCTGTTCCCGCACTATCTGACCGAGGATGCCGCCCAGGAGCCGAATGTCTTCGCGGAGTGGTTCAGTGGCCTCACGTGGGGTTTCGATCATGCATCCAGTATCGACCGGCGGAGGCCCGGCCGCATGATGAAGCAGATCAGCCGAACTTGATCTCCAGGCCGATGCCGATGATGGCGATGAACCAGATCAGACCGGTGAAGACGGTGAGCCGGTCGAGGTTCTTCTCGACCACGGTGGAGCCGGACAGGCTGGACTGGACGCCGCCGCCGAACAGGCTGGACAGACCGCCACCCTTACCGCGGTGCAGCAGCACCAGCAGAATCAGCAGCAAGCTGGTGATCACCAGCAAGATATCCAGGAACAGTTCCATGTCTGTCTACGTCCACCCATCCAGTAGGAACAACTACGACCTCGTACACCCTACAGGCGCTCCGCGCCCGTGCGCCTTTCCGGTCGCGGGAGCAACCGGAAAGGCGCACGAGCGCCGAAGGCGCCTTACGGCAGCGGTCCGCCCGCGGCGATCGCCGACAGCGTGGCGAACTCGTCGGCCTTCAGCGAGGCGCCGCCCACGAGGGCGCCGTCCACATCCGTCTGACCGACGATCTCGCCGACGTTCTTCGCGTTGACGCTGCCGCCGTACAGAACGCGGACACCGGACGCGACGTCCGGCGAGGCCAGCTCGCCGAGCGCGGCGCGGATCGCGGCGCACACTTCCTGCGCGTCCGCGGCACTGGCCACCTTGCCGGTGCCGATGGCCCACACCGGCTCGTACGCGACGACGACCTTGGTGATGTCCTCGGCGGACAGCCCGGCGAGCGAACCCCGCAGCTGCTCGACGTTGTAGGACACGTGCTCGCCCGCCTCGCGGATGTCGAGGCCCTCCCCGATGCACACGATGGGGGTGAGCCCGTTCTTCAGCGCGGCCTTGGTCTTGGCCAGCACGGTGTCGTTGTCCTCACCGTGCAGGGTGCGGCGCTCCGAGTGCCCGACGACGACGAACGTGCAGCCCAGCTTGGCCAGCATGGAGCCGCTGATCTCGCCGGTGTACGCGCCCGAATCCTGGGCCGACACGTCCTGCGCACCATAGGTGAGCAGGAGCTTGTCGCCCTCGACGAGGGTCTGCACGCTGCGGATGTCGGTGAACGGCGGGATCACCGTCACGTCGACCTTGTCGAAGTACTTCGCCGGGAGCGAGAAGGCGATCTTCTGAACCAGCGCGATGGCTTCGAGGTGGTTCAGATTCATCTTCCAGTTGCCGGCGATCAGCGGCTTCCGTGCCATGTCTCAGCCCTCCAGAACTGCGATGCCGGGGAGTTCCTTGCCCTCGAGGTACTCGAGGGAGGCACCGCCACCGGTGGAGATGTGCGAGAACCCGTCCTCGGGCAGACCGAGCTGGCGCACCGCCGCGGCGGAGTCACCGCCACCGACGACGCTGTACGCGCCCTTGCCGGTGGCCTCGATGATCGCCTCGGCGACACCCTTGGTGCCCGCGGCGAACTTCTCGAACTCGAACACACCCATGGGGCCGTTCCAGAACACGGTCTTCGCGCTGGTCAGGATCGCCGCGAACCGGCGAACCGACTGCGGGCCGATGTCGAGTCCCATCCAGCCGTCCGGGATCTCGAGCACGGAGACGACCTTCGACTCGGCGTCGGCCGAGAACGAATCGGCGATGACCACGTCCTGCGGGATGTGGATCACGTCGGCGTACTGCTCGAGCAGCGCCTTGCACGTGTCGATCATCGACTCCTCGCACAGCGAGTTGCCGACCGAGACGCCCTGCGCCGCCAGGAACGTGTAGTACATGCCGCCGCCGATGACGAGGGTGTCGACCTTGGGGGCGAGTGCCTCGATCACCGCGAGCTTGTCCGACACCTTGGAGCCGCCGAGCACGACCGCGTACGGCCGCTCGGACTCCTCGGTGAGCTTGCCGAGCACCTCGATCTCGGCGTCGACGAGCTTGCCCGCGTAGTGCGGGAGCAGCTTCGCGACCTCGTACACCGACGCCTGTGCGCGGTGCACGACACCGAACCCGTCGGACACGAACGCACCGTCGTCGCCGACGAGTTCGACGAGGGCCTTGGCGAGCTTCGTCCGCTCGGCCTCGTCCTTGCTGGTCTCCCGCGGGTCGAAGCGGATGTTCTCCAGTAGGAGGACGTCGCCGTCGGTGAGCCCTTCCGCACGTGCCAGCGCGTCCTGTCCGACGACGTCGCCGGCGAGCTGGACGTTACGTCCCAGCACCTCGGCGAGCTTCACCGCGACCGGTGCGAGGGAGTACTGCGGGTCGGGCTCGCCCTTGGGGCGACCCAGATGGGCGGTGACGATGACCTTGGCGCCCGCCTCCGCCAGCGCCTTCAGCGTCGGCGCGGAGGCGAGGATGCGCCCGGGATCGGTGATCCGGTCGCCGTCGAGCGGAACGTTGAGGTCGGAGCGCACCAGCACGGCGCGCCCCTCGACCCCAGCGTTCAGCAGATCGTCGAGAGTCTGAACTGCCACTGTTACCGGACCTTCGCTCAGAGAGACTTGGCGACGAGGCCGATGAGGTCGGCCAGACGGTTGGAGTAACCCCACTCGTTGTCGTACCAGGACACGATCTTGGCCTGGTCCTCGATGACCTTGGTGAGGCCGGAGTCGAAGATCGAGCTGTGCGGGTCGGTGACGATGTCGGACGACACGAGCGGGGCGTCCGTGTACTTCAGGATGCCCTTGAGCGGCCCCTCGGCGGCGGCCTTCATCGCGGCGTTGATGTCCTCGACGC
>JBCEBZ010000527.1:0-9838 GCA_039206675.1 Rhodococcus sp. (in: high G+C Gram-positive bacteria) | reverse complement strand
CTCCCACACCGGCGGCGGGGCGGGTGACGGTGCTGCGCCGTCGGCCGCGACGTCGAGAGATTGCGGAATTGGGGCGTCGTCGGTGACGTCGGACTGGTGGTGCGATTCGGGTTCTGCGGGAACGGTCGGCCCCGGATCCACCTGCTCGGCGACAACGACGTCATCGGCGGTGTCGGCGACGCCGTCATCGACGGACTCCGGAGACGGGGCCTGGGAGGACACTTCGAACAGCGCGAACTGTTCGGGTGGACCGCTCATCGTCACTGCTCCCCGATCCGGCCGTCTGGGTCGGCGGGTGGCACGTCATAGCGGTCGAAGAATTCCTGCAGGGCGACGTCCACGACGCTGGTGACCGAGAAGTTTCGGTTCTTCGCCAGCCAGTTCAGCCGGGCCTCCGTAGAGGCCAGCACCCGGGTGTTCAGCTGCACTTTCCGCGGCCCCTTGCGGGGCAGGGGCTTGGATCTCACCCCGACCATGGGTGGGTCGACGACGACCTCCGCGGGCTTCGGGGTGTCGTCGTGGGGTCGCGCGGTTCGTCCGCGTCCGGTCCGCGACTGATGGCCGCCTGCCCGCTTTTCGACCTGCGCCATGACCACTCCCCTTCTTGCCGTTCCCCTTTGGCCCCTGGACATGTTCCCGGCACCGCCGAACCCGATCCTAATCGATGCACGCCGATTCACACGCTAACTTGCACGCTAGATTGCTCGCAAAACTACTCGCAGTTCTGCACGCAAACTTCGAAGCAGATTTCGACGCTGTTTCGGCGCGGGTTGAGGATCGGCATTGTGCGCGTGGCGCGGTCTCGCGACCGCCCGAAGTCCGGCAGCGCGAACCAGCTTCGGTCAAGTTCTGGGGCGTGGCCTGCGGAGCGCCCGCGGCACCATCAGAGACCGGGCGAAGCGACATCGGTGGAATTGGTCGTGATCACACGAAACGTGACCGGCCAGGCGTCCGGGTCCTCGTCGGGGACGTCCGGATTGCACCAGAAGTCGTCGATGCCGGCCAACGGCAGAATGCCGCCGGCGCTCGTCGTCGGTGTCTTTCGGTACGCGGGCGATCATGACCGGTGAGGTCTTCGTGGGTGACACGTCGTCGTCCGGCGCCATCTCCGGGTCGGCCCGTCCGGGGTCGATCCCGACGGTCTCGAGCACGTGCTCCGACTCTTCGTCGATAGGCAGTGACCGCACCGATAGCGTGACCGACCGACGAGGAGGGCGGGGCCGGCAAACACACCAGATAGGAGCACTGCCCTCACCACCACAAACTGCCACAACGCCGACTAACGGCGCGATGCGTTCGTTCGAACCCAATTCGGCCAGGATCGCCGGAGTGCCCGGAACCCGACCGTTTCCGAATGAACGTTCGGTGTTCCCCGGCTCGGCTCCAACAGGTTTATCCGTCACATGACGAAATGAGGGGTGCGGGTTCTTCTCCATCGCCCGCCGGTGACCATCGGCCCTTATCTCGAGCCGATGGACGGCGGAGACTGAGATACAGGCACCGGCGTTCCGCGCCGGTCGGGGCGGAACGCGATTCACCGAGGAGGCGATCGTGAACAGCACCATTCCCGACGAGAACGTCGTCCGCATTGCAGTGGACCTTGCCTGCCGGGCGCCATCGGTACACAACAGCCAGCCGTGGCAGTGGACATATGCCGACGGTCAACTCGACCTCTACACCGAACGCGGTCGCATCCTGGCGTCGACCGACCCGACGGGCCGGCAGTTGGTCGTGAGTTGTGGTGCGGCGCTGAATCATCTTCAGACGGCGCTGACCGCACTCAAATGGGCGGCGGACGTCCAGCGTGTCCCGGAGGGGCCGCACTCCGGTCACCTGGCGACGATTCGGTTCCGTCACGACGCCCGGCCTCAGTCACACGACTTCGATCTGCTCGCGGCGATCCGGCACCGGCACTCCGACCGCAGGCCCTTCGGTCCCGTCAGCGTGAAGACACCACTGCCGGCCGCATTGGACGACGTGGTGCGCCGCCAGGACGTCCACCTGACCGTGCTGAGGCAGGAGGCGCGGTTGGCACTTGCGCGGGCAACCGAAACGACCGCGGCGGCAAGGAAATACGACGCCGCTTACCAGGCCGAGCTGCATTGGTGGGCCGGTCACTCCATCGCGCAGGGCGGAATTCCCCCCGATGCGCTCGCCACCGCGGACGAGCGGGACCGCGTCGACATCGGGCGCCGCTTCCCCGCCGGGCGGGACGCCGGCGCGACCACGGAGACGGACCGCTCGACGGTGCTCGTGTTGAGCACCGTCACCGACGGTCGCGGTGAGTGGCTCCGCGCAGGTGAGGCCCTGTCCGCGGTGCTGCTGGAGGCCACCGTCGGCGGTTTGTCGACGTGTCCGCTGACCCACATGACCGAACTCCGCCAGGGCCGGGAGATCATCCGCGAGCTGCTCCCCGACCGTGGGTTCCCACAGGCGCTGATCAGGGTGGGCACCACCGAGAAGAAGTCGGCGCCGCGGCAGACGCCGAGACGCCCCGTCGAATCGGTCTTCTCCGTCGGCCGGCGCCGCACCCCCCGCTGACGGGGTGCGTCGCCGAGGGCGCCTTATCCGGTGAGATGGACGCGGCTGTGGGTGGCTGTCTCCACGTCCGCCGCCGTGGCCTCGATCAGTTGGTGAGCGAGGTCGGACAGCGCGCGTGCGGTGGCCAACTCCTCTCCGATCTCGGGGATTTCGGTGTCGTCCGGGTTCCGGCGAGCGAGTCCGGACCCGACGAACGTGCGGGTGTCGCGGGTTCGGAGCCGGGCCTGCGCGCGGGTTCTGGAGCCGCCTTCGTCCGAGTCGTGTTCGTCGATGACGATCTCCACCAACCATGTCGTCTCGTTCATGTCGGTGGCCTCCGTTCGGTGTGAGTGCGGGACCGAGATGGTCCTATCACCCAGTGTCCTACGGCGCCGGCGATCAATGAACCGTGAGAACCACGGGAGGGCATAGGAAAAGGCAGGGAGTCGTCCGCTCCGCGCCCCTGTCAACATATGGCGCGCGTCGGACGAAATCCGTTTGGAGCCCGGTGAGGCAGGAAGGTGCGCGTCGGCGGAGAGGTATGGACGGCGCCGGCGACGAAGTCTTCCCTACCTCGTCACCGGCGCCGAACCGTCACCGTAACAGATGATCGAACCTGTGTTCGACTGAAGCCGCCCATCGTCGTGGCCCCGTGATGTCATGCTTGCTCTGAGGCCGCTCATCCGACGCGAAGTAGGAGCCGATGCGATGACGAAGTACCTGATCTCGTTCCCCAGTGCCGCCATGGTCGTTCCCGACGAGGAGCTGCAGGCAGTGTCGGATGCGGCGCACGCGGTGGTTCAGGAGGCGAAGGACCCCGGATCCTGGGTGTTCGGCGGCGGCATCGACGACAGCGTTCCGCCGGTGATACCCGAAGGGGACGGAACGCGTTCCAGTACGACCCCGCCAGCTGACGAGCGTCGACTACCTCAGCGGCCCGGAGACGACTCGACCTGCGGCGCCCGGAGTCGCGGGCGCACGTGCTCGAAGATCAGGATGGTCTCGGTCGAGGCGACCGCGGGGTGCGCACTGAGGTGGTCGAGGACGAAACGCCTCAGCCCCTCGCTGCTGCCGGTGGCGACGTGGATGAGATAGTCGTCGGCGCCCGCGATGAAGTACACGTTCAGCACGTCGTCAAGGGTGGCGAGTTGCTCGGCGAGCTGCCCGAGGTGCTGTCTTGCATTGGCCTGCACGCGAACTGCGATCATCGCCTGCAGGTCCCTGCCGAGAGTGGCGGGATCGATGTCCGCATGGAAACCGCGGATCACTCCGCGGTCGATCAGGGAGCGCACGCGACCCAGACAGGTCGACGGCGCGATGCCCGCGAGAGCGGCAAGGGCGTTGTTGGGGGTACGGGCGTCCCGCGAGAGTTGATCGAGAAGGATCCGGTCGATGTCGTCGATCGGCGCCCCCGCTCGAACGTCATCCGATCGCGGCCCGTCGACATACGGCGTACCGGGAACATTCTTCTTCATCGGATCAGTCTAGAGAATTTTCTTCTCACCGAATGGATTCTCTGCGCCGATTGTTCGCCGTCGATACCTTCCAACCGAATTCACCGGAAGGCCTCCACGACACCGCGAGCCCCCGTCCTCTCCCCTGATCCACAGCCGACAGCGCCCCGACCCCGAGAGCGTCGCCGCCGGATCACACTGCTGGACGATCCACACTTGTGGTTTCGGTGAGCCGAACATTATGATTCGCCACGTGAAATCAACGTCCTTCAAGGTGGGTGTCCGACGACGGCCGGCGACCGCTGCCGCGGTACTGACAGCGCTGGCCGCGACACTGATGCTGTCCGGGTGCGGCGGGAGCGACGGCCCCGCCGACGACAAACCGGTGGTGCTGACCACGTTCACGGTGCTCGCCGACATCGCCGCGAACGTCGGCGGCGAACACCTGACCGTCGAGTCGATCACCAAGGCGGGCGCAGAAATTCACGGATACGAGCCCACCCCGGGCGATATCAAGAAGGCCGCCGAGGCCGACCTGGTCCTCGACAACGGCATGAACCTGGAAGCCTGGTTCGGTCAGTTCGTCGACGGACTGGACGTCGAGCATGTGGTCGTCAGCGAGGGCGTCGAGCCGATCGCGATCGGTGAAGACGCATACGCGGGTAAACCCAATCCGCACGCCTGGATGTCACCGCTGAACGTGCAGATCTACGTCGACAACATGGTCGCCGCGTTCAGCGAACTCGATTCCGCTCATGCCGCCGACTACCGCTCCAACGGCGACGCGTACAAGGCGCAGTTGCAGAAGGTGCAGGACGAGTTGGTCGCCGAACTGGGCGCACTGCCGGTCAACGAACGGGCGCTGGTCACCTGTGAGGGGGCGTTCTCGTATCTGGCCCGTGACGCGGGGCTGACCGAGAAGTACATCTGGCCGGTCAACGCCGAACAGCAGGCCACTCCCCAGCAGATCGCGTCGACGATCGAGTTCGTGAAGCAGAACCGGGTTCCGGCGGTGTTCTGCGAGTCCACGGTGTCGGATGCGCCGATGCAGCGCGTCGTCGAAGCATCCGGCGCCGCGTTCGGTGGCACCCTCTACGTCGACTCGCTGTCCGAGGCGGACGGTCCCGTGCCGACGTACCTCGACCTGATCCGGCACGACGCCGACACCCTCACCTCCGCACTGAACGGGCGGCAGTCATGACCACGCAACCGGCGGTCGAGGTCCGGGACGTCACCGTCCACTACGGCGACGTGCTCGCGCTCGACCGGGTCTCCCTCGCGCTGCGCCCCGGACGCGTCTGCGGACTCGTCGGCATGAACGGCTCCGGAAAGTCCACCCTGTTCAAGTCGATCATGGGCACGGTCAAACCGGACTCCGGCACGGTCCGCATCAACGGCGCGGCGCCGGCCGCGGCGCGCAAGGCCGGAGTGCTGGGATACGTCCCGCAGAGCGAGGACGTCGACTGGACGTTCCCACTCTCGGTGCGGGACGTGGTGATGACCGGCCGGTACGGGCACATGGGACCGACCCGGCGCCCCAAACGAGCCGACCGCGAGGCCGTCGACCACGCTCTCGAACGCGTCGAACTCACGGACCTGGCGGACCGGCAGATCGGGCAACTGTCCGGCGGCCAGAAGAAGCGCACGTTCGTCGCCCGGGGAATTGCGCAGGGCGCCACCATCCTTCTGCTCGACGAGCCGTTCGCCGGGGTCGACAAACGCTCCGAGGCCACCATCACCGCGCTGCTGCGTGAACTCGCCGACGCGGGCGCGGCGATCCTGGTCTCCACCCACGACCTGCATGCGCTACCCGACCTGGCCGACGAGGCGATCCTGCTGCTGCGCACGGTGCTGATGCACGGCGACCCGGCGGTCGTGCTGCAACCGGAGAATCTGGCGGCCGCCTTCGGCCTCGACGTGATGGCAAGGACCTGAGATCAATGGACGTCATCGACTTCTTCGTCGACCCCCTGCGCTACGACTTCATGGTCCGCGCGCTGATCACCACCCTGATCGCGGCGGTGGTGTGTGCGGTGCTGTCGTGCTGGCTGGTGCTGATCGGCTGGTCGCTGATGGGCGATGCGGTCTCGCACGCCGTCCTGCCCGGCGTGGTCCTGGCGTACATCGTCGGCGCCCCGTTCGCGATCGGCGCGGTGATCTTCGGGTTCCTGGCCGTGGCGTTGATCGGGCTGGTCCGCGACACCAGCCGGGTCAAGGAGGACGCCGCGATCGGCATCGTGTTCTCCACGCTGTTCGCCCTCGGCCTGGTGCTGGTCTCGGTCACCCCGAGCCAGACCGACCTGAACCACATCATCTTCGGCAACCTGCTGGGTGTCAGCCGGTCCGACCTCGTCCAGATCGCGATCCTCGGGGCGTTCGTGTTCGTCGCACTGATCGTCAAGCGACGCGACTTCACGCTGTACGCCTTCGATCCCACCCATGCGCACGCCATCGGCCTGAACCCCCGGGTGCTCGGGGCGGCGCTGCTGGGGCTGCTGGCCCTGACGGCGGTGGTGGCCCTGCAGGCCGTCGGTGTCATTCTGGTCGTGGCCATGCTGATCATTCCCGGGGCGACGGCGTACCTGCTGACCGATAGTTTTCATCGGATGCTCGTCATCGCCCCGGCGATCTCGGCGTCCTGCGCCGTCGTCGGTCTGTATCTGAGCTATCACCTCGACACCGCCAGCGGCGGCATGGTGGTGCTGTCCCAGGGTGCGGTCTTCGCGCTGGTCTATCTGTTCGCGCCGCGGCAGGGCGTCATCGGCCGCCGGATCACCGCGTCCCGGCGCCGCCGGGCGTCCGCGGCGGCGGTGGTGGCCGACCGCTGACGGTCATCCTGCGGGTGCGTGTCTCGGCACGATCATCACGGGTACGGGGGCGTGCCGCAGGATCTTCGAGGCGGCGGAGCCGAGGAACACGTGGGCGGCGGGTCCGGCGGCTCCCGAACCCAGTACCAGCATGTCGTCGGGCTCCCAGGACACGGCCTCGACCGCCCCGCGCCAGTCGGTGCCGCTGCCGATCTCCACGTCCACGTCGGGGACCGGGATGCGGGCGCGAACCGCGTCGAGTTGCCGGGCGATGTCGTCGGTGGTCCGGCGCGTCCATTGCCGGACGACGAGATCCTCCGTCGATTGCTCGATCGCGCCGCCGAACCTGGACACCGGCCGCACCGTGAACGACACGATCCGCAATGTCACCGGCCACCGGGCGGCCATCGCGGCGGTGGCGGCGATGAGACCGTTGACGTCGGCTTCGCCGCCGTAGGCGGCGGTGAGCCTGCGGATGGGTCCGGGCACCGGCGGGTACCCGCGCGGCGCGATCGCGACGGGCACCGCCGCGGTGTGCACGAGCCGTTCGGTGACGCTGCCCAGCGCCACCCGGCCCAGCAGCCCGGACGACGACGACCCGACGACGACGAGGGTGGCGTCGTGGGCGGCGACGAGTTCGATCAGCCCGGTGGGAATCGAGGTCGACCGGTGGACGACGGTGGGGATGTCCAGGTCCCCCGGCAGACCGCCGACCACCCCGTCGAGTGCCCGCGACGCCTCCGCGGTGACGTAGCGCAGGTATTCGCGGTCGATGGGGTCGTCCTTCCCCGGCCACGGCTGTTCCACGATCGCCGCCGCCACGACCGTCTCACCGGTCCAGCGCGCTATCCGTGCCGCCAGGTGCAGCGGCGCGGTCCCCTGACGGCTCGAGCTGAATCCGGCGATGATCGTCATCGAGCGGGTTTCCCTGCGCCGACCGGGTTCGCGACGACGTGTGTGACCGGCACCCCGTGCTCGGCGCGGGCGCGGTCCACGACGTCGAACCGGTGCCACACCGACTCTTCGGGTGGCAGCGTGGAGATGACGATCTGATCCGGATGGAACGACTCGACACCGGTGGCCAGTGCGCGCAGCGGCCGGTAGTCCCCCACCTCGCCGTCCGCGTCGAGGTCCTCGGAGCGGAGTGTCGCCAGTGTGTCGTCGAGTCGCTGCCGGGCGACTTCCCGCGTCGCTTCCGCGACGTCGAGCGGGCCGTGGGTGGCGGCGGTTCCGGTCTCGATCGGGCTGGCCGGCACGACCACGAAGTAGACGGCTTCCCGGTCCGCGCCGATGCGGCGGAGTTCGTCGAGCATTTCCTTCGACTCGACGGTCTGGTTGGCCAGCACCAGCACTCGGTGCGGCCGGGCGATCGCGGCGGCCCCCTCGACGGCGGGCCGCCGGCGCACGAACCAGGTGTTGGCGAGGAACAGCACGATGACGACCGCCCACGACACCAGGCTCAGCACCAGTTGCGACCGCACGTCCTCCTGCAGGTACATCTGCACGAGGATCGCGACGATCGCGGCGGCCGTGATGATCGACAGCACCGGGAACAGCCACATCTTGACGCGCAGTTCCGAGGCCGGGGTGCGGTAGCGCAGCACGATCTGGGAGACGGCGATGAGCAGGTAGACGAACAGGATGATCGCGCCGCTGGAGTTCAGCAGGAACGCGAAGACGGTGTCCGGTGAGACGGCCGCGGCGATCACGCACAGAAAGCCGACGACCGAGGAGGCGAGGATCGCGGTGGCGGGTACCCCGCGACGGGTCACCCTGACGAGCTGGGCGGGTGCCTCCCGGCGCGCGGCGAGGACGAACAGCATGCGGGAGGCGGTGTACATGCCCGAGTTGAGGCAGCTCAGCACCGCCGTCAGCACGACGGCATTCATGATGTCGTCGGCGTACGGGATCCCCATCTCGGTGAACGCGGCGACGAACGGGGACGCGGCCATCTGCTCGTCGTCCCACGGCAGGATGGTGGCCAGCAGGAACGTCGAGCCGACGAAGAACACGGCGATCCGCACGATCACCGAGTTGGCGGCCTTGGTCACCGCCCGCTCCGGATCGGCCGATTCCGCGGCGGCGATCGTCGCGATCTCGGCGCCGACCATGGAGAAGATCACCGTGACCACGCCGACGGTGACGGCCATGGCGCCGAGCGGGAGGAACCCGCCGTGGCTCCACAGGTTGGAGAAGTCGAGGTCCTTGTTCGGCCACACGCCGAGGACGAACAGTGCGCCGAGCGCGATGAACACGACGATCGCGGCGACCTTGATGCCGGCGAACCAGAATTCGAATTCGCCGAAGGACGACACGGAGAACAAATTCGTCGCCGTCATCAGGATCATCAGAACCAGCGCGGACAGCCACAGCGGGATGTCGATCCAGTACTGGATGATCGTCGCGCCGGCGATGGCCTCGAAGCCGACGACGATCACCCAGAAGTACCAGTACAACCAGCCGACGGAGAAGCCGGCCCAGTTGCCGAGTGCGTTGCGGGAATAGTCGGCGAACGATCCGGTCGACGGGTTCGCCACGGCCATCTCGGCCAGCATGCGCATGACCATGATGATCAGGACCCCGGCGAGGGCGTACGTGATGAACGCCCCGGGACCGGTGCCGCCGATGACGACGCCGGAGCCGACGAACAGGCCTGCACCGATCACCCCGCCGACGGCGATCATCGTCAACTGCCGCTGGCTCAGCGCCTTCTTCAGTGCGGGTGTTGCGCTCATGTCGTCCCTCCGATGCTTGACGCGCCGGCGTGCTCGCTCTCCTGGCGAGACCGACTGTCGGAGTCCCAGGGTGCCTTCGGCTGGGCGACGTCGAGGGGGCTTCGGCCGCGGGGCCTCGAAATCCAATCGTAGGCCGCGGCGCCGGTCCCGCGAGCGGGATTCGGTGTCCGTCCGTTCGCGCCGTTTACCGGCGTGCGCTGCGGGTATCACCACGGTGACGTCCGGAGTGAGACCGCCGAGAACGAAGGTTCCGCTGATGACACTCGTGCCCCGGGTCGCGGTCGCGTTGATCGCCGCCGGCCCTCTCGCCCTGTTCCTGGCC
>JBCEBZ010000526.1:34014-35496 GCA_039206675.1 Rhodococcus sp. (in: high G+C Gram-positive bacteria) | reverse complement strand
TCGTCCGGCAGCGCGTCGGCCCTCCACTTCTTCACCGCTCGATAGAGCCACTGGCCCACCTGTTCTCCGTCGGCGGTGACGTAGTTCGCCGGAACGAGTGCGTTGCCGTGCTCCTCGCGGTAGGCGGCGATGGCGGTGAGCATTCGTCGCCGCTTGCTGTCGGCCGGTGGCACGGCCGGGAGCGGGACGGCGTCGTCGCTCCACAGAAAGCCGATCGCGTCGAGTTGCTGGATGCGTTGGGGCGGCAGGGTGCCCAGCATGCGCGCCACGCGCTGACGGTCCTGCCAACGTCCGAGCCGGAAACCGGAGTCGGTGACGTAGTCGGAGGGCATCACGCTGCGCGGATGCTGGTGGCGAAAGGCGCAGTAGAGTTGCAAGGCGGAGGCTGCGGACTGGTTATCTCGCATCGAGATCGCATCCTTGTGAGAGCCGTGAAACATTGTCCGGGTAGTCATTAGTTCAAGTATGTCAAACACATTGACGATCTGTCACGGAAGTCGGCTCGTGTTGGGGTGCAATTGTGTGCGAATGACCGTCCTCGAGGGCGTTACGGCCGTTCCGTCACTGTCATCTCCGATGTCTTCTGCGCCAGTTCTCCGAGGCGGCGGGCTCGGGCGATCTCGGCCGGTGTGAACGGTTCGTCCGCCGGTCGGACGAAGACGAGCATGTCATCACCCGACGGGATCTCGACACTCGCCGCCGTGGTGGGAATGTCGCATACGGGCACATCCACGAATTGGGCCCCGAGGAGTTCCGCGATCGACAGGGGAAGTTCGGACGGATCGGCCACCACCCGCGATGCCAGCGTGAGGGCCTTGGTCTGGCCGTCGATCAGGGCGAGCGCCGATGCGGGCCAGATGCCGACATCGTGACCGCCGGCGGCGCGAACGGCATTCGACAGCGCCTCGGGCGACGTGTCCCGGCACGCCCCGACGATCAGCTCGTCGAGTGAACCGCCGTCCAGCTGATGAACGTGCACGGTCAGGATGTTGGCGCCCAGCTCCGCGAGATTGTGGGCCAGCGATTCCAGCTGTCCCGGACGATCGCCCACCCGGACACGGATGCGCCAGAGCGATTGTCCGGTCGCGGGGTGGCCGTGCTTGCCGTCCGCGGGACCGTGCAGCCACCCGCCGAGGAGCCGCATCGCCGACGGCTCGACCACCCAGATCACCGACACCGTCGTGGTGACGGTGAGAACCGCAACGGTGACCAGATAGGAGACGTGGAAATGAATGACCAAGGCGTGGAGCAACAGCTCGACGGGAAACACGGCGCACAGTTTCGCAAGCGCCAGACGGCCTCGGCGGGGATGCGGAAGCCGGCCGCACGCCTCGCACGCGTTGACATGAAGTCCGGGTTCTCTCACGGCATCGTTCATGCATCCACTGTGTCCCCGCCGTATTTCGAAGCCGTTTCCGCGCACGGTCGGTGGTGTGACAGTCGAGCGTGAAATACGTTGGAGTGCAATGTAGATGTGGTGGG
>JBCEBZ010000526.1:6105-33914 GCA_039206675.1 Rhodococcus sp. (in: high G+C Gram-positive bacteria) | reverse complement strand
GGTGGTGTGACAGTCGAGCGTGAAATACGTTGGAGTGCAATGTAGATGTGGTGGGGAACACGGCGTCACCGGTGTGGGCGGGGGCGCGTGCCGTGCTCAGCGCGGCTGGCGCGAGCTCGACTTTCACGACACCTACGTTGTATCAGGGTGACGGGGAAACCGAGCGTGGTATCGACGATCCCTGGGTAGGCGGTGGCAACTTGGGCACCCGGCCGGATCCGGGGTCTTGCCACCTAAAACAATGACCGTTAGATTAACGGACGTGATCCGGGTCATACCGGATCTGAATTCGCTTTTCCGGCGGCCGCATCGATTTCGGCTGCCGTCCACGTTCGTCCGCCCTGTGACGGCACGTCCTGTCGACGAGCCTGTGCCAGTGACGAGAAGGGGATTCCATGACATTCCACCTGGCCGGATCGGCCACCAACGGCAGGTCCGGCACGCTTGCGGTCGTCGCTACCTGCCTCGCCATCACGACACTGGATGGTTTGGATCTCATCATGTTCGGCACTGTCCTACCCACCCTCCTCGAAAGGGAGGAGTGGGGTATCACCGCAGCATCGGCCGGGCTCGTCGGCAGCTTGTCGCTGGTGGGAATGCTGATCGGTGCCATGTTCGCCGGGTATTTCACGGACATCGTCGGGCGTCGCCCGGTGATCCTTGCCTGCGTCGTCAACTTCAGCCTCTTCACCGCTCTGTGCGCATTCGCTCCGAATCTGGAGTTGTTCGGGCTGTTCCGATTCGCAGCGGGGATCGGCTTCGGTGGCGCACTGCCGACGGTGATCGCGTTGACAATGGAGTACGTGCCGTTCGAGCGGCGTCAGTTCTTCAACGGGGTCATCCAGACCGGTTTCACCATCGGTGGGTGTGTCGCCGCGATCTCGGCCATCTACGTCATCCCGGCATACGGATGGCACATGATGTTTCTCGTCGGAGGGGCTCTCGGTGTCGTCGTGCTCGCGATAACGCTGAAGACGCTGCCGGAATCGGTCGCGTTCCTGATTCAGAAGGGGCGGCACGACGAGGCGCAGGCGATCATGGCGCGCTACAGCATCGACATGCGCACGGAATCCGGTCGCGCAGTGACCGAGGACAGTTCCAACACCGGTCGCGGCCGGGCTCTGGCCCGGCTCTTCGCCCCGGGATACCGGGGCGCGACGGTGCTTTTCCCGCTCATCTCCTTCTGCGGACTACTGGTGGCGTACGCGATGAACACCTGGATTCCGCAGATGCTTCGGTCCACCGGATATGACCTCGGTTCGGCCCTGGTGTTCCTGCTGGCCTTCAACCTCGGTAGCGCCGCGGGCATGGTGATACTCAGCGGACTGGCCGACCGCTTCGGTCCGCGTCCGGTGATCTCGGCAGGCTTCGTCGTCGGCGCGATCGCGGTGTCCGTGCTGACCCTCGAGCCGGCGCAGGCACTGGTGTTCGCGCTGATCCTGCTCATCGGCTTCTGCTCGGCGTCGCAGACCGCCGTGTCAGGGTTCGTCGGCATCTACTACCCACCCCGGGCGCGGGGCACAGCCCTCGGTCTGGCGATCGGGCTGGGTCGGCTCGGCGGCGTGTGCGGCCCGATCGTCGCCGGACTCATCGTCGGCTCCTCGCTCGGCACACAGTGGGCGTTCTACGTGTTCGCGGCGGTGGGGTTGGTCGCCGCAGCACTGGTCGTGGCCGTCCCGAAGCGTCAGTCGGACACGGTTGCCGTGCCCGCCGTCCGATCCGCGGCAGCACACCAAGCGGATATGTCAGCTACACAGTCAGATTAGCGATTCTGTCCACCTTCACGGCCAAAAGAACGGGGTGAGAGGGCGATGGCACTCACAATCGGCTCGGCAATCGAGTGGTGGGGCAGGAGTCGAGGCGACGCACCGGCGTTCCGGTTCGAGGACGACACCGTCGACTATCGAACACTGAGGAACTGGACGAGTCGCGGTGCGCGACTGCTGCACGATCTCGGAATCGACTCCGGAGATCGAGTGGGGATTGTCGGTGCGAACTCGATGACGTGGCCGGTCGGCGCGATCGCGGCACTCAAGGCCGGCGCCGTTCTGGTGCCGCTCAACAGCCGATTCACCGAGACCGAACTGTCCAAGATTGCGGACGAGGCCGGTCTGCGTGCGGTACTTGCCGCACCGTCACATGAGGTACTCGTGCGACGGGCCCTGCCGGATCCCTCGGTGACGACCATTTCCTTCGACACACTGAACTCGCTTCGCTCAGGAAGCGATGACGGCTTTCGCATCGACACGACGCCCGAGAGCCTGATCTTCGTGATCTTCACCAGTGGATCCACTGGCCAGCCCAAGGGGGTCAAGTTCACGAACCGTCAGGTTATGGACATCTGCTTCGAATCTTCGCTCCGCGAGCCGGCAGTGCATCAGGGCTATTCGATGCTGCTTGCCCTTCCGCTGAGCTTTCTCCCCGGAATGTTGAACGGTGTGGTGATGCCGATCGTTTTCGGGGGATCCACCGTGATCGAACCCAAGTTTGATCCCGCACGGGCACTCGACCGGATAGAGCGCTTCTCCATCGAGATGGCATGCGGAGTGCCGCTCGTCTACCAGGAGATGGCCGATGCCCCCACCTTCCGGTCCGCCGACTTGTCGTCGCTCCGATCCGCGATTGTGGGAGGAGCAGCAGTACCGATCGACCTCCTGCACAAGTGGGGCGACAAGGGAGTCGCCCTCCGTCAGATATATGGAATGACGGAAGGCGGTGGGGTCACCACCGCCACGACACCGGCTGATGCATTCGCGCACCCGGATACCTGCGGATTCGGGTCGATATTCTCCGAGTTCCGCGTGGTCCGTGATGACGGCACCGACTGTGCTCCCGGTGAACCCGGTGAGATCCTGATCGGCGGCCCGGCCGTCACGCCGGGGTACTGGGGCGACGATGTCACGACCGCCCGCTCCATCCGGAGCGGCTGGCTGCACACAGGTGACTTGGGCGTCGTCGATGGGGATGGTCGATTGCGGTTCGTCGACCGATTGAAGGACTTGATCATCTCCGGCGGAATCAACATCTCTCCGATCGAAATCGAGTCTGTCATAGGAAATTTCGATGGAGTTGCGGAGGTATCGGTCATTCCGGTCGACGACGGGCGCTTCGGTGAAACCCCTGCCGCGATCGTGACGGGCGATGTCGATGTCGAGGAGCTGGTTCGTTATTGCGAGATGCACCTGGCCGACTTCAAGGTGCCCCGGTATGTGGTGGTACTCGACGAACCGCTGCCTCGCCTGCCAACCGGAAAGATCGCGAAGGCCCGGATCCGCGCTGATTTCAATGACATTCCGGCTCGATTCGAGAGAGTCCGGTGAGAGTGCACCGGCGCATCGACATCGCGTGATTGGACGATTACTAGAGGAGATGGGAATGGCACATGTGCCCGAGGCACTGATCGATCTTATCGTCGAACACGGACGGATGACCGTGGAGGAGGACTATGACGGTCTCATCGCGGACTTCCTTCCCGACCGAGTAGGCCAACTGCTCACGTCGGCCAAGGTTCCCGCTGATCTCATTCGTGCTCGAGTGATCAGCGCGGAGGGAAGCCCGGATGGTGAGGTCGTTGCGGTCACGAAGTACACGGACGTCCGGGGAGAGTCGGTCGAGCTTCGTGCATGCTGGGTACCGTTCGAAGACAGCTGGCGGGTGGCGCGCGTGCGCAACATCCCCGAGACGCCTCCCTGGATGAACGAGTACGGGCCGAGTCCTGACGGCGTCGATCAGGAACATTGGGCCGGCCTGGCCAACGGTGAATTACGGCTGCAGCGATGCGGCGATTGCACCGAATGGATCTGGGCGCCACGTCCGATGTGTCCCCACTGCCGCTCGTTGAACACCATATGGGAGACCGTCGATCCTGCGGGAAGAATTTACTCGTGGACGCGGACCTGGCAGAACTTCAGCCCGGAAACCGCCGGGCACCTCCCTTATGTCGTCGTGCTGGTCGAACTGGCCCAGGCCGGAAGCAGTCGTGTGTTGGGCGTTCTGGAGGACACCGACGGGCGCGAGGTCAGGATCGGTATGAGTGTCCAGGGCAAGATCGACACTCCTCCTCCTGGCACGACCGGATCGCCACTTGTTCGGTGGCACGTCGCGGAGGGTGAGTGGGAATGACACGTCGATCAGGATTCCGAGGTGCAACCGCGGTGGTGGGCGCAGGTAGCACCCCCTACTACAAGCGCGGAACGAGCCCGTTCACGACACCCCAACTGGTCCTTCAGGCGATCATGGCTGCATGTGACGACGCACGGGTGGATCCGCGTAAGGTCGACGGATTCGTCTCATACGGTCATGATTCCAGCGAAGGGCTCGTCATCGGTGCCGCGCTCGGTGTCGATGAGATCCGCTGGTCGTCCGAAGTGTGGGGCGGCGGTGGTGGTGGCGTCGCAGCGGCGATCAATATGGCAGCTGCGGCGGTCGCTTCCGGGCAGGCTGAGTGCGTCGCCGTATATCGCGGGCTGAGCGAGAATACCGATGGGCGCAGAGCGTACAACAAGGGTTACATAAGTTCGCTGTACTCGGCGCACGGAATGTTCACTCCGGTCCAGATCTGCGCCCTGCGGACACAGCGGCTCATGGAGGTCGATGGGGTGCCGCGATCAGCCCTCGAAGCTGTCTCGCAAGCGGGTTACTTCCATGCACGGACCAACGAACGCGCGGTGGCCTACGGTCGGTCCGTCGACCACGACACCTACACCGGAGCACGAGTGGTGTCGGAGCCACTCACGCTCTTCGATTGCTCCCGCGAGAACGACGGAGCGGCAGCACTGCTCGTGGTTCACGCCGACCGCGTGGACGACTATCGAGGTGATCCGGCCTACATTCTGGCCGGCGTCCAGGGAGCCGCGCGCGGATGGTCGGAATCGGCCGAGAACGAAGACCACTACTCGAGTGCGGGATTCCATACTGCGCTCGTGGAGAGACTGTGGGGTACCGCGGGAATCGGCCCCGGCGACGTCGATGTCGCCCAGGTGTACGAGAACTTCACCGGCCCCGCGGTAGCCGCAATGATCGATCACGGCCTGTGCCCCCGTGGCGCAGAATCGGGCGACTATCTCACGCTGGAGAATCTCACCGTTCCCAGTGGCACACTGCCGATCAACACGGCAGGCGGAAACATCGCCGAAGGGTTCGTGCACGGCATCGGGCTCGCGGTGGAAGCCGTGCGTCAGATACGCGGTGGATCACCGAATCCCGTCGAGGACGCGGAGATATCTCTCCTGATCGGAGGTCCGATGGCACCGCTGGTGAGTTCGACCGTCTTCGGGTCCCGGTCCGCACTCTGAACACGAACACCGGCATGGCTGGTGATTCGCCCCTCCGCCGGAATGTCGCGCGGCGGAGGGGCGGGCCTGTGAGGGTACGGATTCAGCGCAGCGAGGCCGCGTCGCTCAGATCCGTTCCCCGAGTCTCCGGGGCCATGAGGAAGCTGACGAGTGCGCCCACTCCGGCGATACCCGCGGCGATGTACATCGTTGCGGAGAGTCCGAGAGTGGACAGTGCCCACGGGGTGGCGAACGTGCCGATCGCTGCACCGATTCGGCTGATCCCCGTGCAGAGGCCGACGGCGGTGGCCCGCACCTCGGTGGGGAACAGTTCGTTGGGGTAGATCCATTCGAGGATGGAGGGTCCGCCGTTGAAGAGCGCGTAGATGGCGAACGCGAATGCGATCACCCACAGGCCCGCATCCGGCTTGATCGCGAGGAACAGCAGTCCGAGACCGGAGAGCACGAACCCCCAGATCAGAATGGGCCGCCGCCCGAGCCGGTCGACGAGGAGCAACGCTACGACATTGCCGATCAGGAAGAACAGGTTGATGAGGCCGTACCCGATGTGGGCGAGATTCCCGGAGCCGAGGTTGAAGAGTTCGAGGATCTGCGGGCCGAAAGCGTAGATGGCGAAGAGCGTCACGATCGTGCACGTCCAGAAGATCGAGATGAACACGACCCGCCTCAGGTATCCACCGCGCATCAACCCGCGAATGGACGTGCTTCCTTCCTCGTCGGGCAGGTCGTCGAGCGTTGCATCCGTCCCGATCGTCTTTCGCAACACGGTCAGTGCCTCGTCCGACCGTCCCTTGCTCAGTAGCCACCGGGGAGACTCGGGGATGCTCGTGCGTGCGACGACGATCAGAGTGGCGGGCACCGCGGAGGAGAGCAGCATCCACTTCCATCCGTCGGGGTTGCTGAGCAGCAGGTATCCGACGAACGCGGCCGCCGTCGCGCCGACGAACCACATGGCGTTGAGGCCACCGACGAGTTTGGCGCGCCACGCCTTCGGTGCAAATTCCGTCACCAGCGCGGTGGCAATCGGATAGTCGGCGCCGACCGCGATGCCGATGATCAAGCGCAGTATGAACAACTGCATTTCGTCCGCTGCGAAGAACTGCAGCACCGAGCAGACGATGATCACGATCAAGTCGATGGTGTACATCAACTTCCGGCCGATCCGATCGGTTACCGCGCCGAACACGGCACCACCGAGGAAGACCCCGATGAGCGCGGAGGATCCGATGAGGCCGGCCCACAGTGCGCTCATGTCCCACTGCGCCTGAATCTGTACCATCGCGATGCCGATGATGCTGAGGATGTAGCCGTCGAGGAAGGGGCCGCCCGAGGAGAAGAGGGCGAGTTTGGCGTGGAAGCCGTTGAGTCTGGCGCTGTCCAGTGTGACGCCCGATCGGGCGGTGGCGGTGGTGTCGAGGTTCATCTGAGGAATCCCATCGGGGGTGTGGGCTTGAGGGTTGGTCCCCACGTGATGTGGTTGCTGCCACAGTAGGAAGAGAATTCGCGGCGGGGAATTACCAATCTCCTACCAATTCATGCTCAGTGCTTATCAATTGGCTGGGTCGACGGCCGCGATTCCATCGATCTCGATTCGCTTGTCGCCGCGGAATCGAGCCACCTCGACAGTCGTCCGAGGCGGCAGTGGAATGCCGTCCAGCCGAGCCAGATACGCGGTGTTGTACTCGTCGAATTCCGAGAGGTCGGCCAGGTACACCGTGGCTTTCAGGAGGGTGTGCAGGCCCCCGCCCGAAGCCTGGAGGGTGGCCTCCAGATTGTCGAGCGCGACCCGGACCTGGTCGCCGATCGCGGCCGGGGTCCGTCCGTCCGCGGTGGTGGGAATCTGCCCGCAGGCCCAGATGGTGCCGGCGAACACCGCTGCTCTCGCGTACGGCCGCTCGGTGCCGGCGGGATGATGGACGAGTTCACGCTGATCGGTCACGAATGTGCCTCCGGGACGAGGAATCGCCTGCCGAGTTCGTACGCGCGCGACCACGTCGCGGCGTCGACGAACACACCGTAGGAGACGGCGTGGTGGTAACGCGTCTCCCGTTCGGTGGCAGTGTGGACGGGGCGGCTTGTCTGGGCCGCGTGGGGCGCCGTGCGGAGGAGCGTGCCGCCGCCGTATTCACCGGCGGATCCGCCACCTGCGTACGCCGCGGTGGGCACGTTGCGGTACATGTCGCCTGCGCCGGTCACGACGGTCGCGTCGGCCGGTTGCCCACCGTCGTCGAGCGTGACCAGCCACAGCGTCGCACCGGACCGGGAGACGGCGTGCAGGGCGTACCAGGCGACGGCCTCGTGATCGACGATCCGGGGGAGGAGGACCGGACGGGACTGCGACAGAGCCAGATCGACCGCCAGGGGACCCGTGAGTAGTGCGCTCCGCGGCGATCGCTCGACGATGTCGACGTCCGGTCCCCTGGTCAGCGTGGCGTCGGCGGGAGACGACTCGAGTTCGGCGATCGTCGTCAGGAGCGTGTCGATGCCGTTGCGGGCGTGGAGTTGCATCGCCGTCACGACGTCGGCCGCGCCACCGGCTTCGCCCGCGGTGACGCCCGCGGCGTACAGGGCCCGGAACGCCGTCTCGCGAACCTCTCGCACCGCCAGCCTGATTCGGTTTCCCGGCGGGAGAGAAGTGTCGTCCTCGAGTGTGTGGGTGAGCATGTCGGTCATCGGCGTTCCTGTGATTCGTGAAGTCCGGGGAAGACCTCGTCGAAGATCCGCAACCAGTTCTCGCCGAGTATCTTCGCGATGGTTCCGTCGTCGAGGCCGACCTTCTGCAGGCAGTCGGTGAGAACCGGGAAGTCCGACGGGCCCGAGAACCAGTTCGGCCACATCGGCCACTCGGGTTCGACAGGGTTCTGGCTGGGCGGTCGCCAGCGACCGTTGCGCAGCCACGCGACATAGTCCTCGGACCAGTTGCGGGTGCAGTCACTGCCGATCGCGACGTGGTCGGGACCGATCTGGTCGACGAGTCGTGCGACCATGACCGCGAAATCCGCGCTGGACGTGGCTTCGCCGCCCAGGACGTTCGGGTAGAGGCAGCAGCCGATCACGCCGCCGCGGGCGGCCAGCGCGTCGATGACCTCGTCCGGTTTGTTGCGGGGGCTGTCCACGAACCAGGTCGGGTTCGAATGCGTGATCGCGACGGGGGTGCGCGATGCGTCGATCGCATCCAGGCAGGTGCGGTTCCCGACGTGGGAGAGGTCGACGAGCATCCCGACTCGATTCATCTCGGCGATCATGATGCGCCCGAACGCGGTGAGTCCCGAGTCGTGCTCGTCGTAGCAGGCGCCGCCGGCCAGGTTCTGAATGTTGTAGGTGAGCTGGGCGACGCGTACTCCCAGTCGGTGGAAGATCTCCACCATTCGATAGTCGTCCCCGAACGGTGACGAATTCTGAAACCCGAGCAGGACAGCGATTCGGTTGTCCCGCTTCGCGTTGCGAATATCCTCGGATGTTTCCGCGAGGGTGACGATGTCGTCGTTGTCGGCGGCGAGCTGATACCACTGTGCGACGGCGCCGAGCGTGTCGGCGGGACCGTCCCACACCGCGCAGGTGGCGTTCACGCCGGTGACACCACCAGCGCGTAGTTCCTCGAGGACTTTCCGGTCCCAGTTGTTGATCTGGAGGCCGTCCACCACCAGCAGGTCGGAGTGTGTGAGCGTGTGCACTAGGCGTCCTTTCGCGGCTTGCGGGTGAAGATCCAGTCGTCGTCCACCCCGGCGGCGACGTCTTCGGCCCGTGGGGCTCCCGAGTAGAGGGTCACCCGGAGCCAGTCGGTCGATTGCGGGCTGTATCCCTCCATGCCGTACATCGCCAGCTGGAAGCGCTGCAGATTCAGGGGCAGGAAGTTCCGGGCGAGCAGGTTGTCGCGGGCCTCCGCGTACGGGACGTCGGTGAGCGTCTGGACTCGGGCGACGATGCCGCGGTGCCGCGGATGTTCGACGAGAAAAGCGGCGACAGTGGCCTCGTCCCGAGCGGACGCCAGATCGTGTTCCAGGGCGGCCACGGACCGGGCGACATCGATCGGATGCTCGACGTGCTCGCCCGGATCGATTCCCCGGCGTCCCCGGCGCGGCTCCTCGTTGTTCTCGGACGAGAACCAGAAGTGGGTCTGCTCGTCGGGATCGGCGAAGTCGAAGCGGTGCACCCACGCGTACCGGTCCTGGAGGACGGCGCGGAGTTCGGCGCAGGTCTGCGCAGGTGCGACGGCCAGCCGCTGATCGCAGTGCAGTAATTCCTCGACCTCGGTGTCGAGTTCCGGATGCACCTCGACGATCACGGAGTCCATCACACCGCGGGACTCCGCGCCGATCGACGCGGCCCGGTCGTGCAGCGCCCGCCAGGCGTGGTCGGTCTGACTGCCGTCGATGGTCCCCGAGTCGATGTACTTCGACAGGACGCCGCGGAGCACGTCGAGTTGGGAGGCAAGCTCGCCGCAGGTGACGAACGGCGCGGTCGACATGTCCGCTCGCTCGCCGAAGTAGAGCGTGGCGCGGTCGAGCAGGTCGCGCGCGAGGTGGATGCGCGGGTCGCCGGGGGAGGTCGTCTGCGCCAGCGCATGCGCGAGGGGCAGTTCGCGGGTGGCGCACCAGGCGTCGAGCACCTGCGGGTGGTTGACGACGTAGGGAACCATGCCGAGGCCGGTCGCGTTGCCGAGCCCGAGGTAGCGTCGCCAGTCTCCGGACAGCCGCGCCGACCGCGGATTCCGGGCCCGGGCGCAGTGTTCGACCAGGTCGTAGCTGAATTCACGCAGCAACCAGGCGGTCAGCATGTGCGCCCGGTAGGGCAGCCGCAGGGGATGGCCGGCATCGAGCCGATCGAAATCCGCGAGCCCGAACTTTCCGTTGCTGTAGAACGCGGTGCTCCGCAGGATGTAGGCGGCGTCGCCCATCGTCGCGATGTCGGGTTGACCGCCCGCGGACAGCCGGTCGGCGACGTAGTCGAAGAACCGGGCGCTGCGGTTCGCCCGGGTCCAGATGAGGGTGCCGTCGTCGGCCCGGCCTTCCTCCTGACGTGGCACCTGCATTCGCAGTGCACTCCGACGACTGTCGGTGAGCGGCCCTTCGATCAGGGCGGCGGTGACGTCCCAGGCCTTGGCGATGACGCGGTCGGTGCGATCGCTCTCGTCGAGGGTCGTCGAGAACACGACGAATCGCACCTCGTGTGAACCGATGACGACGCGGTACACGACCTCGCCGCGGCCCTGGGCGTCGACGTCCCACCGCTCGCACTCGACCCGCCAGTTCTCGGCGGCCGCGGTTCTGAGGAAGGATCGCGCGAAGCTGTGCCGGGTGTAGCGGGCGGCTCCCAGGTCTGCCGGGTCCAGAACCTGCTCGGGCAGTCGGGCGTCGGTCTGGGTCCGTCGGAGCAGTTCGGTCGGTCTCATGCCTCGCCCCTCGGTGTTCCGGTGCGGGAGTAGGCGATCTTGCTCCACGTGAAGAACTCGGCGCTCGTCGCCGCGTTCTGCTCACGGGGAGCCGGGAACGACGAGTCCTTGAGTCCACCGAAGGGAGCGTGCAATTCGGACCCGGTGTTGGGCGCGTTGACCTTGATCAGGCCGGCGTCGAGGTCACGAATACAGCGACGCGTGACCCGCTCGTCGCACGTGAAGACGGCGGCGGTGAGACCGAAAGGTGTTGCGTTCGCGAGGTCGATGGCCTCGTCGAGGTCTTTCGCGCGCAAGACGGTGGTGACCGGTCCGAACACTTCTTCCCGGCTGATGGTCAGTGCGGTGGTGCCGCCGAGCAGGGTGGGAGCCACGAAAGCCGCTCCCGAAGTGGGGAGTGGTGCAGATCCCAGAAGTTCGGCGCCCTCGGACAGCGCCTGCTCGATCGCGGCCGTCACTTCCTTTGCCGCGCGGGCGGAAACGAGGGGGCCGACCTGGGAGTCGGGGGCCAGTCCGTCGCCGACGACCAGTGCCGCGACACGCGCGACGAGTTCGGGGACGAGGTCGTCGTAAGCGTCGCCTACAGCGATGATCCGCCTTGTCGCGGTGCATTTCTGACCGCTGCTTCCCATGGCCCCGGCGATCAGGACCGCCGCTGCGGCCCGCGGATCGACGTCGGGGAGCACGATTGCCGCGTTGTGCCCGCCGAGTTCCATCTGCACCTTCGCGCCGCGCGGAACGGCGGCCGCCTGGATCGACCTGCCCACCGGAACCGAGCCGGTGAAGGTGACCCCCGAGATCTCCTGCCGCGCCACCAGTTCGGCTCCGATCGGACCCGCGCCCAGGATCATGTTGACGACACCCGCCGGGACACCGGCTGCGGCAAGGACTTCGGCGAAGGCGGCGGCAACGGCCACCGTGTCGCTCGCCGGTTTCCACACCACCGTGTTACCCCACAGCAACGCCGGTGCGAGCTTCCACGCCGGAATCTGCAGCGGGAAGTTCCACGGGGTGATCGCGGCGACCACCCCGAGCGGTCGGCGGACCGTGCGGATCACCTCGTCGGGATGAGACGAGGGGAAGGTGGCGCCGTCGGCGTTGCGTGCTTGCGCCGCGTGGTAGTGCAGGGTCTCGACGGTGGCGCCCACCTCGGCTCGCGATTCGGGAAGCGTCTTGCCCTGCTCACGGGTCATCAGAGTCGCGATCGCCTCCGCACGCTCGGCCAGGATCTCCGCCGCCCGGCGGAGGACGAGTCCGCGGGCGATGATGCCACGGTCGTCCCAGTCGCGGCGTGCCGACACCGCGGCAGACACCGCCGCGTCGAGCAGGCGGCTGTCGGCCTGGTGGTATTCGGCGAGCACGGTCTCGTCGGAGGGATTCGTCGTCGCGGTGACCGGGCCGTCGCCGTCCACCCATTCCCCGCCGATCAGGTGGCGGAGACGATTGTCCGTGTCTGGTGCGGTGACGTGGTGCTGCACTGCTGGCTCCTCGAAGTGCGGGTATTCGGTGCCCTCAACGCTAGGCGCGGCGCGCACCGTTCAGAAGTACCTATTGTCAACCGACTGATAAGTTGCAAGTATCAATCGCGTGGAACTGCGGCAGCTTCGATACTTCGTCACGGTGGCCGAGGAGATGAACTTCAGGCGCGCTGCGGAACGCCTGCACATCGCGCAGCCGGCGCTCAGTCAGCAGATCAGCAAGTTCGAGAAGGAACTGCGCACCACGCTGTTCGAGCGCACGACGAGACGCGTTGAACTGACCGACGCGGGCCGGGTGCTCCTCGACGAGGGCCGGAGGGTCTTGGCCGAAGCCGATCACGCGCTCGCCGCGGTGGAACAGGTCGCGCACGGGGAGGTGGGGCTGCTGCGCATCGGGTTCGTCAGCTCCGCGGCGCTGCGGATCGTCCCCGCGACCGTGCTCGCGCTGCAGAAGGAGTGGCCCGGCGTTCAGGTGGAACTGTCCGAGTCGACGACCGACCGCCAGCTGTCGATGATCGCCGACGGCATCCTCGACATCGGGCTGGTCCGCGAAGTCGACCGGGCGGAGGGCATCGTGGTCCGGCCGCTGACCCGCGAGCCGCTGCTGGTGGCGATGCACTCGTCGCATCCCTTCGCCGACCGCGCGTCGGTGCGACTCGTGGACCTGCGCGACGAACGGTTCCTCACGTTCCCTCGCGGCCAGGTGTCGCGGCTGTACGACCACATCGCGGCCCTGTGTCATCACGCGGGTTTCCGGCTGGAGGCCGCGCAGGAAGCCGTCCAATTTCCCACCCTCCTCGGGTTGGTGGCCGCCAACACCGGGGTCACCATCGTCCCGGCCAGCCTCCGCGCCCTGCACCTCCCGGACCTGCGGTACGTCGCACTCTCCGACGCCCAGGCGGTCTCGACGGTGTCGGTCGCGTATCGCGTGGACAGGCAACAGATCCCGGCGATCCGGCACTTCCTCGATGTCGCCTCGTCCCTGGACCTGGACCTGGCGGACGACAGTCGGTAGGCGGCTATCCGACGTCGAATTCGTTCGACGTCCCGGTGAAGGCGGTGATCGCTCCCGCCGCATCCTGGCTGTCGCCGTAGTGCTGCACCCGGTATCGCCCGGCGGGCGTTCCGGGCGGGACGTCCCACGTGATGCGCGCGACGGACCGGTGCGGTTCGGTGCGTGCCCAGTGGTACCTGGTCGACCAGTCGCCGTCGTCGGCGTGACGTACCCAGTGGTCGCCGCTGGCACGCTGAATCTCGAAGAACGTTCCCCCGCGGCGTGGGTTGTTGCGGGGGTGTCCGGTGACGAACTCGACGGTGACCTGTTGGCCCGACTGTGTTTTCGCGGCCGGTTGGGCGAGTGTGTCGCCGAACGCGCGGCCGGCGGGTGGCTCGTCGTGGTCGACGCCGGGACCGAGATACGGCTGGAACTGCGACAGGTCGCGTGGTGCAGGGCCGCGCGGGACGTCGCTGCCGGTGCGCAACGCGTCGGCGAGCGCGGCGAATCCCTGTTGGTAGGCGGGCAGTGTGTACCGGCCGAACAGGGTCGACCCGCCCTCGTACTGCTGCGCGTCGTACTCCTGCGGGGTGGTGCAGTAACTCGCATACGAATTGGCGTACCCCTGAAAGATGACGTTCTCCAGTGGCACGCCGAGCCTCGCGGCGACGGTGCGGCGGATCCGCAGCCCGGACACGATCGTGAACTCCGCGGGACCGCCCACCACATACAACCCGCCGATGCGAAGGATCTGAATCTTCAGCACGTGCGGAACCCAGCCGTCCGGTGGCAGCAGGCCCACCGCCACCAGCACGAGTTTCGGGGCCTGCGCGTCCCGCAGCCACTGCGGGATCGGGGCGTCCATTCCACCGAGTGCGTCGACGAGCGGGTTCGTGGTGCCCTCGGGGAAGATCGGGATGGCCGGACCGTCCTCGGTGCTGCCGGCGCTCATCGCGGCGCCGACGCAGGCGGGCGACGTCCGATACGTGCGGCCGTCGGGCGTGAACTCGCCGCCGACTTCCTGGTTCGCCATGTCGAGGTACATGATCCGGCTGTCCACGCCGCCGGTGAGATTCTCCGACGCGGACGCCCACGCCGTGCGTGCCGCCTCGACCTGCCGCTGCCCGATGATGCGGGTGTTCTCGAACTCGTCGTCGGTGGGTCCGTGGCCGGGTCGGAGGTCGAGGTTGGGGGACATGTCGCCGGTGTTCGTCTGCGGGAACGCGGCGACGAACTGCGGTGCGCCGTCGAGGTAGCGGACGTCCTCGTGGTCGTGCTCCCAGAAGTAGGCGGCCGCGCCCTTGTTATCACCCGAGATGAGGTGGTTCGTGTTGGTGAGCGACGCTCCGTGGGTGGGGAACCAGTTGATCGCGCCGACGTCCCTGCCGCCCTGCCTGATTCGCAGAACCCGCATCGACGTGTCGATGCCCAGCGGGTAGTACTCCGTGTCCTCGGCGGGGTTGCGGTCGAACGCGATTCGCGAACGGTTGACGCTGGCGTCGGTCAGTTCGCTGCGACCGTACGACAGCGAACCGGGCGCGAGGGAATCGTGCGCAGCGGTGATCGCCTCGACGATGCCGCCGACCTCGGCGTCGAACACCTGGCGGTCGTGGCCGAGCACGGCGAGGTTGTAGGCGTAGTCGTGGGACGCGCCGCCGCACGCCGCGTGGGAGTGGACGGCCGTGAGCATCACGTTGCGTTCGGTGTAGAGGCCGCCGTAGAGCTGTGCGAGCCGGGCGAGCACGGCGTCGTGGACGGATTGGAAGATCATGCAGACGTCGGCGCACACATACACTACGCGCTGCGTCCCAACGCGTTCGGCGAACACGAACGCCCGTGCGCGAGTGCGCTGATGCAGCCCCTCCGCGCGTTGCTCGAAGCTGGAGTACCCCATCATCCCGACCTCGGCGACCGGACCGGTGGCGTCGGAAATGCCGACGCCGACGAGGAAGTCGCCGGTGTCGTCGGGGCCCGCGGCCGAGGTCCCCGAACCGAGGGTGGCGATCGCCGGGGCCAGGGCTGCCCCTGCGAGCACGCTGCGTCGTCTGATCTGCACTTCCGGTCGTCCTTTCGGCGGCAGCCCCCCGGGATGCCACGAATTGGTCAAGCGTCCAGAACCGGTATTGGACCCCACTTCTGTGCTCGGCGCAACCCACGTGAGCGGCAAGGCGTGCCCGCGCACACTTCGCCACTCACGTGCGGTCAGACGGGCTGCGCGTCCCCGAACGTCATTTTCAGATCGGGAATCGACGACGTGACGAGCGCCCGCCTCGGAAGTCCCAGCGACCGCAGTTCGTCGGCGATCGGATGGCTGCCCAGCTTCAGCTCCGCGCCACCCGGCCGGGAGCGGACGCCGGTCGGGTTCATGCCCCAGTTGGTGAATCGGGTGCGTCCGTCCAGGTGCGAATACGCGGCGAGCGACGCACTCGCGCCCGAACCCGGCACCGGAATCCCCTGTTTGACACTCAACTGGGCGATCAGCCGACCGCCCTGGCTCACCGACCCGCGTTTGACGGACCCCGAGTGGTCGACGTCGAAATGGGCGAGGACCTTCGGGAAACCCCAGATGCCGCGGCCGGCGGCCAGGGTGAAGTCGCCGTCGACCGGCAGATGGTGGATCAGCGCGCCGGCCCGGCCCCGGGCCAGGGCCTTCAGGTCCTGCGGGACCGAAGCCGCGGCGGCCCGGTGGTCGCGGACGAGGAACGACACCCCGAATTCGTTGTACGGGCCGAGGTCGCCGTCCACGTAGTCGACGAACACCAGCACGCACACACCGCGCCCGCGCCGGAACTGCAGGATCTCCAGGCCGGTGTGGTCGATTAGCGACTGGGCCGCTGCGGTCGGCACCGAATACATCGCCGTGAACGCCGACGCCGCCCGGATCTCCACGGGCATCTCGACCTGCTTGCCCAGAACCTGGTGCGAGGTCACGGCGCGACCACCCCGCGCAGGCCGTCGGCGCCGAACATGGGCTCGAACATCGACCCGAAGTCGGGGCCGCGTCGCAGCATCTGCCCGCCGTCGACGTTGATGATCTGACCCGTGATCCAGGTGGAGTCGGGGCCGAGGAGGAACGTGGCGAGCGCGGCGATGTCGGTGACCTCGCCGACCCGCGAGATCGGGGTGTTGGCCAGGTAGTCGTCCAGGACGGGTCCGCCGTCGGTGATGAGCGCGACGAGGTCGGTGCGGGTCAGCCCGGGCCGGATGCAGTTGACGCGGACGTTGCTGGCCCCGAGTTCGTCGGCGGCGAGTTGTGTCAGGTTGTCGACGCCCGCCTTCGACGGGCCGTAGGCGCCGAACCAGCGGTGGGTGTTGCTGCTCGCGATCGAGGAGATGGTGACGATGGAACCGCCGCCCCCGGCGACCAAGGCCCGGGCGGCATGCTTGATCGTCAGCATCGTGCCGGTGACGTTGAGGTCGACGGTCCGGCGCCAGGCCTCGACGTCGAGTTGGGTCACGGGCCCCACCGTTTCGTTGCCGCCTGCGCAGGTGACGACGCCGTCGAGTTGACCGGTGCGTTCGCTCGCCTTCGAGACCGCGCGGACGACGTCGTCCTCGTTCGTGACGTCGGCCGTCACCGTGTCGACCGTCCCCGCGGGATTGTCGGCGCCGATCTGCTCCGCCGCGCGGGCCAGCTTCTCCTCGTTTCGGCCACAGATCGTGACGTGGACACCCTCGGCCGCCAGCGCGGTGGCGATGCCGAGTCCGATGCCACTGCCGCCGCCGGTGACGAGTACGGACGTCTTCGCGAGCCCGCTGCTGCCGTCGTTGGTAACCACGCACACCTCCAGGTGATAGAACTCGTGTCAATTATCGAGCCGAGAATCTGTGAAAACTGCCGCTATACCACCACGCCATAGTAAGAACACGTTCTATTATCGGGGCACGAGCGGCGGGATTCAATGCGGAGGAGCGTCTCGATGACGGACAGGCCGGAATTCGATCTCATCGACGGGCGGTTCTACTCGGGCGAACTCGGCGACCCGCGGCAGGCGTACGCATGGATGCGCGCCCACGAACCGGTGTACCGGGCCGAAGGCATTCTCGGCGCCGCGTCCTACGAGGCCGTCCTGGCCGCCGAACGCGATCCGGAGTTGTTCTCGAACGCCGGCGGAATCCGGCCCGGTGTGGGCCCGCTTCCCCAGATGATCGACATGGACGACCCCCAGCACCTGCAGCATCGCCGGCTCGTCAATGCCGGTTTCACCCGCAAACAGGTCGAGGCGAAAGTCGGCCGGATCCGCGAGATCTGCGACCACCTCATCGACGCCGCGTGCGACAAGGACGACGTGGACTTCGTGCGCGACCTGGCGGCGCCGCTCCCCATGGCCGTCGTCGGCGACATGCTCGGCGTGCGCCCCCAGGAACGCGACACGTTCCTGCAATGGTCCGACGACCTGATGAACGCGCTCGGCAGCAACGCCACCCCGGAAGGGCTGCAGGCGCAGGCCAACGCCTACCTCGCCTTCAACGAGTTCACACTCCGCACCATCGAGGAGCGGCGGCAGAACCCGACGGACGACCTCACCAGCAACCTCGTGCACAGCGAGATCGACGGGCACCGGCTGAGCGACGCGGACATCGTCGGCGAAACCCTGCTGATCCTCATCGGCGGCGACGAGACCACCCGGCACGTGCTGAGCGGCGGCATGGAACAACTGCTGCGCCACCCGGAACAGCAGGCCCGACTCGTGAACGAGCCCGACGGCATCCCGGCGGCGGTCGAGGAGATGCTCCGCTGGTCGTCGCCGATCAAGAACATGTGCCGCACCGTCACCCGCGACGTCGACTTCTTCGGCACCGCCCTCCGCGAGGGCGAGAAAATGATGCTGCTCTTCGAATCCGCCAACTTCGACGAGGCGGTGTTCGAGAACCCCGACGTGTTCGACATCGAACGGTCCCCGAACCCGCACGTCGCGTTCGGTTTCGGCACCCACTTCTGCCTCGGCAACCAACTCGCCCGGCTCGAAGCGAAGATCATGTTCGAGCAACTGCTGTCGCGGCTGCCGGACATGATGCTCGTCGACGACACCCCGCTGCGGCGTCGTCCCGCCAACTTCGTCTCCGGGCTCGAGGAGATGCCGGTGAAGCTGTAGGCGCTTCGCGCCCGTGCGCGGTTAACGAGTCTCTGGACTCCTTAACCGCGCACGAGCCGCGGAGCGGCCTACTCCGGGGCGCCGATGTTCAGCTCGTCCGGGTGCGCGCCGACGCGGGCGCCGTCGTCCATCGTCTCGATCTCGCTGAGGTCCTGCTCGCTGAGTTCGAAATCGAACACGTCGATGTTCTCGCGGATCCGCGACTCGTGGACCGACTTGGGGATGACGATCAGCCCGCTCTGCAGATGCCAGCGAATCAGCACCTGGGCCGCGGACTTGCTGTGCCGGTCGCCGATGCGGGTGATGATCGGATCCGTGAGCAGGGTGTTCGGCTTGGATGCGTCGCCCCAGCCCGAGTTGCTGGTGCCGCCGAGCGGGCTCCACGATTCGACGGCGAAGCCGTGCTCGACGGCGAATTCCCGGATGTCCTGCTGAGCCAGATGCGGATGCAACTCCACCTGATCGACCGCCGGGACGACGCCGCCCCGATCGATCAGCAACTGCAGATGGCGCGGTTCGAAATTGCACACGCCGATCGCCTTGGCGCGCCCGGACTCGGCGATCTTCTCCAGCGCATCCCACGTGCGGAGGATGCGGTCGTCGTCCTGCAGCGGCCAATGGATCAGATACAGGTCGACGTAGTCGACGCCGAGACGTCCGAGGCTGGCGTCGAACGCTTTCAACGCCGGCTCGTAGCCCTGGTCCGAGTTCCACAACTTGGTGGTGAGGAAGATGTCCTCGCGCGGGACGCCCGAGTTCGCGATGCCGCGGCCGACGCCCTCCTCGTTGCCGTACGCGGCGGCCGTGTCGATGTGCCGGTAGCCCGCCTCGTCCAGGGCGAAGCCGACGGCATGTTCGGTCTCGGCGTTGTCGGCCTGCCAGACCCCCAAGCCGAGTTGGGGCACGATGGTTCCGGAATTCAGCACGATGCTGGGTACTCGAGGACTCATGCTGTCCAGGCTATCGACTGTCGTGGGGGCGTGAGGGGTACATGCGCCGCCTGGCATCATGCGGAGGTGACCCGAATTCGGCTACTGGCGACGGACCTCGACGGCACCCTGCTGCGGTCGGACCGCACGATCTCACCGCGCACCGCGCAGGCCATGGAAGACGCTCGACGGTCGGGGGTCGAGGTGGTGTGGGCCACGGCCCGTGCCCGGCATTCGGTGCACGAACTCGCGCAGTCGTGCGGGTTCCGCGGCAAGGCGATCTGCGCGAACGGTGCCGTCGTCCTCGACCTGGCCGACGGGACTCCGGTGATCACGGCGACGACGACCATTGCGATGGCGGCGGCCGCGGCGGCAATGGACCGGGTGCGGACACTGATGCCCGGCGTGGTCTTCGCGAATGTCGGCTCGACGTGGTTCGTCGCCGAACCGGCCTACGCGGCGTTGTGCGAGTTCGCCGACCACCACCGGCATCCCCACGAGATGACACTGTCGGAACTGCTGCCCGACACGGACGAGCCGATGGTGAAGATCGTCGCCCGGCACCCCGAGGTGTCCAGCGCCGACCTGTACCGCGCGGCGGTGGCGGCCGGCGTCGACGGCGTCGAACTGACACACTCCGGTGCGCCGTACGTCGAGATGGCGGCATCCGGTGTGTCCAAGGCGAGCGCCCTCGCCGAACTGTGCGCCGTCGACGGCATCACGACGGCGGAGGTCGCGGTCGCCGGGGATGCCATCAACGACGTCCCGATGCTGACGTGGGCCGGCACGGCTCTGTGCCCGTCCAACGCGCTGCCCGAAGTCCTCGCCCTCGCCGACCACGTCCTGCCCAGCAACGACGAGGACGGGGTCGCGAGCTATCTGGAGGCGCTCCGCGCCCGTGAGTGGTTAACGAGTCCAGAGACTCCTTGAGCACGCACGGGCGGCGGAGCCGCCTACAGCCCTGCCGCGGCCGCGAGGTGGGGCAGGAATTCCCGCGGCTGCCCGAACAGCTGTGCGCTTCCGTGTGCGCGTTTGAAGTACAACTGCGCGTCGTGCTCCCAGGTGATGGCGATGCCGCCGTGCAGTTGGATGGCCTCCGCCGCGACGTGTTGCAGCGCCTCGGAGCAGTACACCTTCGCGACGACGGCATCGTCGTGCGTTCCCGACAGCGCCGCCGCGTACGACATCGACCGGGCCGTCTCGACGAGCGCGTACATGTCGGCCATGCGGTGTTTCAGCGCCTGGAACGATCCGATGGCGCGGCCGAACTGCTTGCGCGACTTCGCGTACTCGACGGTTTGCTCGAGCGCCGCCTCCGCCGCACCCACCTGCTCCGCCGACAACGCGACCAGTGCGATCGTGCGCAACCGGTCGACGAGGTCGGTGGGGGAGACGAGCCTGCGCGCGGTGACACCGTCGAACGTGACCTCCGACAGCGACCGCGTCGGGTCCATCGCCGCAACACGAGAACGACTCACGCCGTCGGCCGACGGATCCACCTCGAACAGGCCGTCGGATGTGAGAACGAGCAGCACGTCCGCGACGTCGCCGCCGAGCACATACGACGCCGTCCCCGACAGCGTCTCGCCCGACGCCGTCACGCCGAAGCCGCTCCAGCCGTCCGGGCCGGCCCAGCACAGTGCCGCCACCGAACCCGCCGCGATGCCGGGAAGCAGCCGCGCGCACGCGTCGTCGTCCCCCGACAGCACCAGCGCCTGCGCGGCCAGCACCGCGCTGCCGAGCATCGGCGACGGCGTCAGCGTGCGGCCCAGCTCTTCCTGCACCACATGGACTTCCAGCAGCGACGCCCCGACGCCGTCGTACTTCTCCGGGATCGCGAGCGCGGCGACGCCGATCTGCTCGCACAACCTGGTCCACAGGGCGCCGTCGTACCCGTGCCCGGTGGTGATCGCCCGGCGGACGGCGGCGGAGTCGGAGTGCTTGCCCAGCAGGTCGCGGACCGATTCGCGGAGCGCGGCCCGCTCGTCGTTGTCGAAGCTCATGACGCCTCCACGAGCGAATCGACGACGCGCCCGCGATGGAAGGCCGGTGTGCCCCAGGCGGACACGAGCGCACGGACCTTCGTCAGCCACAGCGACAGATCGTGCTCCTGGGTGTACCCGATCGCGCCGTGCACCTGGAGTGCCACCCGCGCAGCCCGGTACGCGGCATCCCCGCACGCCACCTTCGCGGCCGACACGTCCCGGGAACTGCCGGCGGCCCCGTCCCGCACGGCTAGCGCCGCACCGTGCAGCAGCGGCCGCGACATCTCCAGTCCGGCGGCCACTTCCGCGAGGTGATGCTTGATCGCCTGGAACTGTCCGATCGCCTTGCCGAACTGCTTGCGCTGCTTGGCGTAGTCGGTGGTGACCTCGAGCAGGGTCTGCCCGAGCCCCTGCAGTTGCGCCGCGGTCGCGAGGGCGCCGAGGTCGAACGCCGGCGCGAAGTCGACGTCGCCCAGCGCGTCACCGGCGGTGAGCGGGAACAGCCGCCTCGACTGGTCCACGGACCTCTGCGCGTCTCCGGGCACGCCGATGCTCACGGCCGTACCGTCGACGAGCAGGACCAGGTCGGCCGAATCGGCGTCCACGGCGAACGGCACGTGCGGCGCCGCGGCCACCGTGGCGAGGGACCCGGATGCCAAGGCCGCCAGGCGGTCCGGGGCCGCCTGCGCGAGCAGAGCCGGTGCGACGGCGACGGTCTCGGCCACCGGTCCGGGGACCGCGTGGCGTCCGAGTTGTTCGACGGCCACCACGAGGTCGACGGCGTCGGCACCGAGACCGTCGTGTTCCTCGGACACCAGCAGTCCGTTGACCCCCGTCTCGGCGAGGCGCTGCCACACCTTCAGGCCGGGGCCGGTGTCGCCGGTGTTCCACGACCGGATCACCGCGGGCATGTCGGCCTTCGACAGCAGGGCGTCGATACTCGACGCGAAGTCCTGATGGGAGGAGTCGAGCGCGAATCTCATTTGTCCGCCTTGGGTAGTCCGAGCAGCCGCTCGGCGATCACGTTCTTCTGAATCTCGTTGGTGCCGGCGTAGATCGGACCGGACAGGGAGAACAGGTAGCCGTCCATCCAGTTGTCCGCGAGCTCCGCCGAGGCGCCCTGCAGCTCGAGCGCGGTCTCGTGGGTGGCGATGTCCCATTCCGACCAGAACACCTTGTTGATCGACGATTCGGCGCCCAACTGCCCGCCGTCGGCGAGCCGGGTGACGGTGCCGAACGTGCTGAGCTGGTACGCGCGGGCACCGATCCAGGCGTCGGCGACCCGGTCGCGCAGCGCGGTGTCGTCGGTGCGGCCGCTGTCCCGGAACAGGTCGACGAGCCGGTCCACCGTCGCGAGGAAGCGGCCGGGGCTGCGCAGCGACAGACCGCGTTCGTTCGACGCCGTGCTCATCGCGACCCGCCAGCCCTCGTTCACGCCGCCGATCACGCCCGACTCGCCGGGGTTCGCGGGGTCGTCCGGCACGAAGACGTCCTCGAGGAAGATCTCCGCGAAACCGGGCTCGCCGTCGAGCTGATCGATCGGGCGGACGGTGACGCCCTTCGACCGCAGGTCGAACATGAAGTACGTGATGCCCTTGTGGCGCTGGGCATCCGGGTCGGACCGGAACAGGCCGAAACCCCAGTCCGCGAAACTCGCGCGGGAACTCCACGTCTTCTGCCCGTTCAGCACCCAGCCGCCGTCGACACGGCGGGCGGTGGAGCGGAGCGACGCGAGGTCGCTGCCCGACTCGGGTTCCGACCAGGCCTGCGCCCAGATGTCGTCGGCGCGGGCCATGCGCGGCATGATCCGGGCCAACTGCTCGGGGTGGGCATGCTCGAACAGGGTCGGGGCGAGCAGGAAGATGCCGTTCTGGCTGACGCGTCCCGGCGCACCGGAGCGGTAGTACTCCTCCTCGAACACCACCCATTCCAGCAGGGACGCGTCCCGGCCGCCGAGTTCCTCCGGCCACGACACCACGGACAACCGGGCGTCGGCGAGGGTGCGTTCCCATCGGCGGTGCGCCTCGAACCCCGCGGCCGTGTCCATCGACGGCAGCGGTTCGGCGGGGACGTTCTCCTCGAGGAACGCCCTGACCTCGTCGCGGAAGGCGAGGGTGGCGTCGTCGTACTCCAGATCCACTTACTTGGCCCCGTTCTCGTTGCGGGCGCTCGCCGCCATCGACTTGGCGTCCATGCCGCCGAGGGAATCGGTGTCGACCTCGGCGTTGTGTGCGTGCGCGAAATGGTGCAGGCCGAATACCGAATCCATGCCGTTCCGCATGCCCATCTGGTCTTCGCACTGGTTGACGGCCTTCTTGGTGAGCGCAAGACCGAACCGGGGCATCGCGGCGATGCGGCCGGCGATGGCGAGGGTCTCGGCCTCGAGGTCCTCGCGCGGCACGACGCGGTTGACCATGCCCACCTCGTACGCGCGCTGCGCGGTGAACCGGTCACCGGTGTACAGGATTTCCTTCGCGAACCGCGGTCCCAGCATCCACGGGTGTGCGAAGTATTCGACCCCGGGAATGCCCATACGTACGACCGGATCGGAGAAGAAGGCGTCGTCGGACGCGACGATCAGGTCGCACACCCACGCCAGCATCAGGCCGCCGGCGATGCAGGCACCCTGGATCATCGCGATGGTCGGCTTCGGGATCTCCCGCCACCGCCGGCACATCCCGAGATAGACCTCCATCTCGCGGGCATAGCGCTGGTCGCCTCCCGGCTTGTCCACGTGGTCCCACCACATGACGGCCTTGTTGTCGTAGTGGACGTGATGGTCGCGGCCCGGGGTACCGATATCGTGCCCGGCGCTGAAGTGCTTGCCGTTGCCCGCGAGGACGATCACCTTCACGTCGTCGTCCTCGACGGCCCGCTCGAACGCGGCGTCGAGGGCGTACGTCATCACCGAGTTCTGGGCGTTGCGGTAATCGGGGCGGTTGAGCGTCACGAATGCGACACCGTCGCGCACGTCGTAGGTGACGACGTCACCCTCGTCCGGAACCGTCATTTCTTCTCCTCACGCAGAACGTTTTTCATGACCTTCCCGGAGGGGTTCCGGGGGAGGGAGTCGACGAAGCGCACCGAGCGCGGCACCTTGAAGTTCGCGAGGCGCTCCTTGCAGAACGCGATCACGTCGTCCTCGGCGAGCGCGGTACCCGCCTTCGCCACGACGAACGCGCGCCCGACCTCGCCCATCCGCTGGTCGGGAACACCGATGACGGCAGACTCCGCGACACCGTCGAGCCTGGCAAGGGCGTTCTCCACCTCAGCGGGATACACGTTGAATCCGCCGGAGATGTACATGTCCTTGAGGCGGTCGGTGATGTCGACGTAGCCGCGGTCGTCGAGCGTCCCGACGTCGCCGGTGTGCAGCCAGCCGTCGGCGTCGATGGTCTTGGCCGTCGATTCGGGGTCGTCGAGATAGCCGAGCATCACGTTCTCGCCGCGCACCAGGATCTCGCCGTGGTCGCCGATCCGGACTTCCATCCCGGGGATCGCTCGACCGGACGTCGTGGAGACGGTGACGGGGTCGTCGTCGGTCCGGCACATGGTGACCACCACTGCCTCGGTCTGGCCGTAGGCGGTGAGGACGGCGTCGAAACTCAGTTCCGACTGCATGCGTTCCACCAGGGCGACGGGCACCGCGGCCGCTCCGGTGATCGCGACCCGCAGGCTGGACAGGTCGTAGTCGGGTCGGTCGGGGTGGTCGAGGATCGACTGGAAGATCGTCGGGGCGCCGGGCAGTACGGTGATCTGCTCGTCGTGCACGGTCGCCATCACCTTCGGCACGTCGAACACCGCCATCGGCACCACCGTGGCCCCGTTCAGCAGGCACACCAGGAATCCGGCCTTGTAGCCGAAGGTGTGGAAGAACGGATTGATGATGAGGTAGTTGTCGTCCGACGTCACCTCCGCGCACTCGCCCCACGCCCGGGCGATGCCCACCGACTGCCGGTGCGCGCTCATCACCCCCTTGCTGCGGCCGGTCGTGCCCGACGTGAACATGACGTCCGAGACGTCGTCGGGGGAGACGGCGGCCGCACGGGCGTCGGCCTCGGCGCGGGTGTCGTCGTCGGCGAGGGCGAGGAAGTCGGCGAAGTCGACGACACCCGGAGTCGGGGCGTCGCCGCCGTCGACGGGCACGCGGACGACCGTCGGCAGGTCGAGGGTGCTCGACGCGTCGCGCAGGGACGCGTACCGGTCGGTGCCGAGGAAGTTGCCCGCGACCACGAGCGCGGTGGTCTTGGTGCGCTCGAGGATGTCGAGGGTTTCCGGTGCGGTGTACCGGGTGTTGATCGGGACGAGCGTCGCGCCGGCGTAGTGGATGCCCAGCGCGGCGACCACCCAGTGATACGTGTTGGGCGACCACACCGCGACGTGATCGCCGGGACGCACGTCCTGCGAGCAGAGTGCGGCGGCGAAATCGCGGACACGGTCGTGCAGTTGTGTGAAGGTCAGACGGACGTCGCCGTCGGACACCGCCGGAAGCTCGCCGTACTCACGTGCGGCGTGGGTGACGGCGGACGGGATGGTTCTCGGATGTTCGGTCACTGGGCTCCCTACCTACCTAGCAAGTGCTTGGTAGGTTATCTTACAGACGTGGACCAGAGCGAGAGCCCGGACGGGCTGAACACCGACGACGACTTCGCCGAAAGCGTCAGAACGTGGCTGAACGACAACCTGACCGGCGACTTCGCCCGGCTGAAGGGCAAGGGCGGCCCCGGTAGCGAGCACGAATTCTTCGACGAACGGCTCGCGTGGGACCGGCACCTCGCCGCCGCCGGATGGACGTGCCTGGGCTGGCCGAAGGAATACGGCGGGCGCGGCGCCACGCTGGCGCAGCAGGTCGTGTTCCACGAGGAGTACGCGAAGGCCGCGGCGCCGGCCCGCGTCAGCCACGTCGGCGAGGAACTGCTCGGGCCGACGCTCATCGCGTTCGGCACCGAGGAGCAGAAGCGTCGCTTCCTGCCCGGAATCAACACCGTCGCCGAACTGTGGGCGCAGGGCTACTCCGAGCCGGGCGCCGGTTCCGACCTCGCCAACGTCGCGACCACCGCGCGCCTCGACGGCGACAGGTGGGTGATCAACGGTCAGAAGGTATGGACGTCCCTCGCGCACGTCGCGCAGTGGGCGTTCGTGCTGTGCCGCACGGAACCGGGCTCGAAGCGGCACCAGGGACTGAGCTTCCTGCTCGTGCCGCTCGACCAGCCCGGCGTCACCGTCCGGCCGATCCAGCAACTCACCGGCACGTCCGAGTTCAACGAGGTGTTCTTCGACGACGCCGTCACCGACGCCGATCTGGTGGTCGGCGAGCCCGGCGACGGGTGGCGGGTCGCGATGGGACTGCTCACGTTCGAGCGCGGCGTGTCCACGCTCGGGCAGCAGATCGGATTCGCCCGCGAACTGCAGGGCGTCGTCGACCTCGCGAAAGCCACCGGCGCGGCATCCGACCCGAACATTCGCGAGAAGATCGCCCGCGCCTGGGTGGGGCTACGGGTGATGCGCGCCCACGCCCTGCGAACCCTCGAGGCCGTCGACGCCGGAACGTCCGGGCCCGAGGCGTCCGTCGCGAAACTGCTGTGGGCCAACTGGCACCGCGACCTCGGTCAGCTGGCGATGGAGGTGCAGGGTGCGTCGTCGCTCCTCGCCCCGGTCGCACCGGCATCCGACATCACCGATCCCGAACACCTCGAACTCGGCGAATGGCAGCGGCTGTTCCTCTTCACCCGCGCCGACACCATCTACGGCGGATCCAACGAGATCCAGCGCAACATCATCTCCGAGCGCGTGCTCGGACTTCCCCGAGAGGCACGACCGTGACCGACACTTCACCACTCGCCACCGCGCCCGTCGAGACGCCGGGACACGACCTGCTGAAAGGGAAGAAGGTCGTCGTCACCGCGGCCGCCGGCACCGGCATCGGGTTCGCGTCCGCACGTCGCGCCCTGCTCGAAGGCGCCGACGTCCTGGTGTCCGACTGGCACGAGCGTCGCCTGCTCGAGACCAGGGACAAACTGGCTGCCGAGTTCCCCGGGCAGGTGGTCGAGGCGCTGACGTGCGACGTGTCCAGCACGGAGCAGGTGGACGCCCTGATCGCCGGGGCTGCCGACAGCCTCGGCCGGATCGACGTCCTCGTCAACAACGCCGGGCTCGGCGGCGAGACGCCGCTCGTCGACATGACCGACGAGGAATGGGACCGCGTCCTCGACATCACCCTGAACGGAACGTTCCGGGCCACCCGCGCCGCGCTGCGCTACTTCAAGGGTGTCGAGCACAACGGCGTCCTCGTCAACAACGCGTCCGTCCTCGGGTGGCGGGCGCAGCACTCGCAGGCGCACTACGCGGCGGCGAAGGCCGGCGTCATGGCGCTGACCCGGTGCAGCGCGATCGAGGCCGCGGAGTACGGGGTCCGGATCAACGCCGTCGCACCGTCCATCGCCCGGCACGCCTTCCTCGCGAAGGTCACCAGCGAGGAACTGCTCGACAAGCTGGCGTCCGACGAGGCCTTCGGCCGCGCCGCCGAGGTGTGGGAGATCGCCGCCACCATCGCCATGCTCGCCAGCGACTACACCACCTACCTCACCGGCGAGGTCGTGTCGATCTCGTCGCAGAGGGCGTAGGCGGCTTCGCCGCCCGTG